>URMT01000016.1 GCA_900549005.1 uncultured Eubacteriales bacterium | reverse complement strand
GATGACGGGAATTTTTACCGCCGCCTTTGCCGCGCGGGCGGCCTCTACCGTATCGGCAGTTTCGCCGCTCTGACTGACGGCTATAAACAGCGTTCCCGCGCCCGTCGCCGTCTTTTTGTAGCGGAATTCGCCCGCCGTTTCGGCGCGGACGGGTATGCCCAAAAGTTCCTCGCCGCAATAGGCCGCCGCAAGCGCGCTGTGGTATGCCGTGCCGCAGCCGCATATCATCACGTCCCTGAAACCGCCCCTCTTTTTCGCCGCGCGCGCAAGTTTGCCCTGGCAACCTTCGTCGCAGAAGGCGCGCACGGTATTTTTGACCGAGGCGGGAATTTCGTTTATCTCCTTTATCATAAAGTGCGGAAAGCCGCCCAGCCTGACCGAGCGCGCCGCCGCGGGTATGGGCGAAAAAGTAAGTCCGGCCGCCTCGCCGCCGAAGTCGCATACCGAAATTTTTTTGGCGGTGACGAAGGCAATCTGCCCGTCTTTTAAAACGGCAACGCTTTCGGCAAGCCCCGAAAGGGCGGGCATATCGCTCGCCGCAAACGCCGCTCCGCCGCCCGTTCCCACGATTATGGGATTGCGGTATTTCACCGCGACGAAGCCTTCGAACTGCTCGCACAGAATACAGAGAGCAAACGCGCCTTTGAGCCTTTGCACCGCGCTTATAACGGCGGCTTTGAGGTCGCCTTCGTAATATTTGTTCAGAAGGTGCACCACCACCTCGCTGTCCGTCTGCGAAAAGAAGGCGTAGCCTTCGGCAATAAGCTCGGAGCGCAGTTCGGCGTAGTTTTCTATTATGCCGTTGTGAACGACTGAAAATCTGCCCGAAGAATGGGGGTGTGCGTTGCAGTCAGACGGTCTGCCGTGCGTCGCCCAGCGCGTGTGCCCTATGCCGGAGGTGCCGCAAAGTTCCTCTGCCGCACATTTAAGGGCGCTGACCCTGCCCTTTCTCTTTACGGTATGTATGCTGCCGCCTTCAAGCACGGCAATGCCCGCGGAGTCGTAGCCGCGGTACTCCAAATCTTCCAGTCCCCTATAAAGAATTTTAGCGGCGTTTTTTACGCCCGTACAGCCTATTATTCCGCACATAAAATTCAATTCACCCCTGTATATCCCTTAAATAACGCGCTATCCGCGCCACGGCACGGGCGCAGGCCGACTGTTCTTCCGCCTCGGCCATAATGCGTATGCACGGCTCCGTGCCCGAAGGGCGCACGTTCACGCGCAGGCAACCCTCCTCCCGCATTACGCGGTCGGCAAACTTTTCCACTCCCGCCAGAAAGGCGCGCTCCTTGTCAGCCACCCGAACGGAAAGCTGTGCCTGCGGCAGGGCCTTGTAACCCTTCAAAAGCGCCGAAAGCGGTACCCCGCGGCAGACGGCGCATTCAAGAAGTTTGATTGCCGTCACAAGTCCGTCGCCCACGGCGCCGTACTTTGCTATTATTATGTGCCCCGACTTTTCGCCGCCGAGAGTTGAGCCCGTTTCGCACATCTTTTTGTATACGAACCTGTCGCCAACCTGCGTCAAAGCGCACGCAATTCCTTGCTTTTCAAGCGCGGAAACGAGGCCCGAATTGCTCATTACGGTGGCTACTATGCCGCAATCATTCAGTTCGCCAAGCTCCCTCTGGCGGCGGGCGAGTATATACATTTCGCCGTCGCCGCCTATCACCTCGCCGCGCTCGTCTACGGCAATGCACCTGTCGGCGTCGCCGTCGAAGGCAAAGCCCGCGTCCAGCCCCAGCTCGCGCACCATTGCGCGCAAACGGCCCGTCGAGGTAGAGCCGCTCTCGTTTATGTTCAGTCCGTTCGGCTCGTCGCCTATCACATACGTCTTTGCGCCGAGCGCGTCGAACACCGCCTTGGCAATCTGCCAGGCGCTTCCGTTGGCGCAGTCCAGCCCCACCCTCAAATCTTTGAACGAGCAGACGGAGAGAGCAATCAGGTGACCTATATACCTGTTTCGGCCGCATACGTAATCGAGCGAACTGCCGATATCCGCGCCGCGCGCCGCAGGGAGCGACGACAACCCTTCGGGCATAATGCCGTCGAGGTAATTTTCGAGCGCGGCAACAATTTCGTCGTCCAGCTTTTCGCCGCCCGCGCCAATCAGTTTTATGCCGTTATCGCAAAAAGCGTTGTGCGAGGCGGAAATCATTATTCCGCAGTCGAAGCCGTCGGTGCGGGTTATGTACGAAACCGAGGCGGTCGTCGTCACGTGCATTATGTGCGCATCGGCGCCCGAGGCCGTGAGCCCCGAAACCAGCGACGATTCGAGCATATACGACGACCTTCTGGTATCCTTACCAATCACCACCCTGCACCTTTTGCCGCACGAGCGGGCAAAGTACCAGCCCAAGAACCTGCCGATTTTGTATGCGTGTTCTGCGGTGAGCGAGCTGCCCGCCTCACCGCGGAAGCCGTCAGTTCCGAAGTATCTGCCCGTTTTTGTACCTCCCCTCCGCTCCGCGCGGCCTGATTTTTTCGCGCTGGCGCGCGATACAGAAGTCAAGGGGCGCCAAATCGCGAGTTACGGTGCTGCCCGCCGCAACGTACGCCCCCGCGCCCAGCTTTACGGGCGCAACTATGTTGCAGTTACAGCCTATAAAACAGCCGTCGCCCACTATGCTGCGAGCCTTTACCATACCGTTGTAATTGGCGAACACCACGCCGCAGCCCACGTTTACACACTTGCCCAGAGAGGCGTCGCCTATGTAAGCGTGGTGCGCCGCCTTGCATCCCGTGCCGAGCGTGGAGTTTTTAATTTCGACGAAGTCGCCCACGCGGCACCCTTCGCCTATGTCTGCCCCCGCCCGCAGAAAGGCGTAAGGCCCCACGGAGCAATCTGCACCCACGCGCGAATTTATCAGGGTGCTCGCACGTATCACCGCGCCCTTGCCCACAAGGCTGTTTTCTATGTGCGAAAAGGGCATTATTTTTGCGCCCGCGCGAATTTCGCTTGCGCCTGAAACAATACACGGGCCGTAAAGTTCGGCGCCGCGCTCGATTTTTGAATCGGCGCTCACAAGAACGTCGCCGCACACCTTTACGCCCGATTTTTTAAGGGAACGCGCGGTAAAATATGCGCGTTTTTTGAAATGCAGACCTTTCATAAGATACTTTTAGCTTATGCCGCGGCGCCGCGAAACGTTCATAAAATGTGCCGCAAGGCGGCATAAAAAAGCGCCTGAGCGGGCGCGCAGATTGCGCGCCCGCTCAGGCGCATACAAATATTTTATTCAATTGGTACGGCAGTATGCCGCATTTAACGCATTTTCGGCATACGCTTACCGACAGGCATAAAGCGGAACAAAAGAGCTGCCGTCCGATGTTTCTCTACTCTCCTGTGTGCAGAAGCCCGTTCAGCCTCCTATGTCGTCGGGAGAAAAAGTTCCTCCGCCGTACATACGCTTATAAAGCTCTATGTCCTCGTTCGTGACGGGAATGTGCTGAACATAGCCCGTGTATTCGTTTGCGCTTATAAGGCCGGCGCAAAGCGCCTCGTCGCCCCTGAGGTCGGCATTCTTTTTACGTTTTTTGCTCATACCGCTATTTTGCGCAGATTTTTTAAAATTATTTAAAATATCTCGCCTTTTCGTTGTCTCCTCACGCGTAAGGAACGGAATAGCGGTTGCTGCGCCTCGGCGCCAATCGCGTCACCGCGCTTAGCTTTTCGCCCGATGGAGTCACCACGAAAAAGCGGATGGCTTATTGCCATCCGCTTCGTGGTGACCCCTTTGAGGTTAAAGGCGAACTATTTACTTCTTCAAACGTTACCGTCTTGCTCTGGCCTTTGTAATTGTATGTAATGACGAAATGGTCGTCATATAAGTAAATGCTGTTTACAAAGCCGTCAATCAGCCGCTGCTTGCCTTCCTGCGTGGAGATGTCTATCTTGCGGAAGTTGTGGAGCGCAAACAATATCTGCTCCTTGGTGAGCACCGGGTTACGCATCTGCGCCTCGAACAGCTCTATTTCAAGATTTCTCTTGCGCTCTTCCAACTCGTCCAGCGCCTTCTTTGTCGCAGAAGAGTAAATGCCCTGTGTGATCGCCTCCACAAGATTGTTCAGTTTGATCTCCACGCCCGTGAGCTGTATCTGAATGGAAGCTGCCGCATTGTCCTCTTGCTGCTGCAATTCATAGACGCGGTCGGCAAGTTCTTCTACTACCTCGTCGCTTGAAAGCAATTCCTTTATCTCGTCCAGCACAAGCTCTTCCAGCCATTCCTTTCGGACGGACTTTTTGTCGCACTTGCCCTGTTTCGCGTGGTTGCACTTATAGTATCGGTACTGCCGAGAAGTATGGCTCGTCCCAATAACGCCCGTCATCATCGCTCCGCACTTACCGCAAAAGAGCTTTGTGGTGAGCAGATAGTCGTCCTCGCTCCTGTGCATTGCAGGAGCTTTTTTATTTCTCGCCATACGCTGTTGTACGCTGTTGAACGTTGCTTCGTCTATGATTGCGGGAATGGCGTTGGGAATTACGATGTCGCCGAATTTATACTCGCCGATATACTTGCTGTTGGTGAGAATGCGAAACACGGCGTTGTACTTCATCTCAAAACCCTTATGCTTAATGCCACGCTCGTTGAGATGTTTGGCAATGTCATTTACGCGCATACCATCGAGATAGAGCGTAAAAATTTCCTTAACGACGGGCGCAAGTGTTTCGTCTATCTGATAGTGGTCGGTATCGTCCACATAATAGCCGAATGGAGGGCGCACACCGTTGCTCTTTGCTTTGAGTGCATTCTCCGTCATGCCGCGCTTGACCTTCTCGGAAAGCTCGGCGGAGTAGTACTCGGCATAGCCTTCTAACAAGTCAAATGGACATAAAACTTATTTTAGGGTTTTAAGTTGTCAGACGGATAAAACCGAGTCGATGTCGATCTTATAATAGATGTGGATTTCCTGCGGCTTGCCCGTGACCGTTTCTTTGCCTCCAATGATGAGTCTGTCGAATAGTGCCAAACACATCTCGCGCGTCAGCGTGGGCGAATCAAAGTACAGTTTCAGTCTGCGGATAAATTCGTCCACATCTGTCTTGGCTTGTGTTACTTCTTTAAGCCCGTCGTTAAGTGAAACCATCTTTTCTTGCAATTCCGTCTGTTCGGCGGTGTACTTTTCAATCAACTTAATACACACGTTTTCGGGTATCTTTCCTGCAACTTTCTCTTCAAATGCGGCTTCGATCAGCTTTTCGAGTTCACGCAATCGCTTTTCGGCTTTTTTCAACTCTTTCTTGACCTCAGCTTGATTGGCGTCTGCAAGAGTCGTCTGCCGCTGTAAATACCGCTGTTTGAATTCAGCCTCACGCCCAATGATCATCTTGGCTTTTGCAGCAACGTCTTGTTTTACGATCTGTTCCAAAACAGGTACGGGGATAAAGTGACTGAAACAGGCAGACGAGCCCATACGCGACTTTGTTCCGCAATTGAAGTTGAAATACGTATTTTCTCTGCCAAGCCGTTTTATGTATGTCGTATTCCAACCCAGCCGCATTTTTGCACCGCAGTCTGCACAGAACATCAGTCCCGACAACGGGTGCATATAGCCTCTCGCGGTGTGCTTTCCGTGTCCTACGGCTTTTTCGACTTCCTTAACCTTATCCCACAACTCTTTCGAGATGATAGCCTCGTGCGCGTTTTCGACAAGGATCCATTCTTCTTCGGGGCGGCGTTGCCACTTGTGGTTTTTATATGAAATTGTAGTCGACTTGTGCTGGACTAAATTGCCGATGTAAGCCTGATTGTTCAGAAGCGTTCTCAATACGGTCGTATGCCACAGATGCGAAGAATTCCGCACGCCGTTGATGCCCGTCGTTGCAATTCTGTAATCGTTGGGCGTAAGAACTTTTTCCACGTTGAGAATATCCGCTATCTTTCTCGGCGTCATGCCGCACGCACGCATCTCAAAGATGCGCCTGACAACGGGTGCGGTCTCTGGATTGACTTGCAGTGTGCGCTTTTCATCCGTTCCGAGAATATAGCCGTATGGCGCGTGGGACATTCCGTTTTTGCCTTCCTTAGCATTCTTAACGCGGACGGCGCGCAGCTTCTTACTCGTAGTTGCCGCCCACCATTCATTGAATACGTTGGTGATCGGCATCATGTCCATCGCGGGGGTATCCTTATTCTCCGTGTCGATGTTGTCCGAAAGCGCCACAAACCGTATGCCGAACGAGGGAAAGATGTAATCGAGATACTGCCCGACCATGATATAGTTTCTTCCGAAACGGCTCATGTCTTTTACAAGGATCGTATTGATGACGCCTTGCTTTGCGTCTTCAAGCAATCTCTTAACGCCCGGCCTTTCAAACGTCGTTCCCGAAATACCGTCATCCACATAGATGTCGTGGAGCGTCCAACCCTGCGTTTCTATATATTCCGAAAGAATGGCTTTTTGGTTTTCGATAGAGAGAGATTCTCCTGCGCGCTCGTCGTCGCGGCTGAGTCTTACATACATTCCGACAATGTAGTCTTTGTTGTTTTGCTTTGATTGCATTCTTTTACTCCTTCGAATCAAAGCAGCCTGAATTTTCAATGTGCCATGATTATAGCACGGCACACCGAAAATTTCAAGCCGCCCGATACAAATCACCTTACGGAATTTTGCATATCCGCAAGCACCTGACTGAAAGCCAGATCGTCGAATACCTTTTTGAAGTCCTTGTTTCCGACATAATGGCTCACAACGATGTATTTTCTTCCCCCGATCTCATATTCGCTCATAGAGGTGGGTGCAGAGTTGAGCTCCGCACACATTTGCTGCTTTATTTTCCCCGTGGTCGATATCCTCCCAATATTTACTTATCATGTCAATGGTTTTTTCATAATTATTTCTCCTCTCGCGCCATTGTACGCGTTTCCGTTTCATACGGACTTTTTCCCGTTCTTCTGCCGCAGACGCTCTTTCAATCCCTTTACTCATTTTCTCCGATAGGACACCTGCGCCGCGGTCAGTTTTTTGTTCCTTTGTTACTTGCCACCGCGGTCGTTGCCACGGCTGTTACCTTTATAATAGGGCTCTGCTTTCTTCTGTCGCGATTTGTTTAACAAAGCGTCGAACTCGTCCGGATAGGCGGCAAGCATATCGCTTACCATCCCGAATGCCTGTTCCTTGCCTTTGGCGCGCCACTCGGCTTTTTGCAACTGTTCGAACAAGTCGCTGCGGTCGCGGTCGGCAATTTCTTTCGATTGACGCAAGGCGGCATTCTCCGTGCGAAGAGAGACAAGTTCTTCTTCGGCTTGTTTCTTGCGTTTCGGCGTAGGCTTGCTGCGCTCTGCATCGATGCCTTGCACAATCCCGTCCAGATATTCCTGCGCTTGCCGTTTGGCTTTTTCCGCCGTCCGTTCCGCCTGTGATACAATGCCGTCCGCGTGAAGTCTGGCAATCTGCACTTTGCGCTCCGCTTTTTGATCGGCTTCTGCGAGTATGCCGCTCGCTTCCCCGCGCGCTTGCTCGACAATTTTCTTCGCCTTATACTCTGCCGTGGAGAGGTGCTTCTCCTGACTTCCTTCCTTGCCGCGTTGTAAATTCCATTTCTTTCCCACGACAGAATAAAAGTCAGTCTGCAATTCCTGCAATGCCTTGCGGTCAAACAGTTGCTTGGCGCAGAGTCTGCCGTCAGCAATCGGGATTAAGTTCAGATGCAGATGCGGCGTAGTTTCGTCCATGTGTACGACCGCCGAGATAATATTGCCTTCGCTGTATCTGTCTGCAAAAAAACGAGTACAATCCGCAAAGAATTTTTCCTGTTCCCGTACTGATAAACTTTTGAAAAATTCTCTGTCCGAACCCACGACGAAAGAACACATAAGCACGGCGTCCTTCCGAACTTTCGTAGGCAAGTAGAGAGCTTCGATCTTATCGTTGATGAATTGCGTGTAGCTGCGCTGCCGCTTGATAATGTGATAGTTGCCGTTCGTGCGTGAGCAATCGATCTGCGGGTTGCTCGCCCGATAGGTTTCGTCGCGTTCGTTCTCCTGTTCGACGGGCGCAATGTCCGTCTTGTGATACTTTTCCATGTGACAAACTAAATAGCTTATAGATTTATCTCCTTTGATTTTTTCCTGTTAAAAAGCCTCGCAGAGCCCACTAAACTTCGGAACGAAGTATAGTGGGCTATACTTCGCGTCGAAACAAACTTTGCTTTCCGTGCAGCGCCGCAAGCGTCGCCGCACATTTCGCTCCGTTGTTTCTCCTTTTCCCACAAAATCTTGTTACGCAATCTTTTGCGGGAGCCCTCAAAGTAATAAAATTTTTGCTTGCCGTTTTACGGCTGTTACTTTCTGTTTGGTTTCACGATCACGGCGGTCTGATTGTTTTTATCTTGCTCATAACTTTCCTCCAAATTTTTTATTTTTCTATCTATTCCTACGGTGTAAGGCGGTAGGCAGATAGCGCGAAATAAAACAAAAAGTCCATAGAAAGCATTACCTTCCTATGGACCGAAATGACTATGAATTGTCCTAAAAACGGTATGCTTATAACAGCTCTTGTCTACGCTAAAAAACGCAACAAAAGCAACGGCGGAAGTAATTTACTCCACCGCAAGCGGTCGTAAAAACCGCCCGTTATAAACAGTGACAACTGCCGTCGGCTACTGAAAGTTTCTCAGGTCACAGCGCAACAAAACAGTTATTCTTCACAACCCGTCGTCGCAAGCTCGCAAGTAACTGCGCAACACTATAAAGAAGTGCAGGGCTAAATCGGAAACCAACCTGCTCGGGTACCGTTTTTTGTTTTTCAAAATGCCGCTTTTACGGCCGATTCGCCGCCAGCCGATCCAGTCCGTTAAAGCCATATAGCCGAACAGTCGCAAACTGCATAAGGCAATGGGAACAGACTCAACCTCTCGTTTCTTTCACCGATACGGGCATTTTTCTTGTATCTTCTCCGATACATTCGCATTATATCACAGTACAAACCTATTTGTCAAGTAAAATACGAACATATGTTTACACTTTTTGTGGTGTGCGCGTTTAATTATCTACTTTTGCTTGACACACAACACATCACGAGTTATAATAAGTAAGAAAAGTAATACTAATTATACCAAAGGAGTGTATTATGGAGAATTTCCCCGAAGGTAAGTTTTTGACTACGGTAAAAATCGGCCCCAAAGGGCAGATTGTCATTCCAAAAGAGGTGCGGGATATGTTTTCGTTAAATACCGGAGATTCTTTGGTTTTAATGGCAGACAAAGGGCAAGGTATTGCTTTGCAGCCGTTTTCATATATGGAAACGCTTTGGAATGCAGTCAATCAAGTTAAAAGCGGAGATAAAGAGGAAAAATGAACGCGCTTGAAGTAAAAGAATTGAAGAAAGTCTATCCTGAATTTACACTGGACAAAGTTAGTTTTTGTGTACAGCAGGGACATATTTCCGAACTTATTGGAAGAAACGGCGCAGGGAAAAGCACAACAATTAAGGGTATTTTGCGCCTTATCAATGCAGAAGGACGCGTCTCTGCTTTTGGGAAAGATTTTCTCAAAGAGGAAATGGCTGTTAAACAAATGATAGGTTATGTCGGAGGCGGTTTTCGATATTATCCTATGAATACGCTCGTAGCAATACGCAAAGCATACGCGCCTTTTTATCCGACTTGGAATCAAAGTAAATATGAAAAATTCCTTTCGCAATTCGAGCTTATTGAAAGTAAAAAGGTAAAAGAGCTTTCCGAAGGAATGAAGGTAAAGTTTGCGCTTGCCCTCGCCCTCTCGCACGGAGCAAAATTGCTCATTATGGACGAGCCGACAAGCGGTCTCGATCCGCTTTCCCGTGAAGAGTTTTGCGACATTATTTTACAGCTTGTACGCGAAGAAGGCGTATCGGTTCTTTTCTCTACGCACATAACGTCAGATCTTATGCGAATTGCAGACGATATCGTTTATATTTCGCAAGGGAAAATTCTTGCGGCGTGTCCGCTAAAAGAATTGCTTGATCAATATAAGTTGGCGCATTTTTCTTCTCTTGCAGACGCAACGGCAGCAAATGCCATCGGTGTCAAGTCGGTAAAGGAAGGATATGAAGGACTTCTTCCGCACGATACGCAAAGATTGAACGGAGTTACTTTTGCAGACGCAACGATAGACAATATCATAGTTCATTTGGAAAAGGCAAACGAGGAGAAAAGGTATGCTGAATCTGATTAAAAAAGAAATAGCTTTATGCTTGCACCCTACGGCTTTTATCTTTCTCGCCTTTGCCGCGCTTGTATTTGTGCCGAATTATCCGTATGAAGTCATTTTCTTTTTCTCTTGCCTTTCGGTATTTTTCTGCTGTATGATGACAAGGGAAAACGGTGATATTGCGTTTTCCTGCGCACTGCCCGTAAAAAAGGAGCATATTCCTCTTGCAAAAATACTCGTAACGATTGGATTGCAGTGTATAATTTTATTGCTTGTGGGAATTATCGGCGCAGTCAAAGGAGCAATTTTGCCTGCGGAGCAGTATGTCAACCAAGCGGGAATATCGGCGAATCTTGTTTTGGTAGGCAACGGGGCGATTTTGCTCGGCATATTCAATCTGATCTTCTTCCCCTGTTATTTCAAAACCCCCGACAAAATCGGAGCCCCTTTCGTAATAGGTGCAGTTGTTATATTTTTGCTAATCAGCGTTTTTATCGCTTTGCGTTGGGTAACACCGCTCTATTCTACAACCCTGAACGGACTCAATTCCGAAAATACAGGCGCAAAGCTCGTAGCACTTGTTATAGGTATTGCTGTCTATGCGATCTTGTCTACCGTGAGCTGTAATCTGTCAATGGAGAATTTTCAAAGAATCGATGTTTGAAGACTGTTTCATGATAAAAGCCATCGGATATTGTCTCCGATGGCTTTTACTTTACACTGAATTGGCTGCTTTGTTCTTAAATTAGATATATTATGTCCATTTGAACGCTTAAACCCTTCGAGGATAGATTCGAGCAATATGCCGTCCGCGCCCTGAGAAATACTCTCCTTAGCGGAGATGACGCGCACGCCATTCTTTTTAAGCACGTTTTTATAGTAAGCGGAATCGTAGCGGTTGCGGGCGAAGCGGTCGAGCTTCCAGACAATGATACAGTCGAAGACGTGCTTGTAGCTGTCTTTGATCATGCGCTGGAATTCGGGGCGATGATCGGTCTTTGCCGACTGCGCCCTGTCTATGTAATTCCCGATGACCTCTATCCCGTTGAAGTTGGCGTACTCCAAGCACTCGCGGAGCTGCCCTTCGATACTCGCCTCGTTCTGTTTTTCCGAACTAAATCGGGCGTAAATTACGGCTTTCATGTTATGTCTTATTTTAATCTAATCAGTTTAGGAACAGATGTAGTCTCTTTAAGCGAATCCCGCTCTATGGATAATAAATCCTCTACATCCTCATGACGCATATACAGTCCTTTACTCTTTAAGGCAGTCATTAAATCATATGGTTTCATTTCTCCAGAAGAAAAAAGCAACTCTATTGCTTCCTGTAGAAGTGTCTTCTCAATATCAAATGGTCTATCGTACGGCTCGCATGAACGCCAGCCACGCTTGGAAATTTGTCTCATTAAATACTGATACTGTGTAGTTGAAATTATCTTAAGTTGGTGCGTTCTATAAATCATCGCTTGAATAGAAACGTTCCATTTTTCTTTTAAATGAAGATAGTATTCTAATTTTGTAGGATAGTGGCTAACATCATTACCAAATGATTCTCTAGGCAACAAAAAGGCTCCAGCAAATTTATTTGCTTGAGACTCACGTTCTTTAAATTCCTGTCTAGAAAGCTCCTCAATATTCTCGCTCCAGGGATGCAAAAAGATATGTCCCAACTCGTGAGCAATGTCAAACCTTGTTCGAACATTATTTTTAGTTGAATTCAAAACAATTATATATACTGAGTTTCCATTAATTATTGTTCTTTGACTAAATGCGTCGATTTCATCTTTATCTGTAAATAAGGACGTGATAATAATTCCGTTGCTTTCTACCGTTTTTTGCAAATTGACGATTGGACCAAATCCTAATCCCCAAAACTTTCTACATTGGGTCGCAATTGATTCAATTTCAGAAGTTTCCTCTTCATCCGCGCACTCGCTAAAAGCATTTCTTCCGCTAAAAGCAATATCCGGGAAATTTCTGTCAGGAAAGTCAACGTAGTCTATCAGTATCTCATAGATTTTTGCTATAAACTCAACTCGTACACTCTGTGCAGTTCTTGCAATTTTCGGTGTGCTCAATAAGGACCTAAAATAGGTCGATTCTGTTTTGACTTGAAAATTGTCAAGGCTCATAAAATACTCTATGGGGAAATCAAGAGCTTGTGCAATTGCAACGAGCTTACTAATCTCTGGCCTTATAGTTTCATTTTCATACAACGATAATGCTTGTTTAGTTATCCCAGTTTTATTAGACAAATCAGATAACGATAGCCCTCTAAAAAGTCTCGCGCTTTTTATGTGATCTCCGTTGATTTTTTGCGTATTGGTCATAGCTTACTCGTCCTTCTATGCTTGTTTTTCTTCTTCCTTAAGAGAAACTAGCGGGGTTGTAATATTGGATTCCCGCTTTTTTAGTTTAACACGTGGTACAGAGCTATCGCTGCCCTTTATAGAAGAATGTTGACTTGTTAAAGCTGAATATTCGGGCGTGATATATCTGTTTAAGCTTTTCTTTGCCGCGACATCCAAATCACGATCTAAAATTATAACTTGACAGTCAGATAGTTCTCTATCAATTACTTCATATGTAATGACGCAATATTGATAATTTTCATTTGTGTTTAATATTCCACCTACGAGCTTGTCAAATCCCTTTGTCATGATTTCATCAGAAAAGGGATACTCATCGAACATGGACATTTGTTTATGCGGAGCACGCACCTTTGAATTAAGATTATAAGCAAAAAGAAGCGCGTAATGCGGAACATTGCGATGCCTTGCTTCTTTAGCGACTTGCTTCATTCTGCCTTCACTGATTACACTATAGACTCTTTTGTGTTCACGGTCAATAACTAATCGGCTTTTCCATCCAGAGCGGCATAAAGGTACAACCTCGATTTGTTTGCTGCCTAGTTCTGTTTGCAGGCGAGTATGTATAAAGTCTCCTTTTAACGAACGAAGCCCATTATGTGTTACTAAATTTGAAGACGCTAAAAAACTTGACACATCATCTTCAAGCGCTTCTCTCAGACAACAAACAATCTTATAGGCAAGATCATCTGGAAGTTCAATAGAGGCTTCTACAATTTTATCCCTTATCAAGACAAAGCTCCTTTGGTCAAAGTTCGTAGAACAGAACGAAACCATTTATTTTTGATTGTAGTTTAACATAAAACGACGATTTCGTCAAGTAATTTTGCCTATATTTTTATTTTTGTCTATAATTTTTATTCCTCACCTGCTCTACATAGCCGAGAAGGTACAGGAACGCTGGCGCGGGGATGCGGTAGACGCTCTTTTCGCCGTAGGAATGAAGCCCGAAGTCCTCCGGGCGCTTGGTGATGAGAAGGTTTGGATGCTTCGCGCCCGCCTCCGTCACGATGGCGTCGTCCTCCGCGATCTTCGCCTGCTCGCGGTACTTGACCTCGATCATGATGGGCTCGAAACGTTCCGACTTGACGACGATATCGATCTCCTTGCCCTTCCCGCCGCCGCGGTAGTAACCGACCGTGGGCGCATCTTCATAGTAAAACGCCTTGATATGCTTATAGACGGCGGTTTCCGCAATCAGCCCCAGCTCCTCGGGATCGTTGGTGATGTCGTCCTTCATCAGAACGGCGTTGCGCATGGCTGCGTCGGCAATGTAGATCTTATTCTGATTCTTTAAAACCTTCTTTGCGTCTAATGTGACGAGCGGGCTTACATAGATAAGGCTGGCGCTCTCCAGATACCCAATATACTTTTCGATGGTCGTGCGGCTGACACCGTCCATCTCCTTGCCCATCGTCTGCAAGTTGATAATATTGGAAGAATTGTAGCAGAGGTACAAAAAGATACGCTCGATATCGGCGATGTTGCGGATACCGTAGATGGCTGGGATATCGCGCTTCAATGCCTTATCGACGATATCTTCCCGGAGAACGCGCTGGGCGTACAGATCGTCCTTGCTCAAAGCGAGCTCGGGGAAGCCGCCCACCTGCAGATAGCGGATAAAATGCACTTGCAGCGCGGAGAGCTTGCGCAGAATATCCTGCTGTTCGCGCTCGTCGCGCAGGTATAGCTGCGTGGGCTTGATGTCCTGCGGCAGCGGCGGCACGGAAATTTGCAGCAGCTCGCAGTATTCGTAAAAGGAGAGCGTCGGCACATGGATGACCTTCCAGCGCCCCAGACCGCTCTCGCTCGTCTTGTCCGAAAGGATGGGGCTTGCCGAGCCCGTCGCCATGATCTTGATCTTCGGGTCGGTGTCGTATAAGATCTTCAGCCAGTTGTTCCAGTCGGCGGCATATTGGATCTCGTCGAAAAAGCAGTACACCGTCTCGCTGGCAGAGATATTGGAACGGAAGGTCTCCATGACGGTATTCACCGAACACAGCTTCAAGAGCGGGTGATCGAAGGAGACAAAGAGGATATCCTTGGGGGAAACGCCCTGCTCCAAAAGTGCGGAGATCGCCTGATACATGATGGTCGTCTTGCCCGTGCGCCTGGCGCCGCACAGAACGACGGAGCGACGGATATCCTCGCGCATCATACAGCGGAATGCTTCAAAATAGGCAAAGCGGTGCATGGGCTTGACGAACTCCTTTTGAATAAAGCCCGTCCTCCACCACGGGTTGTAGGAATATAAAAGGTCTAAAACATTTTCACGGTTGACGATAGACATGGGTGCCCTCCTTATGAATAGTATAGCATAGAAATTTACTTTTCGCAAGCCTTTTAGCATTTTTTCTTCGTGTAATTGCTATTATAGTAGTAATTGTTTGCCAAAAAACGATCTATATATACCGATAACGCGCCAACCCCCGAGCCGGAATCGGCTCGGGGGTTGGCGTTTTACAAACTCTTCAAAAAGGCGACCAGAAGTTGGCGTTGGGAGGGTGAGAGGGATGCGAGACGGAATGTGTAATTTTCTTCCTCGTTGGGATAGTCGAAAAATTCTTTCAGCGTCAGCCCAAGCCCCCAACAAATGTGATCGAGGTATTCGACCGTCGGGCTCTTTTCGCCACGCTCTAACTGATAAATATATGTCGGAGACACGCCGGCTGCGTTTGCCAAAGCGTTTTGTGTCATCTTTTTTGCTTCCCGCAATTCTTTGATCCTGTTGGCAATTTCGCTCTTTTCCATAACCATAGCCCTCGCAAACTAAAACTATAGTTATAGTTTATTCCTTTCGAGTACCACATATTAAAACTTTCGTGTTGACGTTCTTTTACTATTGTGTTATAATATTATCACGATAGTAAAAAGTACGCACATGAATATGAACAATAGTAAAGCAAGAGGACAAACCAAATCGAAAGAGCGCGTGCGCGACCACGGGGAAGTATTCACGGCGGAACGGGAAGTAAAGGCAATGTGCGGCCTCGTGAAAGACGAAACAGAACGCATAGACAGCCGATTTTTAGAGCCTGCCTGCGGGGACGGCAATTTTCTTGCCGAAATTCTGACGCGAAAGCTCGCCGTTGTGCGAAAAAAGTACGGCAAAAGCCATTTAGACTACGAAAAAAACGCCGTACTTGCGGCAAGCAGCATTTACGGCGTGGATATTTTGATTGACAATGTGATTGCCTGCCGCGAGCGGATGTTCGGGATATGGAATAAAGAGTACACCGCCGTATGCAAAAAAGATTGCAGCGACGAAACGCGTGAAGCGGTCAGATTCATCCTTTCCCGCAATATCGTGTGCGGAAACGCGCTCACCCTTATGTGCGTGGACGAAAACGGCAACGACACGAAAGGGCCTATCGTCTTTTCCGAATGGTCGTTTATAACGGGTAGCCAAATACAGCGGTGCGACTATACGTTTGCGGAATTGCTTGCCCAGGATGACGAAAAGCACAATGCAAAACAGCAATCGATGTTCGACGCCAAGCCGAGCGATGAAGGCAAATTTTTGAAGCGGTATATTTCTCACTACAGGAGGGTGCAGGAAAATGGCTGAAAGTCTGTTTAATAAAGTATATAACCCCGACGTGCTATCCTGTCTAGCCAACCTTTCCAACGACGAAGTATTTACGCCGCCCGAAATCGTCAATCAGATGTTGGATATGCTGCCGCAGGAGCTGTTCAAAAATCCCGACACGACATTTTTAGATCCTGCCTGTAAGACGGGCGTTTTTTTGCGGGAAATCGCAAAGCGGCTCATCAAAGGATTAGAGCCACAATTCCCCGATTTGCAGGAGCGCATCGACCACATCTTCCAAAAACAGCTGTTCGGCATCGCCATTACGGAGCTTACAAGCCTGCTATCCCGCCGCGGCGTTTATTGCAGTAAATACCCGAACAGCGAATTTTCGGTAAGCTATTTCGATACTGCCGAAGGGAATATCCGCTATAAGCGCATTCCGCATACGTGGAAAGACGGCAGATGTATCTATTGCGGCGCAAGCCAAAAAGAATACGACCGCGGCGGCGAATTAGAGACGTACGCCTACGAATTTATTCACACGATAACCCCGGAGAAACTTTTCAATATGAAATTTGATGTGATCATCGGCAACCCGCCCTATCAGTTGAGCGACGGGGGAGGAACAGGTTCAAGCGCTATGCCGATATACCAGCACTTTGTAGAACAAGCCAAAAAGCTGAAACCGCGCTATTTAACAATGATCATTCCGTCTCGATGGTTTACAGGCGGGAAAGGCTTGGATGACTTTAGAAATGAAATGTTGCATGACGACAGGATAAGAGAGATCCATGACTTTGGTGATGCAAGCGAATGTTTCCCCGGCGTTGCCATCGAAGGGGGCGTATGCTACTTTCTATGGGATCGGGAGCAAAAGGGCTTATGCAAAGTTTTTTCTCACAATAAGGGTAACATCACCGCCATGTCGGAAAGGCCCTTATTGGAGAATGGAACCGACGTGTTTATCAGATATAATGAAATGATCTCTATTATTAGAAAAGTTACCGCTTTCAAAGAAGAAAGTTTTGCGAGTATTGTTAGCTCACGAAATCCTTATGCGTTTCACTCTGATTTTGTAGAAACAGAAAACCTTGATAAAACTTGTAAGATGCTCGGTGTAGAAGGAGGCAAACGGATTTATAAGCATATTCCTATATCAGCTTTAGGGCGCGGAGTGGATGAGCTTCAGCAATATAAAATATTTATCTCAAAAGCTGACGGGGCTGCCGGACAGATTGGATATCCTATTCCGGCCAGAATTATAGGAAAAGCAGAAGTGTGTGGCCCCAATATGGCTTGCACAGAAACTTTTTTACGAATCGGCCCTTTTGCGGGCGAACAAACAGCAAGTAATGTCAAGACTTATATGGAGACAAAGTTTTTTAGGGCATTGGTAGGAGCAAGAAAAAATAAAAATATGACTCAATCCACTTATTCCTTTGTCCCTATGCAAGACTTTTCAAAACCGTGGACAGATGAAGAACTATATCAAAAATACGATCTTTCACAAGAAGAAATCGACTTTATCGAAAGCATGATAAAGCCAATGGAATAAGGAGGAAGTTATGAGAACAAAATTGATATATGAAAGCCAAGAAGAGCATAGCGGCTATGGCGCGGGCAGCGGAGATACCGAACGTTATGAATATGAATGCCCTTGCGGAAAAGGGAAAATAATCGAAGAACATGACAATATTCCGGGATTCCGCGAACATGATGTTTATATTGCTTGTGATGAATGCAGAAAAAAATACATTCTCAATACCTCAAAAGGCGTTCGGGGATGGGAATTGATTGAGAAGAGATAACCATGCCACAAAACTTTTTCATTCAGCGGCCGAAGGTCACGCCGACCATTTACGCCTATCGTCTTATAGGCGTTTACTCTCACGACGGGTACTTAAAAATCGGCTACACCGACCGCGATGCGGAAACGCGCGTCAAAGAGCAATTACATACAAGCGGCGTGCCATATCAGATCGTCTTGAAAGAGAGCGCCATGCGCGCGGACGGAACTTGTTTTACCGACCATGATATTCATGCCGCCCTGCGACGCAAAGGATTTTACCAATTAAACGAAGGGCAGGACAAAAACGAATGGTTCCGCTGCAGCGAGCGCGACGTGCTTGCCGCCATCCATCAGGTGCGCGACGGTATCTTCACGCAGGAAAACCGTACGGTTGCCTTCAAAATGCGCCCCGAACAGCAACTCGCCGTGCAAAAGACGATGGCCTATTTTGCTTCCGCAAAAAAGGAAGAGCCCAACAAAGCCCCGAAATTTTTGTGGAACGCCAAAATGCGCTTCGGCAAGACGTTTGCCACCTATCAGCTCGCCAAAAAAATGGGCTTGAAACGCGTTCTCGTGCTCACCTTCAAGCCTGCCGTGGAGAGCGCCTGGCGGGAAGACCTTTTAACGCACGTCGATTTTGAGGGCTGGCAGTTTATCTCCAACAAAGACGCGCACGACAAAAAGGTCAACATTGACAGGCAGTACGAGCAGGCGGATAAAAGCCGCCCAATCGTCGTGTTCGGTTCCTTCCAAGACCTTTTGGGGACCAACGAAAACGGCGGCATCAAGGCAAAAAACGAGTTCATCCACAGCGACAACTGGGATCTCGTCGTGTTCGACGAATACCATTTCGGTGCATGGCGTGAGAACGCGAAAAAGCTGTTCGACAACCCCGACGAAGAAGCGGACAGCGACTTCGACTTGGAAAAATACAAGCGCGACGAGGCAGACAACGCCTATAACGAGACCTTTCTTCCCATCACGACGGACTATTACCTTTTTTTGTCCGGCACGCCCTTCCGCGCCCTGAACAGCGGCGAATTCATCGAAGATCAGATCTATAACTGGACGTATTCGGATGAGCAGCGCGCAAAAGAGAGCTGGATAGGCTCGAACAACCCGTACCTTTCGCTGCCGCGCATGGTCATGCTCACCTACCGCATCCCCGAAAGCATCCGCCAGATCGCCGTACAGGGCGAGTACGACGAATTTGACCTCAACGTGTTCTTTTCCGCAAAGGGCAAGGGTGACGACGCCCGCTTTGTGTATGAGAACGAGGTGCAGAAATGGCTCGACCTCATCCGTGGTGCCTATCTGCCCTCGAGCATCGACGATTTGAAATTGGGGCAGGACAAGCGCCCTCCCATGCCCTATTCGGACGTGCGGCTTCTGAACGTTTTGACGCATACCCTATGGTTTTTGCCCAACGTGGCGAGCTGTCAGGCGATGGCAAACCTCTTAAAACAGCGGCAGAACGCCTTCTATCACGATTATACCGTCAACGTGTGCGCAGGCACGGCGGCGGGCATCGGACTGGACGCATTGCGGCCCGTGCAGGCTTCCATGCAAGACCCGCTGCAAAGCAAGACCATCACTCTCTCCTGCGGGAAACTGACAACGGGAGTCACCATCCGTCCGTGGACGGGCATCTTTATGCTGCGCAACTTAAAATCGCCCGAAACGTACTTTCAGGCGGCATTCCGCGTGCAGAGCCCGTGGGAAGTTACCGATGACAACGGCGACAAGCGCATCATGAAGCAGGAATGTTATGTGTTCGATTTCGCGCTCGACAGGGCTCTCAGGCAGATCTCCGACTATTCCTGCCGCCTGAACGTCGAGGAGAGCAACCCCGAAAAGAAGGTTGCGGAGTTCATTCACTTCCTACCTGTTCTCGCCTACGACGGCAGCACCATGAAACAAGTGGACGCGCAGGACATCCTCGACATCGCCATGGCGGGAACAAGCGCAACTTTGCTTGCCAAGCGTTGGGAATCGGCTTTGCTCGTCAACGTAGACAACGAAACGCTCGCCCGCTTGTTGAGCAATCAGGACGCGCTGGACGCACTCATGCGTATCGAGGGCTTCCGCTCGCTCAATCAGGACATTGCGACCATCATCAACAAGTCCGAACACGTCAAAAAGGCGAAGAAGGAGAACGAGGGGAAACTTTCAGAGAAAGAAAAGCGCGAACTGACGCAAGAAGAGAAGGAATACAAGTCCAAACGCAAGGAGATACAGGAAAAACTCATCAAGTTCGCTACGCGCGTGCCGGTGTTTATGTATCTGACCGATTACCGCGAACGCTCGCTCAAAGACGTCATCACGCAGTTAGAGCCGGGGCTTTTCAAAAAGGTAACGGGGCTGAACGTCAAAGATTTTGAACTTTTGTGTTCTCTCGGCGTGTTCAATGCCCCGCTGATGAACGACGCGATTTTCAAATTCAAACGCTACGAGGATTCGAGCCTGTCCTATACGGGCATCGAAAAGCATATTTCCGACGAGGTCGGCGGTTGGGATACTACCATCCGTCGCGAGGAATACGAAAAGCTGTTCTATAACCAACAAGCCACGATGGAGGCGCCCGCCTTCGATGAAGAGGTCGCGGCGGCTGCCGCGGTCAGCGCCCGCGTTTCGGAAAACGGGGATAGTTTTGAAGATGAAACGGAAACCGAGCTCACGGAAATCAATGCCGCGCATCCTGCCGTCTATACGACCATTGCCGAAGAAAAGCCCGAAGAACAGATGCCCGCATTCGACCTTTCTACCCTTGCGGAAGGCGATATTGTTCTGCACGCCAAGTTCGGCGAAGGGAAAATCGTCAAGCTCGACAAGTCGGGAAAGTATATCCACGTCGCCTTCTCCGTCGGCGAAAAAACCTTTGCGGGCAGCGCCTTTGAACAGGGATTTTTAAAATTGAAGGAATAAATTGCAAACATACGTTCGTATTCCATTGACAGAGCGAGAAAAGTATGATATAATGCAAAAGTACGGGGAGAATGTTGCCTGTGCCTTTTTATCGTGCCGCTAAGTTGGCATGAAGATGTCTCCTTGCAATGAGGAGAGTTGCGCGGAAGGTATGCGTTCCGCGTGTGCGGAGCAAGTTCTCCGCGATGTTTTCGGCGCACCATGCGCCGCACCCGAGCCGTTTGAAAAGACGCGCGATGACAGGCTTTTTTCGTTATATGCTTTTTTAAGAAAGTACGCCGTTGCCATTGCAAGTTTAAGCACGTGCCGTGATGGGCTTTTATAAGTGTACGCTTTTTTTCGGAAAGTACGGCCCTCAGCGACGGAAACATCCCTACAACTTAACAGAATGGTTGACCACCATAGAGCGGAAAGAAACCGCTAAACAAGGTCAAAGTCGGTGACAAGGAAAGAGCAGTCAGCGGCTTTTTTGCGTCCTTTTTTAGGCTATCGACCACGCCCTTTCGGTGTGGGATAAGGATAGAAAAATACAATTTTGGGAGGAAAGTTATGAGAAAGCAAACGACGATCAGACCGCCGTAATGCTATGACAAAGCGATGGCTTACAGCAAATCAAAAGCCTCTTTTCGGGAAGCAATCACTTTTCGTGCCGACGAAAGTATAGCCCACTATACTTCGTTCCGAAGTTTAGTGGGCTCTGCGAGGCTTTTTAACAGGAAAAATCAAAGGAGATAAATCTATAAGCTATTTAGTGTGTCACATGAAAAAGTATCACAAGACGGACATTGCGCCCGTCGAACAGGAGAACGAGCGGGATGAAACTTACCAAGCAAGCAACCCGCAGATAGACCCCACGCGCACGAGCGGCAACTATCACATTGTCAAACGGCAGCGCAGCTACACGCAGTTCATCAACGATAAGATCGAGGCTCTTGACCTTCCGACCAAAGTGCGCAAGGATGCCGTTCTGATGTGCTCCTTCGTTGTGGGCTCGGACAGGAAATTCTTTGGCGAGCTATCTCCAAGCGAGCAACGGCAATTCTTTGCCGAATGCACCCGCTTCTTTTCGGAGCACTACGGCGAGGGCAATATCATTTCTGCCGTTGTCCATACGGACGAAACCACGCCGCACCTGCACCTGAATTTAATTCCCATTGCGGACGGCAGACTGTGCGCGAAGAAGCTGTTTGACAGGAAGGCGCTTACCGCATTGCAGACAGACCTGCATCGAGAAGTCGGCGCGAAATGGAATTTGCAGCGCGGCAAAGAAGGAAGTCAGGCAAAACACCTTGACACGGCGGAGTTCAAGGCGAAGAAGATCGTCGAGCAGGCGCACGGGCAGGCAAAAAACATCATTGCCGAAGCTGACCATAACGCAGAGCGCAAAATGAAAATTGCCCAAATTCACGCGGATGGAATCCTATCGCAGGCGAAACAGACGGCGGAGAAAACAAATCAGCAAGCGCAGGAATATCTGAACGGCATCGTGCAGGGTATCGAGGCGGAGCGTAGCAAGCCCACACCAAAGCGAAAACGGCAAGCCGAGGAGGAGCTTTCTGCCCTCCGCACGGAGAACGTTGCCCTGCGGCAGTCAAAGGCTATTGCCGACCGCGACCGCAGCGACCTTTTCGAGCAGTTGCAGAAAGCTGAACGCCGCGCCAAAGGCAAAGAGCAAGCATTCGGGATGGTGAGCGATATGCTCGCCGCCTATCCCGCCGAGTTCGACGCTCTCTTAAACAAATCGCGTGAAAAGAACTCCGCCCCGTCGTTCAAGTCAAACGACAACGACCGCGGCGGAAAGTAAAATTGAATAACCGAATACAAGGAGAAAAGCTATCGAGCACATTACATAACAACGGGGAATGACGAGAAGAAACAAAACGACAGGCACTTCAAACTGCGAGCTTGACTCGCTCGCACGGTTTCTGCTGCCCGCGATCCGCGCCTATATGGCGGACGAGGAAAATCAACGGACGTTTGAAAAGTGGCAGGCAGAACGCGCTTTACAGCCAAATCGCAAGTAAGAATATCCGATTCGGATGACCGTGAAAAAAATACGGTAAGGGGCCGCCGCTTGAATGCGTTGCGGAATATAAGTCTATTTATCAGATCATCAGGTTGCGCCGAAATTCATAAACCTTGATCAACGGCAGCGGCGGATGCTTCAAACGAAGCACCCGCCGCTTTTTTAGTTGACTAATTCGATATTATATGATAGTATTACTTTAAATAATTCACGAAAGGGATTGTACATGAATTCTGAAATTCTTGTGAATGAAATATCAAGGTTGATTACCGATGTTTCTACAATCGCCGGTAACCCACTTCAACAATCCAAAGATTTTGATGTAGAGTATCAATCGCAAGGGAATCATCCATCCAAATTACCACAAGGCAAAATGGCTGTTTATATTTTTATTCATAATAACGAAATCCTTAAAATCGGGCAAGCCGGCCAAAATAGCAATGCTAGGTATCAAAGTCAGCATTATATAGATTTTACTGGCAAAAGAAAGAATTCAAGTACTTTAGCAAAAAGTCTAAAACACGATCCAACTTTTGTTGTTGGAAGCGACATCCGAAAATGGATTATTAATAATTGCGAACGCGTTAATATTCTTATTCCTGGACGCAACAATAAACACGAAAATAAGAAGCTATTAAACTTTATTGAAGGATTGTTGCAATACAAATATAATCCTCGGTACGAGGGCTAATTTAATATACTATACCATTTTTCTATTTTACATTTGGCTCTGTCACAACAAATGGTTGATTTTTGACGAGAAATAGCGTATAATAATAGTAAGAAACAGTACCACCGAAGGAGGTAATTGGATATGCCTACTATCAAAGACGCATTAGATATTATCGGTAAGTTGACTGTCGCAGAGCAGGAAAGCCTTAAAACAATGCTTTTAAGTCCTGCCTTTGTAAAGTCTTTGAATATTGAAGATTTCGTAGCAAAGGAACGCTTTGCAAATGGTCGTGTATGCCCTCTTTGTGGCTGTATCCATGTGGTTCGCAATGGTCATCGTAAAGATGGCACACAGCGATATGTATGTAAGGATTGTGGCAAGTCCTTCGTGATTGCTACGAACTCCATTGTGTCTGGTACAAGAAAAGACTTGTCCGTGTGGGAGCAGTACATTGATTGTATGATGAATGGCTTATCCATTCGTAAGACTGCTGTTGCTTGTGGGATTCACAGAAACACCGCATTCCTTTGGAGACACAAGATTTTGGATGCACTTCAGAATATGGCAGACGATGTTACCCTTGACGGCATTATTGAGGCTGACGAAACTTTTTTCGCCATCTCGTACAAGGGCAATCATAGCAAGAGTAAGACATTTGCTATGCCACGCAAGGCTCATAAGCGTGGTCATTCTACACATATCAGAGGCTTGTCCCAAGAAAAGGTATGTGTTCCTTGTGCGGTTAATAGGAATGGCTTGTCTATCTCCAAGATTACGAATACTGGTAGAGTTTCTACAAGAGATTTACATCATATTTATGATGGTAGGATTAAGACCAATTCCACTCTTGTTACGGACAAGATGAACTCCTATGTGAGATTTACAAATGCCAATGGCATTGACCTTGTGCAGTTAAAGACTGGCAAAGCCAAGAAAGGCATTTATAATATCCAACATATCAATAGCTACCATAGCCAGCTAAAGAGGTTTATGCGTGGCTTTAACGGTGTTTCTACCAAGTATCTGAACAACTATCTTGTGTGGAATAACCTTGTAAATTACGCCAAAGAAAGCGACATGGAGAAAAGGAACATCTTCTTAACTTTCGTTTTGGCAACATTGAAAACTGCTAAATGCAGAGATTTATCAAACAGACCAGCAGTTCCTCTGGTCGCCTAATTAGAATTTGTGGAGATGATAAGATGGTCAATATAACAGATGTAAAACAGATTCTTCAATTTGCAA
>URMT01000015.1 GCA_900549005.1 uncultured Eubacteriales bacterium | reverse complement strand
CCCGCCGTTACGGCGGCTATGGCGCACAGCCTAAGAATTACCATCAGAACAGATTAAAGAGTTCGCGTACCTGCTCGAACAGGTCTGATATCATAGTTATGACCGCCGCAAGCACTATAATCAGCCCCACCAGGCTGACTATCGTTGCTATGTCGTCCCTGTCGGACTTTTTTAGTACCTGACAGATGATTGTAACTATTATGCCCACCGCGGCAATTTTGAAGATGATGCTTATATCCATTTACGCTAAGAGGACGGCTATCAGCACGCCTATCATCAGAAAGATTTTTACATACAGCGAGCTGTATTTTTTGTAGTCGGCAAAACTTTCTTCCTTATGCTTCTTTATGTATGTCTTGCGCTCGTTCAGATAGTCTATCTGCGACGAGGCGTCGGTCGAACCGAGGTTACTGCAATAACTACGGATAAATTCTCCGTCCGCCCCTTTAAGAACCTGTTTGCCTTCGAGCGCGTCGGGCACGTACCTGAATTTTTTTGCAAGCTGCTTCATATCCTCGCGCCCGAATTTGAGGTTTAAAAGGAGCAGTTCGTTGTATTCATAAAGTTCGGCAAAAACCTGCGCCCTCTTCTTTTTTTCCGTCGCAAGCAGCACGCCCGCAAACGTCGTCAGCGCGATTATTGCAAACAGTATCAAAATTTTTATCATAAATTTCAGGCTCCGCATTTATGGCGGTAAGATGCACGAAATAGTCGAACGGCATCGGTTTAAGCTGCTCCCTTTCGCATATGTGCGAAGATGCCGCCACGGCTATGCCGCAGTCGCGCGCAAACTTCACCGCCTTCATATCGCCCTCGCCGTACAGCTCGTCCGTAATCACAATGTCGGGTTTCATTGCGCGCACGGCACTCTGTATGGAGGAGAGCTTGTTTGCGCTGCGCACCACGTCCACCGTTTCGCCCAGGTCGTAACCTGCACCCGCGCCGCCTATTTCGCTGCGCACGTCCAGCACAAGCACGTTGCACTTTTTCTCCTTTGAAATGCGCCGCGCAAGGTCGCGCAGCATTGTGGTTTTACCACATCCGGGGCGGGAATATATAAGCACGCTGTTCAGCTTATTTGCAAAAAGTGCCCTATAAACGCCGTCGGAACAGCCTTCGGCGAGGTGGGGTATTCTTATATTGAGCGAGGTCGGACGGGCGATAGTCTTAATCTCGCTACCCTCCGTCACGTACTCCCCCGCAACTCCTATGCGTATGCCGCCGCTTATGGTGATAAACCCCTCTTTCAGCTCCTCGGCATAGCTGTAAACGCAGCCGCCCATAGCCCTGTACAGCACGTCCGCCACGTCGGCACACACAAGCGCCGCCTCTCTCCTTGCAGTGGCGCCGCCCGCGCTCAGATATCTGTATTCGCCAGAATACTCTATTATGACGGGTTGCGCGCGCCTCAGCCTTATTTCCGTAAGATAATTAAGATTGAGGTTGCCCACCGCCGCGCAGACGTCGGCGGGCAGAAAGGTCAATTTCATACATATAATTTATTAAGGAACATACAAAAAAAGAACGGCCGCATAAAAACGGCCGGGCGCAAAGCATAAAAAAACCCCGCAGGCGCGGCATTTTGCCGCGCCTGCGGGGTTAAAAAGTTTTAATCTTGATTTGTCAGTCTGCAAGACTGCCGAGCATCTTCAAATCGTTTTCTATGAGCTTGTTCTGCTCTTCGTTGGAAAGTTTTTTGAAGGAAAGCAGGGCCAGAAGATATATCTGGTTGGCCGCAAACTTCTGCTTCTCTTCGTCCATATCCTTGATTTTTGCCACTACGGGGTTGGCAAGGTTGATTACGAGGGTCTTTGCAGGGTCGTCCTCCGACATTCCGTACATTCTGTCCATCTCGGAGTAGCGGCGCATAGTTTCGTCCACGTTGATTATGGCGGGCACGGCGGTATTCTTCAACTTGTCCGTCTTTATTGTCAGTTTATCGTCGGCGAGGGCAGATTTGAATATCTCCTCTATCACGCTGTCGGTAGCGCCGTCGCCCTCTCTCAGAGCGCCGTCCACCGCCGCGTCTATGCGGGCGAACTTTACCTTATCGGGCGCCTTGTATTCGAGGAAAGTTATGAAGTGAGGGTCGATATACGAATTGTCGCAGACCATTGCGGTGAGTCCCGCGTCTTTGAACATCTTTATATACTGCGCCTGTTGAAGCTCGTCGGTTACGTAGTAGATAGTGACGGGCTTCTTCTCTTCGGCCTTTTCAGTCTTTTCTTCCTCCTTTTCTGCGCCTTCGGCGTTTTCGGCAGAAGTTTCCGCATTTGCAGAATTTTCTTCTGCGGCAGGTTCGCCGCAGTACTCTTTAAGGCTGCGGTATTTGCCGTCGATATCCTTGTAGATGATTATGTCTTTGACTTTCTCGTAGAAGTCGTTATCCTTTATGCAGCCGAATTTGATGAAGTTGGCAATGTCGCCCCAGCACTCTTCATATTTTGCCCTGTCGGTCTTGAAGAGCGATATCAGCTTGTCGGCAACCTTCTTGGTGATGTGCTTTGAAATCTTCTGCACCTCTCTGTCGTTCTGCAAGAAGCTGCGCGAAACGTTAAGGGGAATATCGGGGCAGTCGATTACGCCGTTCAGAAGCATAAGATATTCGGGAATGACTTCCTTTATGTTATCGGCGATGAACACCTGGTTGCAGTAAAGTTTTACCATTCCCCTTTCAAGTTCCAACTTGTTGCGAAGCTTGGGGAAATAGAGTATGCCTTTCAGTCTGAAAGGATAGTCCATATTCAGGTGTACCCAGAACAGCGGCTCGTTGAAGTCCATAAATGTATCGGTATAGAATTTTTTATAGTCCTCGTCGGTGCAGTCCTTGGGATTCTTTGTATACAGCGGGTGCGTTTCGTTGAGCGGTTTATCTTTGCCGTCGCCCTTGTACGAAAGATAGATGTTGTACGGCATAAACGAGCAGTACTTCCTGATGAGCGTTCTTATAACGCCTTCATCGAGGAATTCCTTCTCTTCGTCCGATATGTGCATAACTATCTTTGTGCCGCGGTCAGACTTGTCGCACTCCTCTATCGAGTATGTGGAGTTGCCGTCCGATTCCCAGTGCACGGCGGACTTGTCCTTATACGACTTGGTGAAAATTTCAACGTTTTCAGATACCATATAAGCCGAATAGAAGCCCAGTCCGAAGTGGCCTATTATGCCGTCGCCGCCCGCCTTTTCATATTTGGAAAGGAAGTCGGAGGCACCGGAAAATGCTATCTGAGTTATGTAGTTTTCCACCTCGTCGGCGGTCATACCTATGCCGTTATCTTCAACGGTGAGCGTTTTTGCGTCTTTATCTACCGAAATCTTCACGCAAAGCTCCTCGCCGGAGTCGGTAACTTCGCCCATATCGACAAGTTTTTTATACTTGGTTATGGCGTCGGTGCCGTTGGCGACTATCTCTCTCAGAAAGATGTCTTTATCGGAATAGAGCCACTTTTTGATTATGGGCATCATATTTTCGCTGGAAATTTTTATATTGCCTTCTCTTTTCATAAATAAAAATAACCTCCGTAACGTAACAGTTAATTTATAAACCCATAGCCCCTCAAATAAACCTGTTTATTCAATTTTGCCGTCAAACTGACCGATAAAAAAACAAAACGGTTGCGTGTATGAAATGGCTGAAAGAAAATATTCATACAATTGAAAAAGGCTCCGCCATTACCGCAATTCCGATAGGGAATTTTGGTAAAGGGCGCCCTTTGAAAAAGAGAGCAGGCGTGGCGTGAAAGCCACGCCTTTTCTCATGTCTTATGTTATGCCCGCATCAGCGGGCTGTTTTTAACAGCTCAAACCGTCGTACTCATCGTCGTCGAGAAAGTCGGGAAACTCCACCGCACCTATAAAGTTATACACGATTTCGATTTCCTGCCTGTAATGCCCGTTCTCTTTCCGCTTTTCGTGTACGATTATCCTGTCCACAAACGAGCGTATGATTTCGGGCGTCAGTTCTTCGATGCTGCTGTACTTCTCCACCAAACACAGAAAATCGAGTATTTCGTCTTTCTCTTTTTTGTCCTTCTCGATTTCCGCTTTCAGCATTTGCGCTTTCTCTGTCAGCTCCGCCTGTTCGGTTTCGTATGTATCGCTCAGTTTCAGATACCTCTCTTCCGACAGTATCCCCGCTACTTTGTCCTCGTAAAGGCTTTGAATGATTTTATCCAACGCCTTTATGCGTTCTTCCGCAAAAGAGAGTTCCCGCAGGTTTTCCTTTATTTCCTGTTTCGTCTTGACCTCGGAATTTTCCTCCAAAATCCGCAAAAACTCTTCTTTTTGCGATTGCGCGAACCGCAGTGTCCGTCTCAAATCGTCTAAAAGCAATGTTTCCACGGCTTTCACGGTGATCTGATGCGAAGTACAGAGATTTTTCTTCTTTTTCCGGTAGGTAGAGCAGTTAAAGTATTCTGCCTGTTTCATCATAGTGCAGCGACACAGATACATTCTCTTTCCGCAGTCCGCACAATAGAGCATACCCGAAAGCGCGTTCATCTCGCCCATCGGCGTCGGTCTCCGTTTACATTGCCGTATCTTCTGCACGGTGTCGAAGGTCTGCCTGTCGATGATGGCATCCTGCGTGTTCTCGAACACGAGCCATTCATCTTGCGGGAGTTTGATACACTTTTTAGACTTATACGACTTCTTACAGTATTTGAAATTTACCGTACAGCCCGTATATTCCAAGTTTTCGAGTATCCCCGCGACAGTTTTCTGATCCCATATCTCCGAGCCTTCCCGTATCTTCAATGACGTAGGCAACCCGTGCTTATGGAAGTACACGACGGGCGTATCGATTTTCCGTTCCGTCAGTATCCGCGCTATCTGCGTAGGCCCGTATCCGTTCATGCACAGGGAGAATATCTCCCGTACCGTTTCCGCGCCGCGCTCGTCGATTACCCATTTTTCTTTATCGTTCGGATCTTTCTTATAGCCCAGCGGCAGGAGAGTCGTGATATGCTTTCCCGCATTGCCTTTCGCTTTTACAACCGCGCGTATCTTCTTGGAACAATCTTTCGCGTACATCTCGTTCAGGATATTCTTGAACGGCGTGATGTCGTCGTCAGGATTGGTTTCACTGTCCACTTGGTCGTACACGGCGATAAACCGCACGTCCGCTTCCGCAAAGTAGTATTTGGTATAGTACCCCACGAGAATGTGATCGCGCCCGAACCTCGACATATCTTTGACGATGACGGTGGAAACTTTTCCCTCGTCTATATCGCGTATCATTCTTTGAAAGTCGGGGCGGTCGAAGTTACTGCCCGAATACCCGTCGTCCACATAGAACCTTACGTTGCGCAGCTTGTGTTCGTCGGCGTACTGTTTTAAGAGCATCTTTTGGTTGCGGATACTGTTGCTGTCGCCCTGCAAATCGTCGTCGCAGGACAGCCTGCAATACAGTGCCGTCCATTGTTCTTCGGTTGTTCTTGCCTTCTTATATTTCATTGTCGATTGCAAATTCATTGTTTATAACCTCCCGAATTGCAACCTTCAAGCGATTGAGTTGTTGAGGCCTGCCGAGAATTTCTCTCGATCAGCCGTTTTGTTATCTCGAACGCCGTTGCTTTGGCGCTCTTGTTATTGCGGGAGACGACGGTATAGACCGTATTCCCGATGACCTGTTCGCGGTACTTGAATAGTGTACCGTCCTGTTCCTCGCTGTAATATACGCGAGGGTCTGCCGTTAATGTTATATTCTTTGCTGTTTTCGTTTTCCTGTTTCTCCTTATCCGAAGCCGAGGCACTTCTTGTTATTTTCCCCGCTCGACAAGGAAGAGGGCTTCATTCGGCTTTGTCCTTCTTATTCCCGGCGGCTTCCTCTTTCAATAATTTATACCCCGCCTCTATCAACCGGACTTTCGTATAGCCGTTCTCTTTCAAAAATGCGTTAATTTCCTCCGCGAATTTACGCGATACGCTCGTTCCCCATACAAGGTACTTTTCCTTTCTCCGAAAGAAGTATAATAGAAAAACAGAATGTTAATACGATAATGTTTTCGGATTGTCAACGGGAAAGGGAGAACTTTATTCAGTTTTCATTTTCCGCCGCGGTCGTAGCCGTGGCTGTTCTCTCTATAATAGGGCGTTGTTTTCTTCTCCCTCGATTTATGCAACAGCGTTCTGAACTCGTCGGGATAGGCGGAGAGTATGTCGCTGACCATTTTATAGACGCTCTCTTTGCTTTTGTTTGCCCGTTCCGATTCTTGATACAGCTCGAACAGATCGGCGCGGTCTTTATCGCCGATTCTTTTCGCCTGCCGCAGGGCGGCGTTTTCCGTGCGCAATACCCGGATTTCTTCCTCGACTTGTTTCTTTTTCCTCGGCGTGGGTTTGGCTTTTTCTTCTTCAACCGATTGTATCACGCCGTTCAGATAATCCTGCGCCTGCTGTTTGTTCCGCCTGCGATACAATGCCGTCCGCCTGCAATTTTGCCGTCTGCGCTCTGTCGTTTGCCTTGGAGATAATGTCTTTCGCCTTGTTTTGCGCATCTTCTAAAATCTTCTGCGCCTTATACTCGGCTACCGACTTGTGCTTTGCCTGACTGCCAGGCTTGCCGCGCTCCAAATCCCATTTCTTCCCGACCTTCTCCCAAAAGTCCGATTGCAGTTCCCGCAGGGTTTTAGGCGTGAACAGTTCTTTTGCGCATAACCTGCGGTCAACGATGGGAACGAGATTCAGGTGCATATGCGGTGTGGTTTCGTCCATGTGGACGACCGCAGAGATGATATTTTCTTCCCCGTACCGTTCGGCAAAGTATTCCGTCGCGTCCTCAAAAAACCGCCGTTGCTGCGACAGTATTAGCCGATTGAAAAATTCTCCGTCCGACGAGATGACGAACGCGCCCATGAGTACGGCGTCTTTACGAACTTTCCGTTTTAAGGGCAGCGTTGCGATCCGTCCGTTGATGTAATCCATGTAACGCTCCGACCGATGAACGGTGTGATAGTTTCTTCGCGTTCTCGACAGGTCGATGTTCGGGTTATCGGGCGTGTAGCTTTCGTCGCGCTCGTTTTCCAACTCGATGGGCGTCACGTTATCCTTTTTCTCATTTGATATTTTCTGTAAGTTACAAACTAAATACGATATGGCTGTTTCCTCCGAAATATTTTTCTTTTTCTGTTAAAAGCCCCCTGCAAGGGCGAACGGAACTTATGGAGCGAAGCGCAATAAGTATAGTGAGCTATACTTATCGCAGATAAGGAGAGATTCTCTCAAATTTTGCTCCCCGTTTGCTTGCAAGAGAGGGGCTTGCATTTTTACTGTTGATTGCTGTATGCTTGGTAGCTTGCTTGCCTGATTACGGCGGTCTGATTGTCGTTTGATTGCTCATTTGTTCCTCCGAGTTTTTATTTTTCTATCTTTAATCCACACCGAAAGGGGCGGACATTGATACCCGAAAAAGGGTGCAAAAAAGCCGCTGACAGCTCTTCGCGTATCACCGACCTTAACCGTATTTAGCAACTTTGCATTGCTCTATGGTGGTTAGCCATTCTATTGTGATGCCGGCTGTTGAATACGCTTTCGCGCCCCGACACCAAAAATTGTACGCTTAAAAAACCCCGTCACGGCACGTCTTAAAACACACGATAACAACGGCTTTCCTCTTAAAAAATGGTACTTTTATAAAAGCCTGTCATCGCGCGTCTTTTTCGGGCAATGGAATATAACGGCTTTTCCGGAAAAATCGTATCACAAAAAAGCCCCTCATCGCCCGACGAAAAACGAAAACCAAACAAAGGCTTTCTGCATTCAAAAATTTGTACGCTTAAAAAGCCCTGTCTTGGCTCGTTTTTCAGACGGCTCGGGTGCAGCGCAGTTTGCGCTGAAACATAGCGGAGAACTTCTCTCTCCGCGGCGCAATCCTATTATGCGCCCACTCTCCCATAAGGGGAGTGCGCCGTACTAATTTCAAAGCACGGCAAAAGAGTACAGGCTATATCTCCACCTGTACTCTTCCATTATACCATATCCATTTCGTTTTGTCAATAAAATACAAACAAATGTTTGTATTTTATAATTTTTGAAGTACCTCTTTATTTTTCAAAGCGTTTTTTTAACACTCTATAATGGTTTTCGTTTGATATTTGTCCGAAAATTACCTGCCCGAACCACGGGCAATGTTGTAAATGTGTTATTACTCTTTTACATTGGGGCAACTCATTTTATAATCTGTCCTTAATCAATTTTTCGATTTGTTCCACGGAAAGCATACGCCCTATTGAAACAACTTTGCCGTCAATAACAAGTGCAGGGGTAGCCATTACACCGTATTTCATTATTTCCGCCATATCTCCGATGTTGACAACGGGTTCAGCTATTCCGCAATTTTTTGCGGCTATAACTGCGTTTTCATGGTTCTTCTGCGATTTTTTACAGCAATTTCCTAATGTGATAATATTCATTTTCTATCCTCCTAAATAAATAAAAAGTTCAAAGCGTTAAAGATATATCCGATAGCGATAATTCCGACAACAACTATGAAAATAAACCAAAAGAGCAATTTCGGTTTAACGGCTTTTGCCAACATTATCATTGACGGCAAAGACAGAGCGGTAACGCTCATCATAAAAGAAAGTATCGTGCCAACACCAACGCCCTTGAAAAATAACGCTTCGGCAACAGGTATTGTTCCAAAAATGTCCGCATACATAGGCGCTCCGACAATACTTGCAACAAGCACACTATACCATTTATCCTCGCCAAGCACCATTTGTATCCATTCCGTAGGAATGAAGTTGTGAATAGCCGCGCCTATGCCCACACCAATCAAAATATATATCCAAACTTTTTTAAGAGTAGATAGCATTTGGTCTTTTGCATAAATCAAGCGATCTTTCCTCGTCAGTTCAACGCCGTCAACTTCGGCAATATCTCCTTCAAGTAAAAAATCTCGAACATTTTTACCGACGCCTGTTTTTTCTATGATAGTTCCGCCGACAATGGCAAGCAATAGTCCAACAACTACATACGATATTGCAATCGGGAAACCGAATACACTTACCAACAGTATAAATGCGCCCAAATCGACGAGTGGGCTTGAAATAAGAAAACTGAAAGTCACACCGCTTGATATGCCCGCCCTTGTAAAACCCATAAAAATAGGAATAGAGGAACAGGAACAAAACGGCGTAACAGTTCCGAGCAACGCGCCGACGGCGTTTGCGCCTATGCCGTGAAATTTTCCGAGTATTTTTTTAGTACGCTCAGGCGGGAAATAACTCTGTATATAAGAAATAAGGAAAATAAGCAAGCATAACAATACAATAATTTTGATTGTATCGTAAATAAAAAACTGTATAGCGCCACCCCAGCGCGTTGCCATAAATTCCGCGCCGAACATTCCTGTAAACGCCATGCCGAGCAAAGTGTTCAGCCATTGCATACCCAAAATCTGGTCTGTTATAAAGCTACCTAATACTTCTATGCCGTGTACCCCGTCAATAATTGCGGCAATTCCGATCGCAAGTCCTATGCCGATAAGTACACCAAAGAAAATCAGTAATTTTTTATGACGCTTAAACCATGATTGCTTGCTTGCGTTTTCTATTTCGTTGTGTTTTGATAAAATCTTTTCGTTTTCTTCCATAAATCCTCCTATAATATTGACAATTATCTATATGAAAGACAAAAATTTTTTCGGACTATCTTTTTTCTCGCATACATTTTGTATCGCCTAAAAAGGAAAGCAAGCCCTGCAACTTTTCGCAGTCAATCGTGTAATATGTCCATTTCCAGTCTTTTTCTGCTTTTACAAGACCGCAGTCGCATAACACTTTCATATGGTGCGAAAGAGTAGGTTGCGTAATATTGAGTTGTTCAAGAATTTTACACCCGCAAAGTGTACCATTGCGCAACATTTCAAAAATATGCAAGCGCGTACTCTCGCCCAACGCTTTCAGTATTTCAATATAATCGGCAAACTCCATAGTGCGCCCTCACATTGATTATTGTCTATGTTATTATATGCGATTTTATATAAAATTGTCAAGCAAATTTTGCAACTTATTAAAATAACGAGTTGCATTTAGAATTTTTGAAAATCTCTCACAAAAAAAGCGATCTATCGTTTCCGAAAGATCGCTCTTTTTCTCGCTTGAAAGTGCAATTCCTTTATGAATTTTATTTTGATTTTATTCCCTATGGGAATTGCGCTTTCGGCGAAGCCTTTCTGATTTTTTAAGATTACTTTCTCTTTTCGGCGTTTGCAAGGATATCTGCAAGCGAAGTGGAAACGGAACCGCCCTCGCTCCAATTGCTCACCTCGCCGTCTTCCCTTCTGGGTGCGCGGCTGCGACGGGGCCTCTCTTCGCCCTCCTCGCGGGGTGCGCGGGGCTTGCGCTCGGCTTCGGGAAGAAGTGCCTTAATGGAAAGATTCATCTTCTTCTTTTCAACGTCGAGGGCAACTATCTTTGCATCTACTTCGTCGCCTACGTTAAGCACGCTCGCGGGAGTTTCTATTCTCTCGTTGCTTATCTGCGATACGTGAACGAGACCGTCGATGCCTTTTTCAACCTCAACGAACGCGCCGAAGGATACGAGCCTTACAACCTTACCGTGAACAACGTCGCCAACCGCATATTTTTCGGCTGCAAGGTCCCAGGGCTGGGGTTGAAGCTGCTTATAACCTATGGAAACCTTCTTGTTCTCTTCGTCAACTTTGAGAACGAGGAAGTTGTAAGTTTTGCCTATCTCCAAAACGTCGGTAACGTTCTGAATACCCGTCCAGGAAAGGTCAGAGATGTGTGCAAGGCAGTCGAAACCGTTTACGGAAACGAACGCGCCGAAGGAAGTTACCCTTTCAACCTTGCCTTCAACGGTGTCGCCAACGTGAATGTTTGCAAAGAATTCCTGCTCTTTTGCGGCCTTTGCAGCTTCACGAGCATCCCTTTCCTCTTGAAGGATAACGCGCTGGGAAGCAATTATCTCTTTCCTTCTGGAATCTTTCTTTATCTCCAAAGCGCGCAGTCTTAAAGTTTTGCCAACGTACTTGGAAAGGTCTTTAACGTAACCGGGACGGATTTCTTTTGCGGGAACGAACACCTGATAGGTACCCATATTGCCGGTAAGGCCGCCCTTGTTGAAACCTGTGCAGGTTACGGTGAATTCCTTGCCGTCTGCAATCTCTGCGCTCTTGGCTTCTTCCTCTTGGAGGAGCTTTATCATCTTCTGGGAGAGCTTTATAGGAGGCTTAACGTCCACAACGAGCAGTTCAATCTGTTCGCCTACCTTGTCGGCGTAGTCGGCGGCGCTGTATGCTTCGCAGTCAAGCTCGTCTTTGCTTAAAAGAATTTCGGACTTTGAGAAAGGCAAAAGAATTTTGAGGCCTTCGTCCGTAGCTTCCGAAATGGTAGCCTTGACAATCTGACCTTTCTTGAACTTCGACTCGCTGTCTATCTTGGCAACTACTGCGTCCATAGGGTTTGCAGGAACTTCTTCCTTAACCTCTTGGGCGGGCGCTTCCTCTGCCGCTGCCTGCTCCTGTGCGGGCGCCGTAACTTCCGCTTCTTCGGAAACTGCCTCTGCTGCGGGTACTTCCGCTTCGGTTACGACTTTTTCTTCTTCGGCAGACTCGGTTGCCTTAACTTCTGTGCTAACTTCTTCCATCTTTAAAAGAACCTCCCGGGTTTGGGCATCCGGGGTTGATGCCCCTGTAACGATACCTACATTTGAAAATTTTTTTAGTTGAGCGTAGTCGAAATCAGTTGCGTTTGCAAGCCTGAATACGTGCGCGCACCTGCGCGAAGCAATTTCAAACAGCTTGTTCGTGTTGCTGCTGTTCAATCCGCCTATTACAAGAACCGCGTCGCACCCGGAAGCAATTTTTTCGGCTTCCGACTGACGTCCTATAGTAGTATAACAAATTGTTTTAAAAACGGCAACTGTTTTTTCACGCTGTTTTTTTATATTTTCTATTATTTTTTCAAATTTTTCTACCGAAAAGGTTGTCTGGCTGACAACACAGACCTCTTTTCCCTCAATGTCGGGAAGAGGCGAATCGGGCGAATTTATGACATACGCGCTGTTGCCGCACCATCCCTGCAACCCTATAACTTCGGGGTGTGTGGGTTCGCCCGCAATTATTATCGTCTTGCCCAGGGCGTACTGTTCGCTCACTATTTTCTGCGTCTTGCGCACAAATCCGCAGGTACAGTCGGTCACCTTTATTCCGCGCCTTTCGCACTCGCCGTAATAACTTTCGGGCACGCCGTGCGAACGGAAAATAACAGTTGCGCCGCGCGGAATTTCGTCGAGGCTTTCAACGCACCTTACACCCCTTTCGGCAATGGCGTTCATAACCTCTTTGTTGTGTATTATTTCGCCGAGGACGTAGGTATTGCTGCCGTCCGCGTTCATCGCAGCGTCAACAGCATAGCGCACGCCGCGGCAAAACCCGCTGTTTTTGGCCAGAATTACCCTCATTCGGTTACCTTTTTCTTCTTTTTGGAGTTATGAATTTCAATCAGCTCTTTGCGCATATCAATCATTGCGTCGCGCAGCCGCTTTTCGCACTCGGCAACGTCCTCTTCGGTGAGTTTTTTGCCGTAATATTCGGTGAACTCTATGGGCGCGCCGTAATATACGCGCGACATTCTGAAAAGTCTGGGCTTGCCCATCTGCACAATCGGTATTATAGGTGTTTTTGTCTTTATGGCAATTGCCGCAAAACCGCCGTGGAAAGGAAGCATATCGACGTTATCTTTGTTTCGCGTGCCCTCGGGGTAGATGAGTATATTTTCGCCGTTTTTAATGCACTTCATTGCCTGCATTATGGCCTTTACATCCCCGCCCGAGCCGTCGCGGCTTACGGGTATGCACCTGCATTTGTTGCAGAACCAGCGCAAAAAGGCGTTGTCCCACAAATCTTTTTTTGCCATAAAGCGCACGGGCTTTTTCATCGCCGTTGCAGGATACATTACGTCTATCATACTGAAATGATTGCAAAGCAACACGTAAGGCCTGTCTTCATAGCTTTTTACGGCATCGTGCCTTTTATAGGGTAAAAATATCCTGAGTACCTTTGCAACAAAACGGAGAAAAGCAAACCAACGCACGAAGGCTCTGTCCGCCCGCTCCTGTTTCTTTTTCTCCTTCTCAATTTCCCTGTCGGTATTTTTGCTTTCCATATTCAGATTTTTTCCTGTATTTTATTCTTTATAAATCCAACCGCCTGTTCGGGCGTCATATCGGAAGTATCGACCACAACGGCATCTTCCGCGCACTTCAACGGCGCTATTTCGCGCTCGCTGTCCCTCTTGTCGCGCTCTTTGATTTCCCGCAATATGCTTTCATACGAAACGTCGTAGCCCTTTGCCCTGTCTTCTTCGTACCTGCGCTTTGCGCGCACCTCCGCCGAGGCGGTCACATAAAATTTATGCTCGCAGTTGGGAAGAACGTTCGTGCCTATATCTCTGCCGTCCATCACGCACGACATCGTTGCCGCAATTCGCCGCTGCATTTCGACCATCTTGCGCCGCACGCAGCCGAACGCCGAAACCTTGGAGGCAAGCTGCGATATTTCGGGGCGGCGGATATCTTCCGATACGTCTTTCCCGCCGAGCATCGTAACCTGCCTGCCGCCTGAGTACTCTATTTTCAGGTCGATATCGTCCATCACCGACTTAACAGATTTTTCGTCCGAAAGGTCGGCGCCCCTGTTCACGCATTCGAGGGCACAAGCCCTGTACATAGCGCCCGTATCGAGGTAGAGAATATTGAGTATTTTTGCAAGATTCTTCGCAGCCGTCGTCTTTCCGCTGCCTGCGGGGCCGTCGAGGGCGATTACAAGCTTCCTGGTCAAATCGCGCCTTAAATTCACGGCGTCGCGCAGATATACGGCGACGGGCGGATTTTCCGTTTCGGCAAGAATCATTACCCTTATGCAGAGGGGAAGCGAGCCCTCTATCTGCGGCTCTGCCGAAGAAAAGAGCGCGCAGCCCGCAAAACCTGCTTCGCGCGCGGCCTTTGCAGGGTAAAACGACCTTATGTCGGAAGTGCTGGAAAGCATTATACAAACTATTTTATCGGCCGAAAGGCCGTTCTTTGTGCTGATTTCTTCAAGCAACTCCTTTACCGCACCCCTTATCTCTTCGGGAGTATCGGCCGCCACGGTAGTTGCGCCGCGAATGGCTTTCATACATTCCTCCGTTAAATTATTTATTTTACAGAGCGCAGATTTGCGCGCAATTGTTTATATAGCACAGATTAGTGCGCAAAATGGCAAATTTACAAGGTCTGCCGATTTTCAGGCAGCCTTTTTTTACAGGCTGAATTCAGTCGAACAAACGACGCAATTAGTCATCGGCCTGCGCCGCCGCGCGTCCCGCCACGTAGCCCGTTGAGAAAGCTATCTGCAAGTTGAAACCGCCCGTAAAAGCATCACAGTCGAGCACTTCGCCGCAGAAATACAGCCCCTTCACAATCTTGCTCTCCATTGTCTTGGGGTTGACCTCTTTCAGGCTGACTCCGCCGCTCGTCACCACGGCCTCTTCAAAGCCGCGGAGCGACAGATAAAGCATATCAAAATTTTTAATATTTGTCAACAGCGACGCACGTTCGGCGCGCGTTATTGAGTTTACTTTTTTATCGGGCAAAATGCCGCATCTTTCAAGCATCGGCTCCACCGCCGACGACGGCAGAAGGCTTTTAAGGCAGTTTGAAATATCCTTATTTTTGTCGGCCTCGAAATCGCGCAGAATACGCGTCTCCAACTGCTCGCGCGAGAGCGCGGGTTTGAAATCAAGCACGAGCTTAACACCGTCGGGCGACAGCCTGTTTATGAGGGCACTGGCTGTAAGAATAATCGGCCCGGAAGCTCCGAAGTGCGTAAACTGCATTTCGCCGAACAAATCCTTTAAAAGTTTGCCGCCCGAATACACTTTGAGCCCCACGTTTTTGAGCGAAAGTCCCTGCATTGCCCTGAAATAACTGCCGTTAAGGTTCACGCCGCACAGCGAAGGCACGGGCTTTATCACCGTATGCCCCGCTCTTTCGGCAAAAACATAGCCGTCGCCATCAGAACCCGTTGAAGGATAGCTTTTGCCGCCCGTGCAAACTATGACCTTATCGAAAGAAACCGCACCATTTGTGGTAATTATGCCACACATAGTACTATTCAAAATATCCAAATTAAGCACTTTTGCATTGAATTTTATATTTACGCCGACAGACCTGCAATAATTTTCGAGGCACTTTGTTACGTCGCTGGCCTTATCTGATACGGGAAAGACCCTGTTGCCCCTTTCAGTTTTAAGCCGAAGCCCTCCGCTTTCGAGATGTTCCATCAGCGCGCGAGGGGGAAACGCATATACCGCACCCGTAAGAAACTTCGAGCCGTTTACAACGTGAGAAAGATACTCCCGCTCGTCGCAGTCGTTGGTTACGTTGCACCTGCCCTTGCCCGTTATATATATTTTTTTGCCGCACTTTTCGTTCTTTTCAAAAAGCGTGACAGATGCGCCCGCTTCTGCCGCCGCCCAGGCGGCCATAAGTCCTGCGGCTCCGCCGCCTATTACCGCAATTTTCATTTCTGTGTCCGTTCGTATTTGATTTAATATATTTTACCAGATTTTGCCGATATCTGCAATAAAACTTACGCATTGCAAACAAAAAAATACTGCCGTTGCGCAGATACGCGCATAAAAAAAGACCGCAGCGTTCAGCGGTCTTCCTTTTTCTTATCTGTCGTCTTTTTCCTCTTTTTAAGATTTTTAAAGCCGAGTTTGTTCTTTATAAACCAGTCAATCTTATCGGAATATTTGCACACCAGCCAGAACAGCGCAACCACAGCAGAGATTATGAGCGCCCAGCACAGAATTCCCCACCAGGTCGTAAACGGAATCGTATCGAACGAATATGCCGAAAGCGTTATCGAAAGCGCGCGCGTCACAAAAATCATTACCAGGAAGTATCCCCACGTCATAGACGAAAGTCCCGCAATGAAGCAGAGCACGTCGTCGGGAAAGAGCGGCAAAAGGAACATTATCGAAAGTATGAGGTAGTCCTTACCCTTTATCTTTTTCAGCCATTTATCGAGGTCTTCCTTGCCCACTATCCAGCTTACTACCTTATAGCCCAGCCACCTGCCTATGCCGAATGCCAGAACCGAACCGATGAATATGCCTATGAAGCTGAAAATCGAGCATTTGAGCGGGCCGAACAGCGCAACGCCTGCCATTACGGTGACGGTGCTGGGTATGGGCAATATAACAACCTGCAAAAACTGGAAGAGAATGAATACCCATACCGCCCAATTGCCTGAGCTTTCTATATATTCGCGGAGCGCCTCTATGCTCGTCATATCCTTTATAAAACCCGTCGCGCAGACGGCAAAGAATATGCCCGAAAGTATAAGCAGGCAGACTATCAGGCAGATTGCCAGGCGGTATAAAGACTTGAATTCGAAGATATAAAAAATCAGCGAACACAGCATCACGATGAACATCAGCCCCATAACGAGCGAAACGAGCAAAGTGCGGTGTTCGTTGATAAAATCTATACTGTCGTAGAGCAGTCCGAACACAAACAACGCGCAGGCGGCGGCACAGCCGAATACGACCGCCGAGGCGTTGAGAATATGCATAATTGTAGAACGGACGCTCCCTTTCATAATCTACCCTATGTATATATTATATATGTTTTGTGACTTTTTTATTAAGCGGCCGTGTAATTAAGCAAAAAATTTGACACGTAATGCTTTCAATACGCGCAATACACGGCAAAATTCCGTTTGCCGTTGCAGAATTCAATAAATTGTATACAGCTTATGCAGAACCTTCCGTATTGCCCGCCCTGAAATTCTTCACGGCATCGGTTGCAAGTTTGTCGCAGATGTTGTTATACTCGTTGTCGGCGTGCCCCTTCACTTTATTGAAATTTACCTTGTGCACCTCTGTCAGCACCAGAAGTTCCTGCCAAAGGTCAGAATTGAGCACAGGTTTGCCGTCGGCTTTCTTCCAGCCCGATTTGCGCCAGCCGTAGACCCAGCCGGAAGAAAAAGCGTTTACCGTATAGGCCGAGTCGCTGTAAACATCTACTTCGCAGGGTTGATTGAGGCACTTTAACCCCTCTATCACCGCCGTTATTTCCATACGGTTGTTGGTAGTTTCGGCCTCCGCGCCTGAAATGCGCTTTTCGTAGCCGTTATACATCAGAACGGCACCCCATCCGCCTATGCCGGGGTTTCCCGAACACGCGCCGTCCGTATAAAGAGTAACCCTCTTCATCACTCAGAAAGTTCCTTCGAACGCCTGGTGCAAGCATCCACCGCGTCTTCAACTATTTTGCGGAAGCCCCTGTCTTCAAGCACTTTTACAGCCTCGATTGTAGTACCGCCCTTGCTGCAAACGCGCTTGATAAGTTCGGGAACGGCAACGTCGCTGTTCTGCACCATCTCGGCCGAGCCGATTACCGTCTGCACCGCAAGAACGGTAGCTTCATTGCGCGTAAGCCCCTGCTGTACGCCCGCGTCGATGAGGCTGTCTATGAACATAAATACGTAGGCGGGACCGCTGCCGCTTATGCCGGTTACGGCGTCCATCTTTTCTTCGCGCACGCTTAAAACCGTGCCAAGGCAGTTGAGAACGCCGCTTATGAACTCTATGTCCTGCTGACTTGAATTGAAGTCGGTCATATCCACGCCGATAACGCCGCTGCCTATCGAGCAGGGAAGGTTGGGCATACAGCGCGCAACAAGCGCACTTCTTCCTATCGCCGCCTTGATTTTGTCGCGCTTGACGCCTGCCATAATAGAGATGACTTTTTCGGGAACGGCACCTTCAAGGCTCTCTGCCACGGCCGCGAAACTTTGGGGCTTTACTGCAATAAGAACATACTCGCTGTTCTCAACAAGATATTTATTGTTTGTGGTGCATTGTATTCCAAGGTCGGCAGCCTTGTCGAGCGCCTCTTCTGAGGTATCGCTGACAACAACTTTTTTAGCTCTTAGAAAGTCTGAAAGGACTACCCCTTTAAGTATGGCGTGAGCCATAAATCCGCACCCGATAACGCCTAGCTTAAACAGTTTTTTCATATTTATATCTCCAAAACAGTTGACTAAAATAAGCCTTTATTATATAATCCTATATGTTGTTAAAATTTTTTAGGGGAGTGGCTCAACGGTAGAGTAGCGGTCTCCAAAACCGTAGGTTGCGTGTTCGAATCGCGTCTCCCCTGCCAGCGCCCAAAAACGCCCGATTTTTGTCCACTTTGGCTTAAATTTGGGCGTTTTTTGCTTATTTGCTAACTCTGATTTACCCCAATTTACTCTCATTTGTTAGCAAATTTGTTAGCAAAACATATCCAGCAGTCCTTTAAATGCTGCCAATCTATTTAAGTTTACTATCTTAAAGCCCAAAAGTCAAGAAAAGCGCTGCCCCTTACGCGGACAGCGCTTTTTTCTATTTTTTGCGGTTACGCAAAACTTTCTACCTTTTTGACCTTTGATATAATAGCAAGCCCGCGGGCACAGACTGTGCCCGCGGGCTTGCTATAATTTACGGCAGAAAACGCCTTATTTTTCACTTTACCCTTGCAAAAGTGCCTACCGTTTCGTTGACCGTTTCAACAAAGGCAAAAGTATCGTCGTACTTTTTCAATATATTCCTGAACTCCACAAGCTGCCGCCTGTTTACAACGCAAACAATTACGGTGCGGTCGATATTGCTGTATGCCCCCTTTGCGAGCAACTTTGTTGCCCCGTGGTGCAGTTTGGCAAAAATTTCGGCGTCGATTTCATCGGGATGTGTGGTGACGATAAAAAATTTGTAAGCCGACTTTGAACCTTTGATTATGAAGTTGCCTACAAAGCTCATTAAAAAGCAATACAGCATACAAAGGCAAACAGGCTTGTAATTATAGATAACCTGCCCGTCGTCGCCGATTTCTGTATACACGAAATACGAGGCGATGGCTATTGCGGCGTTTATCGCAAAATTTATCCAGAAGAAATTTAGCGTGGGCCTTTTTACGCTCACGTATTTTGCAATTATATCGGAACCGCCCGTGGAAGAATTGCGGCGGAAGCATATTCCGTATACAAAACCGGCTATCGCACCCGAAATGAGCGCGGGAAAGATGGTATCTACGCCCTGCGCGTCGTATTGGAATACCGAGAGGTCAACCATTCTGAGAACTATCAGAAATACGGAGTAGCATACCGAAAATACTGCCGTTTTTACCGCAAATTCCCTTGTGATAAAAAAGAACGCCAATATGCAGAGCGGCACGTTCACTATCAGCGAAAAATAGCCGAGGTTGAACGACATATGCGAAATATGCTCAATCATCGCGCCTATGCCGCTGAAACCAGACGGTGCAAACTGGTTCTTTACGATAAAAAGTTCGTAATTGAGTGCAAACAGAAAGGCGAGAACTACCATAAGAAGGCAGTCGGGCACATAACCGCGCAGAACGGCGCGCAATTTAGATTTATCCATTGCCATAACTTTTTTCTGTAACCGCCCGCACTTTTATCGGGCAATATGCCGCCTGCCGCTTATTTTGCGGCAGGCGGCACTTACTTTACAATATAACTTATACCATCACGTCGCCCTTGGCGCCGAGAACGGCCTTGTTTTCGGCAAGTATGGGGTCGATTTCGTCAGAAATGAACTCAACCACCTGCGAAGGCGCGCGCCCTATGAAGTTGCGGGCGTCGAGAATGTTGCCGAGGCTGTCTTTTACCGCCGCAAACATATCGTCGGCCTTTATAAGGTCGATGAGGTTGTTGTCGCCGCCCCTCTCCTTCACGTTTCTGCCCGCCTCCATAGAGAGCACGCGGATACGCTCGTGCAGTTCCTGTCTGTTTCCGCCCGCCTTTACACACTCCATCATTATATTCTCGGTTGCCATAAAGGGCAGCTCTGCCGCGATGTGCTTGGCAATTACTTTGTCGTATACGACAAGGTTTTCTGAAACATTCATATAGATGTTGAGTATGCCGTCGAGCGCAAGGAAGGCCTGCGCGTTGACGATTCTGCGGTTTGCCGAGTCGTCGAGCGTGCGCTCGAACCACTGCGTGCCCGCGGTGATTGCGCTGTTCATAGGGAGAGAAATGACAAACCTTGCGAGCGAGCCAATGCGTTCGCTGCGCATAGGGTTGCGCTTGTAGGCCATTGCCGAAGAACCTATCTGGGACTTTTCGAAAGGTTCCTCAATCTCCTTCATATTCTGCAAAATTCTTATATCGTTGGAGAACTTGTAGGCGCTCTGCGCTATCTGCGAGAGCACGCACAATACGTTGTAGTCGAACTTTCTGGGATAGGTCTGGCCCGTTACGCCGTAAACCTTTTCAAAGCCCATCTTTTCCACCACTTTCTTTTCGAGCGCCTTTACCTTGCTCTCGTCGCCGTCGAAGAGCTCCATAAAGCTCGCCTGCGTGCCGGTGGTTCCCTTTACGCCGCGCAGTTTGAAACTTGAAAGAAGATTTTCAAGGTTGCGGTAGTCCATTTCCAAATCTTGGAGCCACAGCGTGGCGCGCTTGCCTACGGTTGTAAGCTGAGCGGGCTGCAAGTGCGTAAAGCCGAGCGTGGGCAGGTCTTTGTATTTGAGCGCAAACGCACGGAGCTTGTCCATTACGTTTACAAGCTTGTTCTTTATGATGCCGAGCGCGTCGTACATTATAATAAGTTCGGAGTTACAGTCAACGAAGCAGCTGGTTGCACCGAGGTGAATGATGGGCGCCGCAGACTTTGCCTGGTCGCCGAATGCCTTTACGTGCGCCATCACGTCGTGGCGCACCTGCCTTTCGTACTGCGCAGCAACGTCGAAATTTATATCGTCGGCGTATTTCTTCATCTCGTCGACCTGAGCCTTGGTTATGTTGAGCCCGAGTTCCATTTCAGATTCGGCGAGCGCTATCCACAGCTTGCGCCAAAGTTTAAAGCGCTTGTCGTCCGAAAAATTTTCGCTCATCTCTCTGCTTGCATAGCGGGTTATAAGGGGGTTTTCGTATACGGAATTGTCTGCCATATAAATCTCCAATTAAAATTTATCGTAAGTTGAAATTATTCTCTGTTCTTTGTAAGTGCGTGCTTTATGCCGATAAACGCAAGCGCGCCAAGCGATATAAAGGAATTCAGCCCGCCGACTGCGAGGATTATTATGCCCGCCAGCACGCGCGCTCCCCTGTCGTCCGCCGAGGCGGGCAGGTCAATCGCCGTAAAATACACACCCAGCCCCACGGCAAGGCATACGATACCCGCCGCGAGGAAGGAGCACAGCACTATGACTACCGTCTTGTTTGCCGACATTATTTACGCTCCGTACTTCCTGGGCTGAGGGTACTCGACGCCGAAAGTTTCGCAGGTGACTTTCTTCATCACCTGGGGCTCTGTGGGCTTGTCGCGGAAGTCGGTGCGGCAGGAAGCAATCTCGTCCACAACGTCCATACCCTCGGTAACCTTTCCGAATGCGGCGTACTGCCCGTCGAGGTGAGAGGCGTTTTTATGCATTATGAAGAACTGCGAACCCGCGCTGTCGGGCATCATCGTGCGCGCCATCGAAAGCACGCCGCGCAGGTGCTTTATATCGTTCTGCTTGAAGCCGTTGAGCGCAAATTCGCCCTTTATGGTGTAGCCGGGGCCGCCCGCGCCCGTGCCGGCAGGGTCACCGCCCTGAATCATAAAGCCCTCTATCACCCTGTGGAAGGTAAGTCCGTCGTAAAAGCCGCTTTTTACAAGGCTTAAAAAGTTGTTCACCGTATTGGGCGCCTTTTCGGGATAGAGCTCGGCAACTATCTTTTTGCCGTTTTCCATCTCTATCGTAACAATCGGGTTTTTCATATCTTGCTCCTCACTCCTTTTCCAAATCTGAATATTTATCGAGCTTGACGTTCGCCTCTTCGAAGAGCTTTATCGAAAAGTCGTCGGGGTAGCCGTCTTTATAGACGACGCGCTTTATGCCTGAATTTATTATGATTTTGGCGCAGATTACGCACGGCTGGTGCGTGCAGTAGAGCGTGCAGCCCTCCACGCTCGAACCTACCCTTGCCGCCTGTATTATGGCGTTCTGTTCGGCGTGAACGGCGTAGCAGATTTCCTGCATCGTGCCGCTCTTTATTCCCATCTGGTTGCGCAGGCATACGCCCTTGTCGGCGCAGCTCTCTATTCCCTGCGGGGCGCCGTTGTAGCCGGTGGCTATTACGCGCTTGTCGCGCACCACTATGGCGCCGACGTGCCTGTTGCCCCTGATACAGCTCGACCAGCCGCTTATATGCTCGGTGAGCTCCATAAATCTTTTATCCCATTTATCCATAAAAAATCCGCCGTATTTCAGTCTTTGAATTATTGTAACATAACTTTCGCGCGATTGCAATTTTTTACAAGATTATGTTTAAGTTTAATTGCCTGCGTTTATAAAAAAGATGTACGAAAATTATATAGTTTATCGGAGGAATTCTTTTATGAACATCAGACCTTTGTTCGACAAAGTTGTCGTTGAACCGGTAAAAGCCGAAGAAAAATCCAAGGGCGGCATAATACTTACGGCGGCGGCGCAGGAAAAGCCCGCCACCTGCGTTGTTATTGCAGTAGGCCCCGGCGGCGTGGTTGACGGCAAGGAAGTCGTAATGCAGGTTAAACCCGGCGATAAAGTGCTCCTTTCCAAATACAGCGGAACGGAAGTAAAGGTTGACGGCAAAGAATATACCATAATCCGCCAGAGCGACATTCTGGCAATCGTTGAGTAATCAGGAGGACTAAAATGGCTAAACAGATTAAATACGGCGACGACGCCAGAAAGGCGCTTGAAAAAGGCGTGAACGTAATCGCGGATACAGTTAAAATAACTCTCGGCCCCAAGGGCAGGAACGTAGTGCTCGACAAGAAGTTCGGCGCACCCTTAATCACCAACGACGGCGTTACGATTGCAAAGGAAATAGAGCTTGAAGACCCGTTCGAAAATATGGGCGCACAGCTTGTTAAGGAAGTTTCCACCAAGACCAACGACGTAGCGGGCGACGGCACCACCACCGCTATGCTGCTTGCGCAGGCAATCATCCGCGAAGGACTTAAAAACCTTGCCGCAGGCGCCAACCCCATAATTCTTAAAAAGGGCATCGCCGCGGCGGTAGATACTGCGGTAGAAAAGATTAAGGCAATATCCAAGCCCGTTGAAAACAAGCTGGGCATTTCGCAGGTAGCTTCAATTTCCGCGGGCGATGCAAGCGTGGGTGAACTCATTGCCAACGCTATGGAGATTGTGGGCAAAGACGGCGTTATAACCGTTGAAGAGGGCAAGTCGATGACCACCGAACTTACCACCGTAGAAGGTATGCAGTTCGACAGGGGCTACGCCTCCGCCTATATGGTTACCAATACCGAAAAGATGGAAGCCGTGCTCGACAACCCCTACATTCTGATTACCGATAAAAAGATTTCTTCCCTCCAAGAGATACTTCCCGTAATAGAGCCCATCGCTCAGCAGGGCGCAAGACTTCTTATAATCGCCGAAGACGTTGAAGGCGACGCGCTTGCCGCACTCATCGTCAACAAGTTGAAGGGCGTTTTAAACTGCGTTGCGGTAAAGGCGCCCGGCTTCGGCGACAGAAGAAAGGCAATGCTCGAAGATATAGCCATCCTAACGGGCGGCACGGTCATTTCTTCCGACCTCGGCTACGAGTTCAAGGACGTGACCACCGATATGCTCGGCAGGGCGGCGCAGGTTAAAGTTGACAAAGACAACACCACCATCATCGACGGTATGGGCGACAAGGAGGCCATCAAGGCGCGCGTTGCTTCCATCAAGGCGCAGATTGCCGAAACGACTTCCGACTACGACAAAGAAAAACTTCAAGAACGCCTTGCCAAACTTGCGGGCGGCGTAGCCGTGATAAACGTAGGCGCGGCAACCGAAGTTGAGATGAAGGAAAAGAAGCTGAGAATAGAGGACGCGCTTTCGGCTACGAGAGCGGCCGTTGAAGAGGGCATCGTTCCCGGCGGCGGCACCACCCTTCTTGCCTGCATACCCGAAATAACCAAGCTCGTGAACAAGCTCGACGGCGACGAAAAGACGGGCGCAAAGATTGTGCTTAAAGCAATCGAAGAACCCGTTCGCCAGATTGCAAAGAACGCAGGTCTGGACGGCTCTGTAATAGTAAACAACATTTTAAGCTCCAAGAAGGCAAATTACGGCTTCGACGCGCTTAAAAACGAATACACCGATATGGTTGCGAGCGGCATAATCGACCCCACCAAGGTAACGCGCTCCGCGCTTCAAAATGCGGCGTCGGTTGCGGCAACTTTGCTTACGACCGAGAGCATCGTAACCGATATCCCCACTCCTCCCGCACCCGCGGCACCCAACCCCGATATGGGCGGAATGTATTGATTGAATAAAACAGGTATATTATACGACCCGCCCCGCGCAAACATTTGCGCGGGGCGGGTTAATTTATTTATAACAGATTAAATATCCTCAATAAAAAAGTTACCATTTCTGCCGATATAGCCCGAGTAGAGAAATGTATCGTCGCCGTCAAAATTCAACTGATACATTCTGAAAGTTACCCAAAAATTTTTAGGTTTCCAGAATTCACGGTATGAATACCGATAGGTCATACCCGCCCTCTTCATAACTTCGCCGCTGCGGGGATTGTTTACGTCGTGGGTGGCGGTGACATACGGCAAACCGTCCTCTCGGATTCTGCATATGACTGCTTTTACCGCCTCGCTCATAATACCGATTCCGCGAAACTGCGGCAACAGCCCGTAGCCGAGGTCATAACTTTCGTCAAGCGACACATTTACATAACCTATCGGCACGTTGTCTTTACTGAGGCACACGGCGTAGGCATATCCGCTGTCCGCGCGATAAACTTCGACGTAGCGTTCCCAAAAAAGTCGGGCGTCGCTTATTTTTTTGAGCGGAAACCACGGTAAAAACCTGTTAGTATCTTCGTCACTGAAAATTTTATATATATCATTTATGTCGCTTTCTTCAAATTTTCGCAAAATCAGCCTTTCAGTATAAATCGCTTGATTCATTAAATCACATCCCCATATTTTTGGCGGCGGTATCGACGGCAGTAAGAGCGTTCAGACTGCGCGGGTAACCGATATACGGAATATTGTACATAACCACTTTATATAACAGGTCTTTGCCGTTGCCGACTTTTATGTTGCCCACCACGTGGCTTAAAAGCTGGGGCTCGCAGCCGCCCTGGGCATACAGATAACAGAAAGTTATCAGCTCGCGCTGTTTATAGTCAAGGGCGCCGCGCGTGTAATAGTCGCCGAAGCAGTTGTCGGCAAGCCAATAATTCACCTTATCGCGCCCCTCGGGTGCGCCCTTCCAGAACTCGCGCATCCCTTCGCCGAAGATATCGACATGCGCCTGGTTACCAGCGGAAAGGCGGGTTTCTTCGCAAGTGGTGCCCTGCGACGCAAGGGGAAGATTTATGCCGCGCGACGAAAAAACTTCGTTCATAGCCTTAATAAACGACCGTACCCTGCCGAGGCCGAGGTAGGCTACCGCCTGATAGACCACCTCCCGCGCCTCTTCGGGCGAAACGCCGCAGTGTCGTTTGTGAGCCGTATCGACCAAATCATGCCACGCACGTTGCCTCCGGCTCCCGAATTCGGTTTTCTGCCTTTGGCAAGATCCTTCAGAATCGACGAGGCGAGCGGTGTGATGTCGGTGTCGGGATAGCGCACAAGCAATTCCTTGAGCGTTTCCTGGAAACGGTCGTATTTCTTCTCCGAGAGGTAGGAGAGTGCGTCGAGAAGCATGAACTTAGGCATAATTTTCGACAACGGATATCGGTTCATAATCCCCTGATACCCCTCATGCACCGCTGCGTTGCGGTTTGCAAGATAGTCGGCATACGTCTTCTCATACATCCGCTCCTGCTCGCTCTCCATGTTGCGCAGGTTTTCGATATAATTCGGGTCGGCGAGAGCCATACCATATTTCGTGTCGGCAAAGTCGGCAAGAATCTTCTGACGGCATGTCTCTGCCTTGTCGGCATATCCGTAGCGCACATACATCAGATA
>URMT01000014.1 GCA_900549005.1 uncultured Eubacteriales bacterium | reverse complement strand
CTTACGCGCGACCACATTTGCCGCGCAAGCGGGCTCACCGGAAGTGAATTGCCGCGATTATATAATTGCGGGCCCTTAAAAATCGCGGCAAGAGAAACCTGGTTTCTAAAAATCACGAAAATTTTCGCACTCGGCCAGGGCGAAAATTTTGTGAACATATTTGTGAACAGTTTAAAAAAGGATTATGTCGAAAACGGCAAGGTTGAATTTAGTTCGACCGTTAAGCCGTTTTACGACCGCAATATAAAAACTCACGAAATTTGTTTTGCCGCAGGCAAAAGAAATTTGTGAACCAATCATCGGAGGAAAAAAAAGGATGTATGCAGTTATAGACATAAGCTCCACAAGCATTTCTATGCTCGTGTGCGGCAAAGACGGTGCGCGCCCCGCGTACAAGTACAGAGAGAGCCTTTCCGCGCTCAGTTTTACGGAGGGCAGCAAGCTCACCGAGCACGGCGTGGAAAAAATCTGCGACAAAATTTCTGTATTCCAGGACCAGTGCAAAAAACTGGGCGTGGAAAAACTTTACGTCGTATCCACGGCGGCTATGCGCTTTATCGATAACGCCGAAGAGGTGTTCGAGGCCATCCGCACCAGGACGGGCGCAATCGTAAACCAGATAGACGGCGACACGGAGGCATACTGCGACTGCGTTGCCAACGAAAAATTCCGCTCTATGAAAATGCCCGTCATAATAGACATCGGCGGCGCCAGCATAGAGATGTGCGACCTCACCAAGAGCGGCAAAGAGGGTATGTATTGCCTCAACTTCGGCGCCCTCACCTTACAGCGCAAATTCGTAAAGAGCGTCTATCCCGACAAGGAAGAGTGCTCAAAAATCAAAAAATATATCAAGAAAGCGCTTTCAAAGGCGGAAGTTCCCTCGTTTGAAGGCGGCACGGCCGTGCTGGTCGGCGCAACCAACCGCTCGGTATACGAAATTTACCGCGACTATTACGACATAGAAGTATCTGAAAATATGACGATTGAGCTTGAAAAGCTCAAAAAACTCGCAAAAAAACTCATCGAGGCGCCCGACCGTTCGCACCTCCTCATAAAGAACGCGCCCGAAAAGATTTACTTTATCGTGGTTGCGCTCATCACGCTCGTCCAGCTTTTAAAGCGCTTCGGCTTTGCCGAAATAGCGGTAAGCGACTACGGCGTGAAGGAGGGCTATTTGAAGCTCGCCCTCTCGGGCGAAGAGAAGGCCAAGCCTTCGCCCTTCTTCCCCGAAAGGCCGGTAAAAGAGATAAAATCCGCCGAAGAGCTTCTGGAACACATAAAATCTTTGCGCAAGGCGGCAAAACCCGCGGCAAAGCGCGCAGAAAAAGAAGAGAAGCCTGAAAAAGAGCCTGAAAAAAAGGAACAGCAGGGCGGCGACAACTGATTTATGAATATGCGCCGCCTGTGCGGCTGTATAAATAATAAGAAGAGAGCGGCGGCGCGTTAAAAAACAGTAAACTGCCCGCCCGAAAGGTATTATGGCAAACGATAAAACTCCCATCAAACTAATCAAAGGCGTATACGTAAACCGCGAATTTTCGTGGATAAAGTTCAACCTCCGCGTGCTCGAACAGTCGGTGGACGAAGATACGCCCGTATTGGAGAGGGGTAAATTCCTCTCTATCTTTACTTCAAATTTAGACGAATTTTTTATGGTGCGTATGGGCAGCCTCTACAACGAGGACAAAATGCGCCCCGAAGCTACCGACAACAAGACCAGGCTGACCTTCGGAATGCAGCTCAAAGCAATTGCAGAGCGCGTGCCCAGACTTTACGAAATGCGCGAACACGCCTTCACGCACTTAAAGCGCGACCTTTCCGAGGCGGGCATAAACATACTCACCTATGCCCAGCTTTCAGAGGGCAGGAAAGACGAACTTAAAAAGATGTTCAACGCAAAGGTGCTTCCCCTTCTTTCGCCTATGGTGATAGACGCCAAGCACCCGCTTTTCAGGTTCGAAAATCTGCGCTGCTATATGCTTTATAAGCTCAAAAAGAACGACCACACTATGATAGGCGTGATGGAATTTTCTGATAAGCTCGACGCATTGTACCGCTTTGCGGGCGGCAAAAAGTTCAGCTTCATCACTATGGAAGAGGTCATCCGCAACCTCGGCTATCTCGCCTTCCCCGGCTATACGGCGTCGTCTTCGATAATGATAAGGGTGACGCGCAACGCCGACTTTGAAACGTACGTTGAAGACGCCGATATGGAGTACAACAACGACTTCTCGCAGTATATGAAGAGCAAGGTCGAAACCCGCCTCATCCAGAACGCCATAAGGCTGGAAGTTTACGGCGAGAGCAAGTCGCTTATGAAGTTCGTCACCGAGGCTCTGGGCATTCAGGAAAACCTGATATACAAGGTGCGCTCCAATTTCAGCTTCAAATATCTTTTCAGCCTTCCGAGGAGGATAGATAAAGAGCTTGCGGCAAAACTTTCTTACGCGCCCTTCAAACCCAAGATTTCAGAAAGGCTTTTAAACGCGCCCTCGATGATAGACGAGGTGCGCAAAAAGGACGTGCTTCTCCGCTATCCGTTCGAGAGTATGGAGCCTTTAATCAAACTTTTAAACGAGTGCGCCGAGAGGAAGGACTGCCTCTCTATAAAGATAACCATATACCGCCTTGCAGACCATTCGCGCATAGTCGAGGCCCTGAAACGCGCCAGCGAAAACGGCATAGACGTCACCGTGGTCATAGAGCTGTGCGCGCGCTTCGACGAAGAGAACAACCTGTATTTTGCGGGACAGCTTCACGACGCGGGCTGCAATATAATCTACGGAATGGAGAACTATAAGGTTCATTCCAAGATAATATCCATAGTATTTTCCGACGAAGAGGGCGGCATAAGCTATATAACGCACCTCGGCACGGGCAACTATAACGAAAGTACTGCAAAGCAGTACACCGACCTCAACATAATCACCGCCGACCAGAAGATAGGCGAAGACGGAGCCGCCTTCTTCCGCAACGTGTCAATCTCTAACGTAGACGGCGAATATTCCCGACTGCAAATCGCGCCCAAGTATTTCAAACAGAAGATACTCGAATGCCTCGACGGCGAGATTGAAAAGGCAAAATCAGGCAAAAATGGCATATTTATCGGCAAGATGAACAGCCTTACCGATAAAGTCATAATCGATAAACTGATAGAGGCGTCGCGCGCTGGCGTTAAAATAAAGCTGATTGTGCGCGGCATATGCTGCTTCTTGCCCGGCAAGGCGGGCAAGACCGAAAACATAAGCGTTATAAGCATAGTGGGCAGGTTTTTGGAACACTCGCGCATATATTGCTTCAGCGAGGGCAAGGACAGGGTGATGTATATCTCCTCCGCCGACCTGATGACGCGAAACACCGACAGGCGAGTTGAAATAGCCACGCCCGTGCTCGACAAGGACATAGAAAACGAAATCTATAAGATGCTCGAAGTGATGCTTGCCGACAACGTGAACGCGCGCAAACTGCTCCCCGACGGCACTTACGCCCGCGTGGAAGAAGGCAGCGAAAAGGTAAATTCCCAGGACTACTTTTTAAAGCACGTATAAAATTTGTGCGATTGAACGGGTAAAATAAAAAATGCGCCGTCCCGTTTTGCGGGGCGGCGCATTTTTTGGGTTCGGTATGTTTGCGGCAAAGAATGTGCGTTGCAAAGTATGCGCGTTGCAAAGTATGCGCGTTGTAAAGTATGCGCACGGCGCGGCGTTCGCTTATTTTTTACCGCCGCAACACCTTGTTTTTACAATGGCGTTGTATAATGTGAACAAATAATCGGCAGAAGGCACATAAATTTACGGGAGGAAATATTTATAATGGAAGAGAGCGTCGGCGAAAGCGGGGAGCTTTCCGCAGGGGTCGAAGAGCGGCTGGTGGCCGCCCTTTCAGAGGGCAGTATGGCGCGTATGATGGGCACGCTTGAAAAACTTAAAAGGCTGATGTCTTACTACCGCTGCGCAATAATGGAGATAGAAACAAAGTTCAGGGTGCTCGACGAGCAGTTCTCGCTCCGTCACGAACGCAACCCGATAGATACCATAAAGTCCCGCTTAAAATCGCCCGAAAGCATACTTGAAAAGCTCAACCGCCGCGGCTATCCCAAAACGCTCTCTTCGGTAGAGAGCAACCTTACCGACATTGCGGGCGTACGCGTAATCTGTTCGTTCAAAGACGACATATATATGCTTGCCGACTGTCTTTTGAAGCAGGACGACGTAAAGCTGATTGCCGCCAAAGACTATATAAAGAACCCCAAGCCCAACGGCTACCGCAGCCTGCACCTCATTGTGGAAACTCCCATATATTTGCAGGACGGCAAGCGTCAGATGAAGGCGGAAGTCCAGCTCAGGACGATAGCTATGGAGTTCTGGGCAAACCTCGAACACAAGCTGAGGTATAAAAAGAACCTGCCGCCCGAACTTGCCGCCGCCACGGCAAAGCGGCTTTACGACTGTGCCGAGCGCAGCGCGCTTTTAGACGACGAAATGCAGCGCGTGCGTGCGGCGATAGAGGGAGTATAATTATATATAAATTTCAATATACTGTTTCTTTAACCGGGCGCGCCGCTTTAAAATCATAAGCGGCGCGCCCGCCCTTTTTGCGGCGGCACGGTGCACCATAATTTGTCATTTCGACCGAGCGATAGCGAGCGGAGAAATCTCAAAGCCGCCCGCTGTTCGCCGCCTTGCGTCGGGATTTCGCTGTGCGTTCCCCTCGGTCACTTGATTTGCGGTTTCTCCAAGGGAGCCCTCCGCAAAGTAGCAGCGGCTTTGCTCATCTGCCGTTTCCACACAGTGTGCGGAGCCTCGGCAGAGCAGCGCTTTGCTCGCGCACGCGAAATGACAGCGGGGGAGGGTAATATGTCCGCTTGATTTGCGGTTGCCCCGCGCATATGCCCCGTTCAGCGCCATTTTACGGCTATCGCGGCAAATTTTATTCAGCTCTTTACAAATGAACATATTTATGGTATTATATTATCGGAATGATATAATGACGTTTTATCGTTCCGCACGCCGGCGGAATGCCGGGGGAGGTTATATTATGGCAAAAGACTTGCAGGTTATAAAATACGAGGGCGACAACACCGAGCTGTTCAAAAGGATATCGGCCGACGGTTTGGAGCCCGACGCCAGAATAGTCGTGCCCGAAACGCACAACGCAATCTTCATCAAGGACGGAATTCTGATGGATACGCTGCAAAGCGGCAGCTACGAGATATTTGAAGAGAAGTCCAAAAGAAAGTGCAAAAACGTTTCGGTAGAGGTAATCTACCTTTCAAAGACGGCGCGGCTCAAAGTTATGTGGGGCACAAAGACGCGCTTTTCTTTCCGCGACCCCGAAACCGACGTGCCCGTAAAAGTGGGCGCGCACGGCGAGTTCGAGGTGCAGATAAGCAACCCGCGCAAGGCGTATATGGTGCTCATCGGCGCAGAGGACGAATACACCGTGCAGGACCTGAAAGAGAGGCTTGCAACCCGTATGCTCAGCAAGGTGGAACCCGCAATAGCGGGCGCTATGCGCTCGGGAGGGCTTACGTTCGACAGAATGAGCGAACATAAGGACGAGATTGCGCAGTCGGTGCTCCCCGTGCTCTCGAAGATGTTCGAAGAGGACTACGGCCTCAAAATGTTCTCGTTCACGATTGCAAGCGTGGTGATATCCGACGAAGACATCGCCGCAATCGAAGACGCGAGAAAGAACGTTTCGCACCGTGCGGCGGGTATATGCCCGTACTGCGGCGCGCCCTATTCGGCGGGCGATAAATTCTGTTCTGCCTGCGGCAAGCCCGTATCAGCAAAAAAGGCGTGCCCCAAGTGCGGAAAGCTCAACGAAGGCGGCGCAAAATTCTGTTCCGCCTGCGGCGAAAAGCTGGATTAAAAGAGGCCTGCGGCGCCCGGTTTGTCAGGATGCGGTGGCGCGGTATAGGCGGTAAATTTTAAAATTGGCGCGGCAATATGCCGCAACTATTGCAATTTTTATACATAAAAATAAAAGAGGTGGCAAATAAATGAACGCAAATCTTCTGGCGAACCTTGCCGACTACGAAATAGTTATAATAGTGCTGGTCGCCGCCGTATTCGTCGGCGTGATAATCGCCGCGCTCATCTTCACGCGCAGGCGCAAGCGCAGCGTGGACGAAACCGTGCTGGAAAGCAGGGACGAGGTTGGCGAAAACGCCCGCACCGTGCAGGTGCTCAAAGCGCTTGCAGAGGGCAAGGCGGAAATGCAGGCAAAGCTCAACAATCTTTACGATAAACTGCTGTATCTCACCCCGTCGGCAGACGACGAGGTGGCGGTGATAGACGAAAAGATAAAGAACGCCCTCGGCGACATAAAGATAGAACTCACTAAGACGCGCGGCGAAGAGGGCAGCGGCAAGGCCGATAAGTATATCGAAGATATAAACGTGCTGATAGCCGAACGCGGAGTGCATACTGAAAGGTAAACAGGGTTAGCCCCGTCAGATTGTGCGGGTGCGCCCATTTCGGGAGGAATTATGTGGCCCTTTAAAAGCAAGTACGAAAAATTAAAGCGCGAGGACGTGGTTGAAGCCATCTGCGACCTCGAAAAACAGGAAAACGACCTCGAATCGGCGATAGTCGAACGGGCGCGCACCATAGACGAACTCCTCGAAAAGGGGAGGAAGGAAACAAACCGCGAGCTCAAACTCTTCTACGCCAAAAAAATCACTTCGCTGCGCGAGGAGAACCAGACCGACGTAAAGCGTGGAATGTACCTGATGTACAATATGAAGCTGCTCAGAAAGCTCAAAAGCACGATAGACGACAACGAGTTTTTCGTGCGCACGGGCAAGGTTTCGCTCGGCAACCTGCTTGCCGACCAGAAGGGGCTGGCGCAGTTTTTAAACAAGGCGCTCAACACCAAGGTCAGCAGCGAACAGGTGCTCACCGAGGCAGACGATATCTGGAACGAGGTGCAGAGCGGCTACGAAGAGAACGAGCGCATCTATGGCGTGAACGAGCACGACGACGAACTTCTGGCTATGTTTGAAACGGGCGAACAGCTCGACGCCGAGGCGGGAAAGGAAAAGCAAAGTTCGCCCGCAGACGATAAAAAGCAGGCCTTATCCGACGAAAACGCCGAATAAAAATTTAAATTTCTGCACAGGCTTACTTAATTTATTTTGCGGGGCAAAACGGCTTCGCGGGGAGATATGTATGGGTCTTTTTAAGAGCAAGATAGAAAAGGAACTTGAAAAAAAGCGGCTTATAAAGCGCACCGTATACAATATGAACAAGCAGATAGACGCTTTGGAAGAGCAGAAAAAGGTGTTCGTGCAGAAGGCGGTCGAGGCAAAAAAGAACGGGCTGGAAGCACAGTACAACCTGGCGCTCACGGGCTATAAAATGACCTTGTTGCAGCAAAAGCGCGCGCAGGAGATGCTTTTGAATTTTGAAATCACTTCGCAGATGAAGGATATGACGATGATGACCAAACAATTTCTGGGCGGAATGAGCGTTCTGAGCAAAGAGATGGCAAAGCTCGCCGACGAAAAGGAATTCATCGAGGTGCAGAAGCAGTTTGAAATAGCGATGGGCAAGGCCGAAAAGCAGGCCGAGCAGATGGATATATTTATGGAAACCAGCCAGGATTCGTTCGCCAGCGCGGCAAAAGTGGGCAACACCGACGACGCCGAGATAGAGAAGATGATAGAAAATCAGGCGGGCGCTGGCGAATTTTCTGACGAGGCGATAGACAAGGAGCTTGAAGAACTGCGCAAAAAGATTGATTCGCAGATGAGCTGAAAGCGGCTTGGCTTGGGCATATGTGCGGCTGAATTCCGCATATTGTCTGCGCCGCGCAATGCGGCGGAGGTATAGTTTGAAGGATAAAAACAATGCGTTGCCGATTTTGTGCGACACGTGCGGCGGGCCACTTCGGTACTCTTCCGACGGGCTGGAAGCCGCCTGCCCCTATTGCGGCAACAGATATAACTTCCGCGGAGGAAGGTCAGAGGCGCTGTCGCTTGCGCTCAGCCGCGCCAATTCCTATCGTCTTAATTGCGATTTTTCCGAGGCCGAGCGCGAGTATTCGCTCATATTGGAGCGCAACCCGCAGGACGCCGAGGCGCACTGGGGTATGGTTTTAAGCAGGTATGGCGTAGAGTATGTTCCCGACCCGCGCACCGGGCTGCGCGTACCCACCTGCCGCAGGACGGTTAAAGGCAGCATATTGCAGGACGAAAATTACATAAATGCGGTAAAGTACGCCCCTCCCGCGCAGGCGCAGTCTTACGCCGAAAAGGCGGGGGCAATCGAACGCTTGCAGGCAGAAATCAAGCAGCGGATGGAGAAGGAGGAGGACTTTGACGTCTTTCTCTCGTTCCGTTCGACGGACGACGGGGGCAGACCAACCAAAGAGCGCGTGGTTGCGCGCAGGATATACGACGAACTCACCCGCCGCGGAATAAAGACCTTTATGTCGGAAGTAACGCTTAAAGGCAGGCTGGGCGAGGACTACGAACCTATAATATACAAGGCGCTGTACAGCTGTAAATTCTTCATTCTCATAGCTTGCAGCGCACAGAACATAAACTCGCCGTGGGTTAAAAACGAATGGTCGCGTTTTTGCGACAGGATAAGCGAAGAGCGGCTTACCGCCGCTTGCTGTGCGGTGTTCGAAGGCTTGCAGCCTTCCGAACTTCCCTCGTTCTTTCGCGGGCAGGGCGTAGACCTTTCAAAGTACCCCGCAGGCGGGTACGAAATTGAAATAGCCGATAATCTTCAAACCCGTTTTTTCAGCCGAAAGATGCAAAACGGAGGCACATATGCCGCAAATAACGCCGCAGGCGCGGCTAAAAATTACGGCAGTTTCGGCGCGGGGCAGGCGGACGACCTCTTTAAAATACTCGATGAAGGCAGGGCGGCGCTCTCGCGCGGGGACTTCGTGTCTGCCGCGGTGGCATATTCGCGCGCGATAGAGCGCGACGGCGACTGCGGCGAGGCGTGGCTGGGCGCTTTTATGGCAGAGCTGGAAGTGCGGCAAATAAAGAGCACGAAAAAGTTCGCGCAGGAAGTTTCAAACAGGCTGTGGGCTTCGGGCGGCACGGCGGAGGAATGTACGCGGCATCTTGCTCAGAACGCGCACATACTCTATGCCCTCTCGTCGCCCTATTACAAAAATGCCGTAAAATACTCCACTCCCGCAATGGCGCGTATGCTCTCGGACGCCAAAGTATACATAATGGATATGGCCGATAAGTGCAACGCCGCTTTAAAACTGTGCGCAGACGAGTGTGCCGCGCGCGAACGTGCGGACAGCGGAAAGATTTACGACAGCGAAAGCGGAAATTATTACGACTATGACGACAGCGGCAGCGGCTTTTCGTCTGCGGCGGCATTCCTCGGCGGCGCGGCAATAGGCGGCGCGCTGGGCGGATTTCTGGGCAGAAGGAGCAGGTTTGCAAGACCTCCGCGCTTTCCGTGGGGTCGGCGCGGGCCGCGTCCTCCGCGCCCGCCCCGCCCTCCGCGTTTCGGCGGGCCGCGAGGCGGCAGAAGGTGGTAGTGCGGCTTTCTGGGCAGCGGCTGCCTTATACGGCGGCGCAGGGGGAACACATTTTTGACGACATAAGCGGATATGGAAAAGTTTGTTTTAAACTGCGAAACGTGCGGCGGGCCGCTCGAATACAGTCCCGACGGGCTTACGGCGGTCTGCCCCTATTGCGGCAATACCTATAATTTCAGGGGCGCAAAAACCGAGGCGCTCACGCTGGCTTTAAACCGCGCAAACGCAATGCGCATAGCGTGCGACTTCGACGGCGCCATTCGCGAGTACAGGCTGATAACCGAGCGCAACCCGCACGATTCCGAGGCGCTGTGGGGCCTTGCGCTGAGTACTTACGGAATAGAGTACGTGCGCGACCCGCGCTCGGGGCTGCGCGTGCCCACCTGCCGCAGGACGGTTAAAGGCAGCATATTGCAGGACGAAAATTACATAAATGCGGTAAAGTACGCCCCTCCCGCGCAGGCGCAGTCTTACGCCGAAAAGGCGGGGGCAATCGAACGCTTGCAGGCAGAAATCAAGCAGCGGATGGAGAAGGAGGAGGACTTTGACGTCTTTCTCTCGTTCCGTTCGACGGACGACGGGGGCAGACCAACCAAAGAGCGCGTGGTTGCGCGCAGGATATACGACGAACTCACCCGCCGCGGAATAAAGACCTTTATGTCGGAAGTAACGCTTAAAGGCAGGCTGGGCGAGGACTACGAACCTATAATATACAAGGCGCTGTACAGCTGTAAATTCTTCATTCTCATAGCTTGCAGTGCGCAGAACATAAACTCGCCGTGGGTTAAAAACGAATGGTCGCGCTTCCGCGACAGGGAGGAAGAGGAGCGTCTCGACGGCGCGTGCTGTGCCGTGTTTGAAAACATCTCTCCCTCCGACCTGCCCGCGTTTCTGCGCTCGCGCCAGGGCGTAAACCTTGCAAAATATCCCGCGGGCGGGTACGAAATAGAGCTTGCCGACGGTTTGCAGGCGCGTTTTTCCGCACACTCGTTTGCAAGGGAAGAGAGCGCCGCCGCAGGCTTTTCGGCTCGTTCAGCCTCCATAGCGCCCGCGCTTGCGCGGGCCTGGCAAGACCTCTCTGACGAGCTGTACGAAAGCGCATATACAAAGTTTATGCGTATTCTGGACGAACAGCCCGAAAACGGCGAGGCGTGGTGGGGCTGCTTTCTTGCGCGGCACAACGCATACAGCGCCGGGCTTGCCGCGCAGAATATAACTTACGAGGGCGCGGCTTCTTTAAAAAACGACCGGCTGTTAAAAAACGCCGAAAGGTACGGCAACGGCGAAATCAAGGGCAAAGTGGCGTCTTTCCGCAAGATGTGCGCTTTCCGCTGCGGCGAACTTGCCGCCGAATGCGAAAGAAAGGCGCGCGATGACAAGAATAAGGTGGAAAGTCTGTCTTCCGAGCGCGCAAATCTGGTTGCCGAACGCGAAAAAACTTTCAGGAAGCTGGAAAAGAAGAGGGCCGAATCTGGCAAAAATCCCAAGACTATGACAAAACTTATGGGCGGCTGCGGCGTTGCTATGCTGTTGATGTTCGGCATAATCGGCGGTGCCACGGGTGAGGATGTGATTATATATGTCGGATTCGGTATGCTGTTTATGTGTATATCGGCAGGCGCAATGGCAAGTTTCGGCTTAAAACACAACATAAAGGCGGCAAAGGAAGAGGTTGCGCGGCTCGAAGGCAAGCTGGCGGCGATAGACGAGCGGCTCGGCGAGCTGGGAGGAGAGCGCGAGGCCGGCGAGCGCGATTACGAAGAACAACAGCGCAAGGCCGAAACTTTCAGGAACGTATTCAAAAATTTCAGTTCCGAAGGCTGATTTGCGGCGCGGCTGAGCGGCCGTCGGGCTTCGGCGATAAAGCACGGCAAAACATCGGCGCCCGGCTTTATGCGCGTTGAAAAGCAGAGGCCGTAAGGCGTTTGTTTGAGGGATATATATGGATGATTTGACTGTGAGTATGCTCAACGACCAGTTCAATATGTACTATTCGGCGGCGCGCAAGGCCTATGAAGAGGGCAACGGCGCATTGGCAAAGCGCAGCTATATGCTGGCGGCCGAAACGCTGTTAAAACTTGCCAAGCATTCTTCGCCCAAGCTGAAAGAGGCGCGCGTGGCGCGCGCAAAGCGGCTGGTGGAGATAGCCGAGGGAATAGATGCCGCCGTGGTGCGCAAGACCTTCCCCGCGGGCGGCGAGAATGAGGGCGAGGACGAGAAGGACGGCGAGGGCAGGGAGTGGACTGCCGCCGAAGTGCCGAACGTGCATTTTTCTGACATAGCGGGGCTCGACGACGTAAAAAAGGCAATCACCACCCGTATGATTAACCCCGTAAAGTACCCCGAAAAGTATAAACTTTACAACAAAAAGTCGGGCGGCGGCGTGCTGCTGTTCGGCCCTCCCGGGACTGGCAAGACTATGATAGCCAAGGCCATCGCCTGCGAAGTAGGGGCAAAGTTTTACGCCGTAAAGGGTTCCGACGTGGTCAGCAAGTGGGTGGGCGAGTCTGAAAAGAACATCAACTCGCTGTTTGAAACGGCGCGCGCCGAAAAGCTGGCAATAATATTTATCGACGAGATGGACTCGCTGATAGGCAAACGCGGCGTGGATACGCACAACGATAAGCGCGTAAACGAGTTTTTGCAGCAGATAGACGGCTTTGCGGGCAGAAGCCCCAACCTGCTGCTTTTGGGCGCGACCAACCGCCCGTGGGATATAGACGGCGCGGCGCTCCGCCCGGGCAGGTTTTCGCAAAAGATATACGTACCCTTGCCCGACGCGCCCGCGCGGAAATTTATGTTTGAAAAGTCGTTGAAGGGCGCGCCCGTATCGGGCGACGTCAACGTAGACGAGCTTGTGTCGCTCACGGAAGGGTATTCGGGCGCGGATATAGAGGAAGTGTGCGACCGCGCCAAGGAAGACCCGCTTTTGAAGTCTATAAATACCGACGCCGTCGTGCCCGTTGCGCGCGCAGACTTTATGAACGCGCTAAAAGCCGTTCCCCCTTCGGTATCCGAAAAAGAGATTGAGCGCTTTGAAAAATTTATAGAAACGGGCGAATAAGAATACAGAGGGCGAGTGACGGCAGTCACGCGGGCGCAAAATATTGCGGTGATTGCGGCATATGCGCGGGGTAATTTGATTTTGCCGCGCAAATGCGCCCCACCGTTTTGCAATGTTGCATTGCAACCCGTGCATATTTTTTCCGCAGCTTTTGCCCGTTTTACGAGGTGTTTGAATATGGACAGAATTTGTTTGACGTGCGGCGGCGAGTGCGTGCTCGTCGGCGACGACGGAGAAGTTTCAAAATACAGGTGCACCTGTTGCGACAACGTGTATTACGTGCGCCACGGCGACCCGTTCCCCACGCTTGAAGGCAAAAGGCGGCCTGCGCCCACTGCAAAGGAAGGGCGCCCCGCCGAATCCGCTTTGCCCGCGCAGCCACCCGTATCCCGTTCTGCGGCAGAGGGCGGCGAACGGTCGGCGGTAAGGCGGCCTGGCGGCGAAGAGGTGTACGCCCGCTGCATAGACAGCGTTATCGAGGTGCGGGCGGTGCGCGGCAGAACGCGCTTTTCGGGCTCGGGCTACGCATTGGGCGGCGGATATGCCATAACCAACGCGCACGTGGTGGCGGAGGGCGGCCGCCCCGCCGAGAAGATAGAAGTATACGCCTGCGGCCAGGCGTTCAGGGCGGTTATAGTCTCGCTGGGCGATAAATTCGGCGACGATTTGGCTCTTTTAAAACTTGCGGGCGCGCCCGCACGGCTCAAAGCCGTAAAATTTGCCGACGTCGGTCAGCTCAAAAACGGACAGCCGCTGTACGTGATAGGCAACTCGCTCGGCGGCGGCACCTGCATAACGAGCGGAATAGTTTCAGACAGGCGCCGCACCCTTGAAGGCAAGGCCAGGCTTATGACCGACTGCGCCGTAAACCGCGGCAATTCCGGCGGCCCCGTGTTCAATGAGGCGGGCGAAGTCGTGGGCACGATAGTGGCGGTAACCACCGCGGCCGAGGGTATGAACTACGCCATACCCGCCGACGTGGTGCTGGCTTACATAAAGTCGTGCGGCCTGAAATGGCCAGTTGAGCAATAAACCGCCGTATATAATAATTTTGAGTAATAAACCGCATATATAACAATATGGTTATTGATTAAGCCGAGTGCGGGGCGCGCAAAATGCGCGCCCCGCACCACGGCTTTTTTATTCGCCCTTCCCCGCCCGCGGCGGGCCAAAACTGCCTTCCCGCCAGCGGTGCAAAAAAAGTGAATTATATTTCACAAAATTTTAACGGTCACGGTATTGACAGCCACCTTCTTTCGGCATATAATGAAGATGAAAATATGTAAAGGGTAAAAACAATTTTCAGTAATAACAATTAACGGCATTGTCATAATTTTATATTACAATGCGGGGAGGATTTATGTCATACATCAAGTTCGAAAGGCAGTATCCCGGGCAGACGGAAGGGGCTGCGGCGCCTGCGCCTGTGCTTGCGCCCGCAAAGTCGGGCAGCTTTGTGCAGTTCAAAGACGTAAGCAAGCACTACAAGATGGGCGATAACATTATCAAGGCGGCAAACGGCGTAAACTTCACCATCGGCGAGGGCGAATTCTGCGTGATAGTCGGCCCCTCGGGCGCGGGCAAGACCACCGTTCTGAATATGCTCGGCGGAATGGACGGCGTCACCTCGGGCGAGATTATTGTGGACGGCGTGCGCGTGAGCGACTTCAACGAAAAGAAGCTCACCGAATACCGCCGCTACGACGTGGGCTTCGTTTTCCAGTTCTATAACCTCATTCAGAACCTCACCGCGCTCGAAAACGTTGAAATCGCCTCAGAAATATGTAAAAACCCGCTCGACGCCGAAAAGACGCTCGAAGAGGTGGGGCTTTCGGAGCGTATGAAAAACTTCCCCGCCCAGCTTTCGGGCGGCGAACAGCAGAGGGTTTCGATTGCGCGCGCAATCGCCAAAAACCCCAAACTGCTCCTGTGCGACGAGCCCACGGGCGCGCTCGACTACGAGACGGGCAAGAACATTTTAAAACTTCTGCACGACGTCTGCCGCAACAACCGCAAGACGGTTATAGTAATCACCCATAACTCGGCAATAACGCAGATGGCAGACAGGGTAATACACATCAAAAACGGCACGGTGGTTGCAGAAGAGGTCAACCCCTCGCCTATGGACGTTTCGCTCATCGAGTGGTAAAAGAATAATTCCTTGCATATCGCTTAACCTGCCGCTTTCGTTTCGGCGGCGGGGCTGAAAATTTTCAGAGCACAGGTGTTATATGAAGAAGTTTACAAAAAATATTGCCAAAGAGTTCAAGAACAGCTTTGGCAGATTCCTTGCCATAATGGCCATAATCGCCCTCGGCGTTGGTTTTCTGATAGGCATTTCGCAGTCCACGCCCGATATGAAGACTTCTATGTCTGATTACCTCACAGAAAATGCCGCATATGACGTGGACGTAAAGGCGGCATACGGGCTTACGCAGACGGATATCGACGAAATAGCTTCCCTGACGACGACTGACGGCGACGATGTGGTCGCAGATTATATGCCCGCGGTCACCAGCTCTGTGATGGCAAATATAGACGGCTCTACCAGCCGTTCGGCGGTGAACCTCATAGGCATAGATTTTTCTGTGGCAACCGGAGAAGAGCCCGACGGCAAGAGCACATATCTGAACTATCTCACTCTGGAAGAGGGCAGATACCCGCGGACGGCTTCGGAGGTAGTGGTGGAGCGCCCCAACAACTATTTTGTTGAGGTCAATGTGGGCGACAAGATAACTTTGCCCGAATTCAGCGAAATAAATACTTCCAACAGCACTTACGGCGATATTTATGCGCAGCGCGAGTTCACCGTTGTGGGCATAGTTTCTTCGCCAGACTATTACTACCGCGACGCGCGCGAGGTGACCACGATAGGCACGGGCGTGGTGAGCCTGGTTATGTACGGCAACTACACGCCGACGGACGGCGAGGACAACGACGTTTACAACCTCGGCAAAGAAAACAGCTTGTTCTGGTCGCTCAATCTCGACAGTTATAATTTCGGCGGCTATGAAATTCCGCTCGACCCCATACGCGAAGAGTCCATACTCTACACCGATTTATGGGTGCGTGCAGAGGGCGCGGAAGATTACGAGCGGTTTTATACCGACTATAAAGATTACGTGTTGGAGCTGGCCTCTTACATAGAGGATAAGGGCGCGGAGATTAACGCAGAAGTAAATGCTGCGATAAGCGAAAGCCTGCTCGCGGACAATGTGCCTGCAAACGCAAGCTGGTATGTTTTAGACCGCGCCAGCACCAACGTCAGCTACGTCAGCTTCGATATGAACGTAGAGAAGGTCGAAGATATTGCGGGCATATTCCCCATATTCTTCATAGTGGTTGCCGCGCTCGTTGCGCTCACCTCGATGACGCGAATGGTAGAGCAGGACCGTATGCAGATAGGCACTTTGAAGGCGCTCGGCTACAACGAGGGCACTATAATGTCGAAGTACCTAATCTACTGCACGCTCGCCTGCCTTATAGGCGTGGTGGTCGGCATACTACTCGGTTTCTCGATAATGCCAACCATATTCTGGAACGCATATGCGACGATGTATTTCCTGCCCGAACTGTATCTCGGCTTCTCGTGGTGGCTGGCGATAGCCGTAATCTTCGGTTCGCTCGCGGTGGTTATCGTGGTTACGGTAATCGCGTGCAGAACCACCACAAAGGAAAAACCTTCGGTGCTGATGCAGCCCAAGGCGCCCAAACCCGGCAAGCGCATACTTCTGGAACGCTGCACGCCCATCTGGAAGCGCATAAAGTTCAAATGGAAGGCGACTATCCGCAACATATTCCGCTATAAAAAGAATATGATTTTAACCATAGTCTCCGTCCTCGGCTGTACGGCGCTAATCTTAACGGGCTTCGGCCTCGGCGACAGCGTTCAGGCCGTAACCGAGTTGCAGTATAACGACATAATTTTCTACGACACCATCATAAGTCACAATCCCGCACAGGAGGCGCAGGCAGACGGCGAACTGAAAACTTACCTCGACTCCCTCGAAGAGGGCAGCTATACCGACGTGTTCAGCGAAAGCGGCCAGCTTATAATAGGGGCATCGGAAGATTCGGCAGGCTCGCGCGAGAGCGTGGATTTGTACGCCGTCGCCGACCAGACTACCTTCCGCAACTTCGTAAGCCTGCACTACCGCACCTCGGGGCGCGAAATCGACGTTTCGGGCGAGGGCATAATAATACCCGAAAATATCGCCACTGTATACGATATATCCGCGGGCGACGATATAACTTACCGCACGGCCGACGGCATAGAGCTCGACCTTACCGTGCTCGGCGTGTGCGAAAACTACACGGGTTCGCAGGTATATATGAGCGAGGCAAACTTCCGCGCCGCAGTCGGGGCCGCGGGCGGCAGCATAGATACCGCCGCGAACACCTACCTCATAAAATACGGCTACGGCACCGATACCGCGGCAATGGACGCCGATGCTGAAAAACTTCTTTCAGATTCCTCCGTGACGGGTGTGGAATTCACCTATACCACGGTGAGCACCTTCGACGCCCTGAACGAGACGATGAGCTTTGTAATTCTGATACTCGTCGTGTCGGCGGGCGCGCTTGCGGCGATAGTGCTGTATAACCTCACCAACATTAACATAGACGAGCGCCGCAAAGAGATTGCCACGCTGCGCGTTCTGGGCTACACAAAGTGGGAGGTTGCGGGCTATATCTACCGCGAGAGTATGATTTTAACGGTAGTCGGCACGCTGCTGGGGCTGCTCGTCGGCTGGCTGCTGCATATGTTCATAGTGGGCAGGGTAAACAGCGTGTGGATGATGTTCGGCAAGGTGGTAGCGCCGCTCAGCTACCTGTGGGCGTTCCTCATTACGATAGGTTTTGCAATCGTGGTGTATGCGTTTATGCTCATAAAGCTGTATAAAATAGATATGGCCGAATCGCTCAAATCAAACGAATAACGCAATCGGGCGTGCAAAATTACGCCTTACGGTGCCGCCCCGCCGCAGGCGGGGCGGCCTTCAATGGAGGATATAATGGAAAAAACTGACCTGCGCAATGCGCTTATGGCGCAGCTCTGGCGTATGTACAGAATGGATATAATGTTCTATCTGCGCGAATTTCTGGTGGGCGAAACCGCGCTTTTGGAGTGCCTCAACGCCTACTTGCAGCCGCTTACGCCCTCTGTTATAAGCGAAGAGATGCATTTAAGCCGCGCGCGCACGGCAAACATTCTGCGCACCGTGCGCGAAAAGGGCTTTATCGAAATGCAGGTCGCCGAGGACGACAGAAGGAAGATGTACGTCACCTTAACCGAGGCGGGCAAAAGGCACCTTGCCGAAAAGCACGCCTATTTAGAGCGCTATTTCGATATGTATGTCGACGTCTTGGGCGAAGAGAATATATCGGGCCTGACCGCGCTTTTAAAGGTGACTGCCGACAGCGAAGACAAGCTGATGACTATGTTCGGCAAAGACGGCCTTAAACAGCGCATCGAGGGCGAGGAGTAAATTTTTACGGAACAAATTTTTAAAAAAAAGCCGCCGCAGGAAAAGTTCCTGCGGCGGCTTTCTTATTGCGCGCGCCTTTCTAAGGACATTTCCGGAACTTACCTGTGCGCGCGCTCTTCGTGCATATCGTCGCGGCGCGAAAGGCGCAGGCCCCAGCCCGTGATGATGGGCGAAATTATCAGCCAGAGCGCGGCCACCGCTATTATTATATACAGCGTTATCGCGCCGGCAGTGCGGGGGCCCTGGAATATCCAGCTTACAAGGTTAAAGTCGAATATGCCGTAAAGTCCCCAGTTTATTCCGCCTATAATGCACAGGATATAGGCAATAAAGTTGACTATTATCATATTTTTTCTCCTTGCAAATAAGTATGCGCGTCTGTCGCGGGTTGTATGCGCGTACGCGCAAAGGTAAAATTTACTGAATGAAGCCTGCCTTAATGTTGGCGGCCTGTGCGCCGCCACCCCAAATATTCCCGTTTTTAAATGCACGCTTTAATTACTTCACGGTATTGCATTTGCCGCCGCCGTGTGATAAAATATAGGCGTATGTTCAGGTTATTCCGCTCAAAAAAGCAAAAAGACGAAAAAAAAGTTCAGGGCGGCGCCCCTTCGGCGCCTTCGGAAGAGGAACTTGCCGTAAAAAATCTCAGCCTTGCGCAAAAGCTGAAACTTGTGACGGGCAAAGATTTCTGGACCACGCAGGACTACTTAGAAGAGGGCATACCCTCCGTGCGCTTTTCAGACGGGCCGCACGGCCTGCGCGCTCAGGCGGGCGCTTCCGATAATTTCGGTCTGGAAAATTCCGTTCCCGCAACCTGTTTTCCCTGCCTCTCTGCCCTCGCCTCGTCGTGGGACAGGCGCCTTTTGCGCGAAACGGGCGCAAGGCTTGGGGAGGAGGCGGCCACGCTGGGGGTAAACGTTTTGCTCGGCCCTGGCGTAAACATAAAGCGCAACCCGCTGTGCGGCAGGAACTTTGAATACCTTTCGGAAGAGCCTTACCTTGCGGGCGAGCTCGCGGCAAACTATATCCGCGGCGTGCAGGGCACGGGCGTGGCCTGCTGTGTAAAGCACTTTGCCTGCAACAACCGCGAATTTGCGCGCACGGTATATTCTTCCGAACCTTCCGAACGCGCCCTGCGCGAGATATACCTCACCCCGTTTGAAATGGCGGTGAAGATGGGAGGCGTCGCCGCCGTTATGACGGCGTACAATAAGCTGAACGGCACATACTGTTCGGAAAATGAGCGCCTTATTTCGGGCATACTCCGCGGCGAATGGGGCTTTGACGGCATAGTAATATCCGATTGGGTGGGCACATCCGACCGCGCCGCAGGCGTGCGTGCCGGCGAAGATTTAGAGATGCCCCGCTGCGTGCTTACGCCCGAAGAGTTGCAGTCGTCCATAAAAGAGGATACGCTTTCTGAGGAGGATATCGACAGGTGCGCCGTGCGCATTGCGCGCTTTGCCAAAAAATATTCCCGACCCGCCCGGGGCGCATACGACGGGGAGGAACACCTTGAATTTGCGCGCAGGGCGGCCGAGGAGTGCGCCGTTTTGCTCAAAAACGAGGGCGCTCTGCCCCTTGCCGCGGGCGAAAAGGTGCTGATTATTGGCGAGCTTGCGGCAAAACCGCACTTGCAGGGCGGCGGTTCGGCGCGCGTAAACGCCCATAACGCCGACGATATAATAACTTACCTTTCGGCAGAGTTCGGCACGGAGTACGTGCGCGGCTGCCGCAGGGACGGCAGGGCCGATAAAAAGCTGAAAAGGCAGGCGATTGAACGGGCAAAGTCGGCGCATAAGGTCATATTTTTTGCGGGGCTCACCGAGCGCGAGGACGCCGAGGGCGCCGACAGGGAGAGTATGGAAATTCCCCTCTGCCAGCGCGAACTTCTGGAAGAGCTGCATAAAGAGGGCGTCCGCCCGATAGTGGTGCTGTTTTCGGGCAGCGCTGTGTGCTGTGACTGGGAAAAGTACGCTTCGGCGATATTATATATGCCGCTCACGGGCGCGGGCACGGGTACGGCGCTTGCAAATCTTCTTGCGGGGAAGGTCTGCCCTTCGGGCAGACTTGCAGAAACCTTCCCCGCGGACTATTCCGACGTGCCTTCGTCGCAGAGTTTTGCAAAAGACCCCTATATATGCCGCTATGAAGAGGATATTCTGGTGGGCTACCGCTGGTACGACGCGGCAAATATCGCCGTAAAATATCCGTTCGGCTACGGCCTTTCGTATACAAAGTTCAGTTATTCCGACCTGAAATGCGACGGGGACAGGGTGACTTTCAGGCTTAAAAATACGGGCGCCTGCGCTGGCGCCGAGGCGGCGCAGGTGTATATCTGCCCGCAGTTCGGCGGATTGCAGCCCGTCAAAAAGCTCGCGGGGTTTGAAAAGGTGTTTTTACAGCCAGACGAAGAGCGCACCGTGGAGATAAAATTGGACGAATACGCCCTGCGCACCTTCGACGAAAAGAGCGGTAATTTTGCCATATATGCGGGGCAATACGGCGTAATCGTCGGTTCCTCCTCGCGCGATACCCGTCTTTGGGGCTCGGTTAAAATAAAGGGAATCCGTCCGCCCGAGGGCGCTGACGGCGCAGCTTTGCGCGCGGACTTAGTGCGCGGCGTGCTTGCCGAAAAGAGCGCCGCCGAAGACGGCGAAGAGGCCGCCGCAGAGTGCGGGCGAAAAACGCGCGTTGAAATAACGCTCAAAAGCCCGCTCATCGACCTCAAAAACGCAAAGGGCGCGTGGGGCAGGCTGATTTACAGAATTGCCGACTTTTACTGTACCTCAAAAAAGCAGACTGCGCTTTTAACGTTCAGGTACATAACCGTGCGTTCTGCAATGCAGTACGCAGGCTTCAACCGCGCGCAGGCGCAGGGCTTTATAGATATATGCAACGGCAGCTTCTTCAAGGGGCTGAAAAAGATTATAACAAAGAGGCAGAAGGGGGATAACCAATGAGGGTTGCAATCTACGGCGCGGGCGCGATGGGCACCGTGCTGGGCGCGTTCGTCACAAAAAACGGCGGCTCGCCCGACCTTATCACGCGCAACGCCGCGCACGTTGCGGCGCTTAAAAAGAAAGGGGCGCACATAACGGGCACCGTCGATTTTACCGTGCCCGTGTCGGCACTCTTTCCCGACGAAATGGAGGGGGAGTACGACGTAATCTTCCTTATGACAAAACAGCACGCAAACAAAGAAATTCTGCAATTTTTGCTGCCGCACATCAAATCGGACGGCATAGTGTGCACCACGCAGAACGGCCTGCCCGAACCTTCGGTTGCCGCCGTGGTGGGCGAAGAGCGGTGCTGCGGCTGCGCCGTTTCGTGGGGAGCGACCTTTGTGGGCGGCGGCGAGGCAAAACTTACCACCCGCCCCGACGGGCTGGAATTCGCCCTCGGCACGATGTATAATAACGGCGAAAAGCTGGGCGCGGTTCAGTCGGTGCTGTCGCGTATGGGAAAGGTTACCATAGAGAGCAATTTTGTGGGCGCGCGCTGGTCAAAGCTCGCCATAAACTGCGCCTTTTCGGGCCTTTCGGCGGTGACGGGTATGACCTTCGGCCAGATTTGCGACGACAGGTATGCAAGGAAGGTTGCGCAGAGCATATTGAAGGAGTGCTTCGATATCGCCGTAGCCTGCGGCATACGCCCCGCAAAGGTGCAGGGGCACGACGTGGCAAAAATTCTGGGCTACAAAACGGCGTTCAAACGGCTGATATCCTACCTTCTTATTCCCATTGCGATGAAAAAGCACAGAGCGCTCGTTTCGGGAATGTACTACGATTTAAAGGCGGGAAAGAAGTGCGAAATCGACTTGGTCTGCGGCGTCGTATCCGACTACGGCGTGCGCGTGTGCCGCCCCGCCATACTAAACGGCGCGGTTCAGAAGATTGCGCACGAAATAGAGGATGGCTCGCGCGGAATTTCGCCCGACAATTTGCAGGCGTTTAAAGATTACGTATAACTTATGCGCGGCTCATACTGCCCGCATTTTGTTGCAATTATTTGCCTTCGGTGCTATAATTGCTTCTATATTATATAGTCCGCATCAACGGCGGAAACTTGCGCGGCACTGCCGCACAACGGTTTGGAGCAACGAGTATGGAAGAAATTTTTTACCCTTCGTCAGACGGAAAACATACCGTACACGCCGCAATATGGCGCCCCGAAGGCGAGGTTAAGGCGGTTTTGCAGATAATTCACGGAATGGAGGAATATTGCACGCGCTACGCCCCCTTTGCCGAGGAGGCGGCGCGCCGCGGAATTTTGGTGTGCGCGGAAGACCACCTCGGCCACGGCAAGACCGCGGACGGCGAGGGCGATTTGGGCCACTTCCCGCAGGGCGGCGCAGAGCTGGTGCTCAAAGATATACGCACCCTTACATTGAAGGCAAAAGAAATTGCGCCGAATGTTCCGTTCTTTATAATGGGCCACAGTATGGGTTCGTTCTTCTGCCGCGCATATATTGCGCGTTGGTCGCAGGATATTACGGGGGCAATTGTGATGGGCACGGGCTTTAAAGACCCCGTAACGCTGTTCTTTGCCCGCCTTATAACAAAAATTATTTCAAAGGCGAAGGGCAGCGGCTATAAGAGTAAGTTCATCGCAAAACTCGCCTTCGGTACGTACAACAAAAAATTCCGCCCCGCAAACACGGGGTATGAATGGCTCTCGGCAGAGGAGGGCAACGTGCGCAGTTACGTTGCCGACGGACTGTGCGGCTTCGGCTTCACGTGCGGCGGCTTTGCAGGGCTTTTCGATATTATTACCAAGGCTTGCTCCAAAAGCGCGTTCACCTCGGTGCGCAAAGATTTGCCCATCCTCGTCATCGCCGGCGAGGACGACCCCGTGGGCGATTACGGCAGGGGCGTGGAAAAGACATATAAAAAGTACCGCGCCGCAGGCGTAACCGGCGCCCGACTGATACTTTACAAGGGCGCGCGGCACGAAATTTTAAACGATAACTGCAAAAAGGCCGCCACGGCAGACGTTTTATCCTTCGTAGAAGAAAATATCGTCGTTGGATAATTGTGGCATACTGTGGGGGCAATTGCGATTTATATACGGTTTTTTGCTGTAATAACATCGCGCGCTCCGCGCAAAAAGAAGTTTGCAAGTCACGAAAAATTGCCGCCGCCCCAAGGCGGGAATTTTTGTGAGGATTTATATATGATTTTAAAATGGGATATTACAATACCTCAACTCACGGGCGAGCGCACGCGCAGGGCGTACGTCTATCTGCCCCGCGGCTATGAGGAGGATACGGAAAGGCGCTACCCCGTAATGTATATGTTCGACGGGCACAACCTGTTCTTCGACGAGGACGCCACCTACGGCAAGAGCTGGGGCATAGGCGAATACCTCGACTACACAAACACCAAACTTATCGTGGCGGCGGTGGAGTGTAACACCGTGGGCAACGGCAGGCTGGAAGAATATTCGCCCATAAACTTCACTATGCCCGGCGGCGCGCGCATACGCGCCAAGGGCAAAAAATATATGGACTGGCTTGTCGGCGAGTTCAAACCCTACATAGACGCCAATTTCCGCACCCTGCCCGACAGGCAGAACACCGCCCTCGGCGGCAGTTCTATGGGCGGACTGATGACGATGTACGGCCTGGCCGTATACGGCAAATACTTCGGCCGCGGCGCGGCGCTTTCGCCCAGCTTATGGGTGGGCGGCGGCATACCCGCCTTTCTTTCCAGGGCCAGATTCGGCAGGGCAACGCTTCTGTATATGGACTACGGCAGCCGCGAGTTCGGCAACCACGCCGAGCAGAAAAAGATTTATTCGTACGTCGTTTCAGACCTCATTCAAAAGGGCGTGTTCGTCACCTCGCGCATAGTGCCCTGCGGCACCCACTGCGAGGCCTCGTGGCAGAGGCAGTTGCCCGTATTTTTCCCCGCCATAGGCTTTGAGGGGGAATAAAATTTTTGCCGCACTCCCGCAATAAAATACGGCAAAAAAGTATGCCTTTGCGTCGCCGTTTTTAACGCCTCGGAGTTTTATTTGAAAAAAAGGATTTACTATGCACATTTCATACGGTAAGTTTTACAGCCATAACCTGGGAAGGGATATGGAATATAAGATATACGGCACGCGCGGCAAGCCCGTGCTCGTAATTCCCTGCCAGGGCGGCAGATTTTACGAGTTCGAGGATATGGGAATGCTGGGCGTTTATTCCCCGTACATCGAGGACGGCCGTATTCAGGTTTTTACCGTAGACAGCATAGATTACGAAACTTTATTTGCAGGCGGCGACCCGCGCGCCCGCATAGAAAGGCACGAGGCGTGGATGAGGTATATAATCGAAGAGGCCGTGCCCCTCTTTTCAGACATAAACACCCGCGCCAACGGCTGGGAAATACGCTTTATGGCGTCGGGGCTCAGTCTGGGCGCGCTGCACGCTTCCACGCTCTTTTTCCGTTACCCCGACGTGTTCGACGCGCTCCTTTCGCTCAGCGGAATATACACCAACGAATATTGCTTCGGCTCTTACCACGACGATTTGACCTACATCAACTCGCCGCAGCAGTTTATTGCGGGAATGCCGTCAGGCCACCCGTATATCGCAAAATATAATGCGGGGCGCATAGTGCTGTGCGTGGGGCAGGGCGCCTGGGAGAACGAAACGCTTGAAAGCACCGCCGCGTTCGGCAATATCCTCAAAGAAAAGGGCATTTCCGCCTGGGTAGACTTCTGGGGCGGCGATGTAAAGCACGACTGGGACTGGTGGTTCGTGCAGGCGGCCTACTTTCTGCCCAAAATACTCGGCTGAATAGATAAGGCAGACTTTTGCCGGAACTTTGGGGCGCTTTGCACCGCTTATAATTCATCGATTTAAAGTGGTAAACAATAAAATATATGAAAGACAAGAATATATAACGGGAGAATGATAATGAAGAACTTTATTTTTATTTCGCCTAACTTTCCTGCAAACTACAAAAGATTCTGCCGCGAGCTCAAAAACAACGGCTTCAACGTGCTGGGCATAGGCGACTGCCCATACGACGATTTGGACGGCGAGCTCAAAGATTATCTCACCGAATATTACCGCGTTTATTCGCTGAAAAACTACGACGAAGTCTACCGCGCGGTCGCCCTGTTTTCGTTCAAATACGGCAGGCCCGACTTTATTGAGAGCAACAACGAATACTGGCTGGAACTCGACGCGCGCCTGCGCACCGACTTCAACGTGTGCAGCGGCTTCAAAAGCGGGGATATGGGCAGAATAAAGTGCAAGTCGCGGATGAAGGAGTATTATAAAAAGGCGGGCGTGGTAACTGCGCGTTACTGTATGGCCACCTCGCTCGAAAGCTGCCGTAAATTTATCGACGAAGTAGGTTATCCCGTAATTGTCAAGCCCGACAACGGCGTAGGCGCAAACGATACGTACAAGCTCTCTTCCGACGGAGAGCTGGTATCGTTTTTTCAGAATATGCCGCCTGTCGAGTACATAATGGAGGAGTTCGTAGAGGCAGAAGTCAACTCGTACGACGCCATAATAAACAGCAAGGGCGAGCCGATTTTTGAAACGGGCAACGTGACGCCCTTTTCGATAATGGACATAGTCAACACCAACGACAACAGCATCTATTACATAGTGAACGAGCTCGCGCCCGACGTGCGCGACGCGGGCAGGCGCACGGTGAAGGCCTTCGGCGTGAAGAGCAGGTTCGTGCATTTTGAATTTTTCCGTTTAACGCGCGACCAATACCTCGGCAAAAAGGGCGACGTAATCGCGTTGGAGGTAAATATGCGCCCGTGCGGCGGCTTTACGCCCGATATGATGAACTACGCCAACTCCACCGACGTCTACAAAATATGGGCGGATATGATTGCCTACGACAGTACCCTGGTTCCCACGGGCGAAAAGTTCTTCTGCGCGTATGCGGGCAGGCGCGACGGCAAACCCTTCAAATACAGCGAAGAGGACATAGAGAGGAAGTACGCCGCCAACATAAAGGCGATAGACAGAATTCCCGAGGCGCTGTCTGCGGCGATGGGCAACACTATGTATCTTGCCAACTTCAAAACCAGACAGGAGATGGAGGAATTTTATAACTTCGTGCTTGCCGAAAGGTAAAAAACCGCCCGTTTTGTGCGCGCGGCAGTAAAAATTATTATTATAGTATATAGTATGCAGGCGTGC
>URMT01000013.1 GCA_900549005.1 uncultured Eubacteriales bacterium | reverse complement strand
GTTTGAAAGGCCTACATAGCCCACTCCGACTACTGCTATTTTCATAAACTTCTCCTGTTTAAACAATTTTCAAAGCAATATTATAAATAATATGGATATTTACTGACCATACAAACATTCACAAAATTTACGTTTAAAGTGCGGATATTACAAAAGATATTCTAACATAAGTATATGTTTTTTGCAAGAGGTTTATAAAAAATGTACACATTTTTTAAAACGGAGGAGCGTTATGCAGTGGAGAGGAGGAAACTGCCTGCGTTTTGCAGAGTAAAAAAGGCCGTCGCGGAATAAAAAGGCTGCCGCCGGAACAAAAAAGCCGCCGCGGGAAAATTTTCCCGCGGCGGACTATATTGCGATATTGAATTTTTGAGCGTTCCTTACCTTACAATTGCTTAAACAGACTTAAAACGAACCCTTTTTAAGTTCGGCGATGGCGTTCTTCAAAAAGAACTCTGCCGTGCTGTCTTTGCGTACGGCGGAAAGAGCTTCGTCGAAGTTGAACCACTTAATCTCGTCAATCTCGTCGGCGTCGATTTCGGGCTCGCCAATCTCTGCCATAGTGAGGAAGTTGAGCATCAGCACGTTCCTCGGCTCGTGATAGCGCGAACTCATAAATCTGAACTTAACCGTGTTCAGCTTGGTTTCTTCCTTGAATTCGCGGGTAACGGCCTTTTCTGCCGTTTCGCCCTTTTTCACATACCCCGCAAAGAGTATGTAATCGCTCTGGTCCTTGTGCTTTGCGAGCAGAATCCTGTCTTTGTTCCTGTTGGTGACCACCATACTCACTGCCGTTGCAAACTGGGGGAAGCGGTATTCGTTGCACTTTTTGCAGAAGGGTACAAGCCCCTCTTTGTGGTTGAATACAAGTGTGAGTTTTTCCCCGCATTCTACGCAATACATAGTTTGAAATCCTCCTTAAATCTTTCCCGCGGCCTCTTGTGCGGCGCGCCTTTGCGTGCCTTTTGCGCGGATATTATATTTCTATTTGGTTACACATAACTATTATAAACCATCTTTTTGCTTTTTTCAATATTTTGAAGAAAATTTATAAATAATTTAGCGGCTTGACAGATTTTTAACTATACTATATAATTATATACAGTACCCAAGGGGAGAAAAACATATGACTTACAGCGAAGCAGCTATGCTTTTAAAAGAGCACGGCCAGGAACATCTTTTAAAATATTACGATGAGCTCGACGAAAACGGAAAAAGCGCCCTGCTCGACCAGATATCGGGCATAAATTTTTCCGACTTCCACGCGCTCGACAAGGGCGGGGAGAGGAAGATAGGCAACCTCACCCCCGTGCCCGCGTTTACGGTAGAGGAAGTGTCAAGGCGCCGCGAGGAATTCGGGAGCGTCGGACTTGCCGCCATAAAAGCTGGTAAGGTAGCCGCCGTGCTTCTCGCCGGCGGACAGGGTACGCGTCTCGGCTCGGATAATCCCAAGGGGATGTATAATATGGGCACCTCGCGCGAGCTTTCAATATTCGCCTGCCAGTTTGCCAACATAAAGCAGGTCACGGATATGGCGGACGCCTACTTCCATATCTTTGTGATGACCAGCGAAATTAACCACGACAAGACGGTGGAATTCTTCAAAGAAAAGAATTACTTCGGCTACCCCGCCGAAAAGGTGCACTTCTTCGTGCAGGAGATGGCGCCCACGTGCGACGAGCGCGGCAGGATATTCCTCGCCGAAAAGGGTAAAATTTCCACTTCGCCCAACGGCAACGGCGGCTGGTATTCCTCGTTGATTAGGGGCGGCTTCGGCAGCCTTCTTGAAAAAGAGGGCATAGAGTGGCTCAACGTATACAGCGTAGACAACGTTTTGCAGCGCATATGCGACCCTGTATTTGTTGGCGCAACGCTGGTAAGCGGCTGCAACTGCTCTGCCAAGGTAGTAAAAAAGGTTTCTCCCGAAGAAAAGGTTGGCGTGCTCTGTATGGAGGACGGCAAGCCCGCGATAGTGGAGTATTACGAGATGCCGCAGGAGATTGCCGCTATGCGCAGGCCCGACGGCGAGCTGAAATTTGCCTACGGAGTTATTCTGAACTACCTGTTCAAGGTGGAGCTGCTCAACAAGACCATTGCAGAAAAGCTGCCCGTTCATCTCTCGTTCAAAAAGATACCGCACATCGAAGACGGCAAACTCGTCCAGCCCGAACAGCCCAACGGCTACAAGTTCGAATACCTTGTGCTGGATATGATAAAGCTGATGGGCAACTGCCTTGCTGTGGAGATTGAGCGCGACAGGGAGTTCGCCCCCGTAAAGAACAAAACGGGCACAGACAGCGTTGAAAGCGCCCGCGCTCTCCTTGTCAAAAACGGCGTCAAGCTGTAAAGGATTGCCGTACATTTTGCAGGCGTATGCGCCGGAAGCGCGGCAATAAAGTAAATTAAAGGCTCTGGCGCGCGCCGCCCGTAAGGCGGCGCGCGCCTGAAATTTATATAACTTACAGGGATTTATTTTTATGGCTAAAATTTTAAGGCGCATAGCCGCGGCTGTAATGTGTGCGGCGGCGCTTGCAACATTCATCGCCCTTCCCGCCTGTGCGCAGAACGGGAGGGACGGCCGCGACGGCGAAGACTTCAATTTTTACGATATGTACGAGGCTGTCAACGCCGAGCGCGTCCAGAACGGTGAGGAACGGCTCACCGTCAGCGAATTTGTAGAGATGTACTTCGGAATGACCTCGGGCGAGGTGCAGGAGGCTATCTCGCAGCAGGCGATTATGAACCGTTCGCTTTTAAGCTCGGTTACTATAATGGCCGACTACACTACTTCCGCCCCGATTTTCGGCTCGTCCACGCACAGCGTGTTTGCCGGCACGGGCGTGATGGTCGACGTCGATACAACGGAAGGCGACGCCTATATAGTCACCAACGCGCACGTGGTGTACGAAAGCGATTACGGCTATTGCGAAGACCTGTACGTCTATCTCTACGGCAGCGACGAAGAGGGCGCCGATTACTATTCCGATAGCAGGAGCGGCGCGCTGGTAAACGTAAACGGCATACCTTCATCACAGGTGGAAATCATCGGTGTTTCGCGCCAATACGACCTTGCCGTGCTCAAAGTTGAAGACAGCGAAGTAATAAGGCGCAGCAACGCCGTCGCCGCGCAATTTGCGCAGGACGAATACGTGGTTGCGGGCGAAAGCGTGTATGCCGTTGGCAATGCCGACGGCCTGGGCCTTTCAATAACGCGCGGCATAATCAGCCGCGAGTCAGAGTGGACGAACGTTGCACTCAGCGAAAACGCCGACGGCTCTGTAAATTTGGACGACGTAATGTCATACAGGGTAATGCGCACCGACGCCGCGGTGAACGGCGGCAATTCGGGCGGCGGACTGTTCAATTACAACGGCGAAATGGTAGGCATAATCAATTCCAAAAACGAGGCCGACGGCATAGACAATATGGCATACGCCCTGCCCACGACTTATGCCCGCAGGGTGGTTCAGTCGATGATAGATACCTATGAAGAAAGCGGCGCTGTCAGGTATGTGGAAAAGGCCGTGCTAGGCGTCACCGTAACCACGCGCGACAGCTATTCGGTATACGATTCCGAAAAGGGCGAAACGCTTATCAGGGAAACGGTGGGGGTACAGAGCGTAGAGCGCAATTCCGCCGCACACAGTATTCTGTTCGCAGACGACATAATTCTGTCCTTTGCGGTAGGAACGTTTGAAGGCGGCACCGACGGCGCCTATACAGAGCGAAGCGAAAACTTCACCGTTCCGCAGGATACAGATTACCTTGTGTCGCCCCACTATTTTTCTATCGACGTCACCAGGCAATACAATGCGACCGACGCAATGTTCTCGGTAAGAATGGGCGACACTGTTGAAGTTGTGGTGGAAAGGAACGGAGTGCAGACGTATTGTTACATCACATTCGATTCTTCAAGCTACTTTACGCGGTACGCATAAAATTTATTGCGATTTAAAAAAGAGCAATACAGGCTATATTTTAAGTTATTTAAAAGCCGTGCGCGGAAAATTTTCCGCGCACGGCTTTTTTGTTTTTTTATATGATTTTCGCCTTTGTGTCGCATTACAATACGTATGGCGTAACCTGGTATACGTAATAGTTCAGCCAGTTTATGTAAAACAGGTTGGCGGTGGAGGTCCAGTTCATCTTCACGGCGGTGTGGGTGGAGTCTTTGAAGTAGTTCACGGGCGGCTGAATGTCCAGCCCCTTTGCCTTGTCGCGCTCATACTCGTTTTTAAGCGTGTCGCGGTCATACTCCATATGTCCCATCACAAACACGCGCTTGTTGTCGCTGCTCTTGATAATCGAAGCGCCCGCGCGCTTGGAATACGCCAGAATTTCCAGCTCCTTTATGTGCTTTATGTCCTCGGCATACACCACGGTGTGGCGGGAGTGCGGCATATGGAATTCGTCAGAAATTCCCCTCATCAGCGGTTCGGGCTTGTCCCCGCGTATGCGCTGGTGCGCAAAAATACCAAAGCACTTCTGTTTCAGCGGGTGCTTTTTTATGCCGTAAAAATAGTGCAGCGCCGCCTGCGCTCCCCAGCATATGAACAGGGTGGAGGTTACGTGCGTGTTCGTCCAGTCAAGAATCTCTTTGAACTCCTCCCAATAGGCAACCTCTTCAAACTCCATATTCTCAACGGGCGCGCCCGTCACAATCAGGCCGTCGAAGCGCTGTTCCTTTATGTCCTGAAAGTTTTTGTAAAACCTTTCAAGGTGCTGCTGTTCGGTGTGCGTGCTCTTGTAGGTCGCCGTCTTTATAAGCGTTATGTTCACCTGCAAAGGGCTGTTTGAAAGCAGTCGCATAAACTGCGTTTCCGTCGTCTCTTTGGTGGGCATAAGGTTTAAAATGGCAATCTCTATCGGGCGAATCTCCTGCGAATGAGCCCTCTCTTTGTCCATAACGAAGCATCTTTCGCCCGTAAGAATTTTAAATGCAGGAATATCTCTGTCGATGACGATAGGCATATGTTGAAGTTACCCCTTTTTTTCTGTCTTGTAAGTGCTGCGCGTATGCGCATACAAAAAAATCAGTTGTAGTTTTTAAGTTCGCGCTCCATTTCGCGCTTTCTGTCCTTTTCGGCAATGGCGCGCTTTTTGTCGTAGTTCTGTTTGCCGCGGCACAGTGCAATCTCCGCCTTGACCAGACCTTCCGAAAAGTAGAGCGAGAGGGGCACCACGGTGAAGCCCTTGGCGTTCACCTTGCCCGCAATGCGCGCAATTTCGGCCTTGTGCATAAGCAGTTTTCTGTCGCGCTTTGAATCGTGCGAGTTGAACGCGCCCGCCTTGTCGTACACGGCTATGTGCATATTTTTTATGAACATTTCGCCGCCGTGCAAAAAGCAGAAACTGTCTTTAAGGTTGCAGTTGCCCCGCCTTAAAGATTTTACTTCCGCCCCTTCGAGCACTATTCCCGCCTCGAACTTTTCCTCTATAAAATATTCGTAGCTTGCCTGCCTGTTTACGGCAATAGTCTTTTTCATATCCATACCATTATACCATAAACGGCGCGTTTGTAAACACTTTTTCAGCCGCGCCTTCTGTGTCCGCCGCCGCGCCGTGTATATTTTTTGCCGCTTTCCGCCCGTCCTTCGCCGCGGCGCGGCTTTCCGCCGCTTTTTCGCCTCTGTTTTGCACCGCCGTGCCTGCCGTCTTTCTGAGTGCCGTTTTTGTCGCCCGCCCGCCTTTTGCCGCTCTCAGCGCTTGGCTTTGAGTGGGTCTGAGGCACGTCTGCAAGCGAAAATTCGGGGCGCATATTGCCCCAGTCGCAGCCGTCTACGCGTATTTTAATTCTGTCGCCCAGGCGGAACGTGCGCTCGCCTTTAAGCACAAACTTGTCTTCAAGGTATTCGTAACTGCCGCCGGGCAGTTTTTCCAATCTTATCAGCCCTTCAACGGTGTTGTCAAGCTCGGCAAACACGCCGAATGCCGTCACGCCCGAAACGGTGGCCTCGTATTCCTCGCCGACCCGCTCTGACATATAAACTACCTTATAAAGGCTGTCCACGTCGCGTTCGGCGGCGTCGGCGTTCTTCTCGCATAGCGAACAGTGTGCCGCCTCTTCCGCGGCAACGCCCGCGTACTTTTCGCGCATCTCGTCTATTCCGCCGTGCAGCACGCTCTTTATTATGCGGTGGATGAACAGGTCGGGGTAGCGGCGTATGGGCGAGGTAAAGTGGCAGTAACATTCGCTTGCTATGCCGAAGTGCCCTAAGTTCCGCTCGAAGTAGCGCGCCTTCTGCATCGTGCGCAGCATAACCTTGTTTACCGCGCTTTCGGCGGGCTTGCCAGCAATTCTTTTCAGTATTGCCTGGAACTGTCCGGGTTCAGGCTCGTCCTCGCTCACCCTGCCGCTTATGCCCAGGTCGGAGAGGAAGGATAAAAACGAGCTTACCTTTTCGGGCGCGGGCGGCTCGTGTACGCGGAACATAAAGGGCGCGCCCTTCTTTTGCATATACTCGGCCACGGCCTCGTTGGCGCATATCATAAACTGCTCTATCATCTTTTCCGATATAGTGCGTTCGTAGTCGGGTATTACTATCTCGCCGCGTTCGTCAAGGTATATGTGCGCCTCTTTTACGCTCAGGTCAATGTTCCCCAGCCTCTCGCGGCGGGCGGTAAGCGCGCCGCACAGCTCCTTCATATCGGCGCACATAGCAATAAGGTCGGGGTATTTTCCGCGCATTGCTTCGTCGCCTTCGGCGAGCGCCGTAATTTCTTTATAGGTGGTGCGGTGGTCGCTCTTTATCACGCTTTCAAAAATTTCGCTGCTTATTCTTTCGCCGTCGGGCGCAATCGTCATTATGCACGAAAGGGCGTACCTGTCCTCGCCCTCGTTCAGGCTGCACGCCCCGTTTGAAAGCGCCCTCGGCAGCATCGGCAGTACCCTGTCGGGGAAGTAAACGCTCGTCCCGCGCGAATACGCCTCTTCGTCGAGTTTTGTGCCCCTCTTAACGTAGTGCCCCACGTCGGCAATGTGCACGCCTAAAACAAAGTTTTCACCCCTGCGTTCAAGCGACACGGCGTCGTCTATGTCGCGCGTGTCGTCGCCGTCTATGGTTATGGTAAGCGTATCCCGCAAATCGCGCCTGTCGCCCAATACCACTTTCTGCGCGGCAACGCGCTCTGCCTGCCGTTCGGCTTCGGCGGGAAACTGCTCGTAAAGGCCGTAGTTGCGTATTATAGAAAGTTCTTCGGCGTAAAAGTCGCCGCCCTTGCCAAGTATTTCAACTACTTTGCCGTTTGGCGCCTTGCCGTGCGGATAGGCGGTTATTCGGCAGACCACTTTGTCGCCCTGCTTTGCGTTCATCGAAAGGGAGGAGGGCACAAAAATTCTGGGCGCGAATTTCGACCAGTCGGGCACAACGTAGCACGCGCCGCCCGTCCGCTCAAAGGTGCCTGCAACCGCCGTGCGTCCGCGCGAAAGTATTTTAATCACGCTCGCTTCGTCCTCCGTTCCCTTAATTCTCACGGCAAGCACTCTGTCGCCGTCGAGCGCACCGTGAAGGGAGTGGCGGGGGATGAACAAATCTTTCATATCGCCCGTCTTTCCGTCGGGAATCAGAAAGGCAAATCCGCGCTCGTTGCCCTGAATAATGCCGCAAACGGCGCCCGCCTGCGCGGGGGTGCAGTATTCGCCTACGTTGGTCTTTAAAATCACGCCCTCTTTTTCCAGCTCGCCCAAAATGCGGGCGGCCGATTTTCTTTCGCCGTGCGTAATTTTAAGTATGTCGCAAATCTGCTTTTCAGTTTTAAACGCCAGCTTTCCGCTTTCAAAAAGCTGAACAATATTCTCTCTTACAGTCATAATTTTTTTCTTTCTGTTTTTCAATCGGGCGGCACATATGCCGCAACTATTGTAATTTTATATGGTATTTATAATACTATTTTCTGCAACGGGGCGGCATTTTAACAAACCGCAAATATATTTAAAGGCGGCTTAAAATAAAGCCGCCTTTTTCATCTTTTGTATGTTCAGAAGAATGTATAGGGTTATGCTTACGGAAGCATTACCTGCACTATATAAATTACGATTGCGAGCACGCCGATAACGATGAGGGTTATCCACGCCCACTTTTTAAGTTTGCTCTCTATGCTTCTGCCCTTGTTCTTGCCGAAGAAGGTCTCGCTCGTGGCGGTAATGCCCTGAATACCGTCGGAGTTGCTCTTCTGGAAGAGTACCACGATGATGGCGATTATGGCGGCGATGAACAAAAGCGCCATAAATATCAGGGTAAAGGTTATATAAATTGTATATTCCGAAGGCGTCATACCCGCGGGTGCCAAAATTGCAGTAAGCATCAATCAAACCTCTGATTTATTTATTCAAGCGAAAATTATTATACCATAAAGGGCGCGTTTGTACAAACAAAAAACTGCCGTTTTTAAAATTTTTTGTTAAAAATGCGCTACCGCCCGTCGTTCTGCCCGCTTTCTTCGCCGTTTGCCCCGTCGTTTTTCCCGTCCTGTGTGCCTTGTTCTTCGTGCGGCGCGCCGTAGCTTCTTCCGTCAGGCTTATCGGGCGGAATATTGCCGTCTGCAATAAACTGACCGTCTTGCGGCGCGCCGCCGCTTTCCGCCGCAGGCGCATTTAAATGCGCCTTTGCGTGCAAAAGCCGTTTTTCGCCCAAAAGGTTGATAATAAGTATGCCTCCGCATACCAGCGCCAGCGCAATAAGGGTGGTATAGTGCAAAAGCTGTTCGGTTTCGCCAAGAATTATTGCAGAAAACAGCGCCCCGAACAGTGGGTTTGTGCTCTTGAACACGGCCACTTTCGAAACGGGGTTGTACTTTAAAAGGTACCCCTGCAAAGTGAACGCGCAGGCCGAAAGGAAGGCGAGGTAAAAAAGCATTGCAAAGCTCGCGCCCGAAGTCGGCCGTATGCTTCCGCCTGTTGTCGCGCCTATAATCACAAGCGCAAGCCCGCCGCAAAAAAATTGCCAGCCGCACAGCGTTGTGGTGTTTTCGTGTTTGGAAAACACCTTCACAAAGCCCGCCGCCATCGCCGCCGAAAGTCCCGAAAATATGATAAAGCCCTCGCCCGTGAGCGAAAATTCAAAGTTCAGTCCGTCAAGGTTCATCACAAGCACGCCGCCGAACCCGAGTATGCAGCCAACGAGTTTTATCAGCGTAAACCTTTCGGTGCGGAAAATAAAGCATGCGGCAATTATGGTAAAGAACACGCCCAGCCCGTTCAGCACCGAACTCTTAACGCCCGTAAGGTTGGCAAGCCCGATATAAAAGAATGTGTATTGCATCGCCGTCTGAAAGAGCGCGACCACCGCGACCCGCCAGATGTTTTTACGCTTGGGCAACAAAAACTTTCGCTGCAATGCCGAGCCGAAGGCGAGCACCAGCACGCCCGCAAGCGTGAACCTTATGCCCGCAAACAGAATAAGCGATGAGTATGAGGAGGTGTCTACGCTGAACAGCCCGTAGCCAACTTTCACGCACGGGAACGCGCTGCCCCACAGCATACAGCAAATGAGGGCGCCAATCACCACAACATAATTTTTACTGAAAAATTTCTCTGCTTCAAACTTAACCATCAAAAAAACTTTCGCCCGCGGTTTCTGTTTTCGCGGCGCCCGTAAAATTACGCTATCAATTATATTATTATGCAAAATTTTTTGCAAACGTTTTCAGTGCCTCTTCGTCCCGCCGCGCATAAAAAGCGCCCCGCGGCACTCTGCTTTGCCGCGGGGCTTCAAATTCAGTCGGTTATGCCCAGAACATATTCAATCTTTTCGTCAAAAAAGCAGGCAAGGGTAACAATGGACGAGGCCGTCGGCTCCGTCCGGCAGACTTCCCATTTTGCAATTGCGGACTGGCTGAGCCCTGTCTTTTCGGCAAGCGCCATCTGGCTGAGGTTGTGCAGACCGCGCAGCTCTTTCAGCCGCCTTGCAAATTTTTTTGCGTCAAAATCTACCCTTTCCATACCGCTATTATATTCTGTTCAAGTATTAAAAGACTTGACAAGTCTTATAAGACTTATTATAATAAGTTTTATAATAGAGTATGCAAACGGCGGCAGAGTTCACACTTGCAATAATCATAAAAGGCGCGGCGGAAAATTTTTTCCGCCGTGCCTTTACGGTTATAATGGCGGGGCAGGCAGTTTTGCCGGTTTGGCGCGCGGCATAGCGTTATAGCAGAGCGCGGCGCGGCAGTTTTTGCCGCGCCGCGCGCAAAGAAAAGGCGGAGGCAGCAAGGCCTCCGCCAATAAATTTTAAATGCTCGTTATTTTGCTATAAGGCTTTTGCCCGTCATCTCTGCGGGAACGGGTACGCCCATAACGGTTAAAAGGGTGGGGGCAAGGTCGGCAAGTATGCCGTCTTCCCTCAGTTTTGCGTTCTTGTATTCGTTTGAAACCAGCACCACGGGCACGCGGTTGGTGGTGTGCGCGGTGAAGGGTTTGCCTTCTTCGTCGAGCAGCTTGTCCGCATTGCCGTGGTCGGCGGTCAGAAGGGCCGAGCCGCCCATTTCGAGTATCTTGTCCAGAACGCGCTTCACGCATTCGTCAACCACGTGAACGGCCTTTACCGCCGCAGGGATAACGCCCGTGTGGCCTACCATATCGCAGTTGGCAAAGTTAAGGATTACCACGTCGAACTCGCCCGTTTCAAGCTCTTCAATCACCTTGTCGGTCACAAGGTAAGCGCTCATTTCGGGTTGCAGGTCGTAAGTTGCAACCTTGGGCGAAGGTATAAGGTCGCGCACTTCGTTTTTGTTGGGCGCCTCTACGCCGCCGTTGAAGAAGAACGTTACGTGCGCATATTTTTCGGTCTCGGCAATCCTGAGCTGCTTTTTGCCGAGCGAGGCAAGGTATTCGCCCAGCGTGTTTTTGAGCGTAGTCTTGGGGAAGGCTATTTCCACGCCCTCGAACTGCGCGTCGTATACGGTAAAGCATACGTAAACGGGTTCAAGGAAGCCCGTCTTTCTTTCAAAGGCCGTGCCCTTGGGCACAACGAACTCCCTCTGCGAAACGGCGCGCGTAATTTCGCGTGCGCGGTCGGGGCGGAAGTTGAAGCATATAACGCTGTCGCCCTTTTCGATAAGGCCGACGGGCTTGCCATTTTCGTAAACCTTGGTGGGCTTTATAAATTCGTCGGTCACGCCCTCTTTGTAGCTTGCTTCCAAAGCGTCGGCGGCGTTTTCGCAATGTATGCCCTCGCCAAGGGTGAGCATATCGTATGCCTTTTCAACGCGGTCCCAGTTGTTGTCGCGGTCCATCGCGTAGTACCTGCCGCATACGTCGGCTATCTTGCCGCAGCCGATTTTGTCAATCTCTGCCTGCAATTCGCGCACAAAGCCCGCGCCCGACGTGGGCGAAACGTCCCTGCCGTCGGTGAAGCAATGCACGTAAACTTCTTTAAGTCCGTGCCTCTTTGCCATTTCAAGCAGGGCAAAAAGGTGAGTTATGTGGCTGTGCACACCGCCGTCCGATAAAAGGCCGTAAAGGTGCAGCTTTTTGCCCTCGCCCTTTGCGTTTTCCATCGCCTTCACAAGCACGGGGTTTTTGAAGAAGTCGCCGTCCTCAATCTCCTTGGTAATCTTGGTGAGGTCCTGGTAAACTATTCTGCCCGCGCCCATATTCAGGTGGCCGACTTCGCTGTTGCCCATCTGTCCGTCGGGCAGACCTACCGAAAGTCCGCTAGCGCCGAGGGTGGCGGAGGGGTAGTTTTTCATAAGTTCGTGCACGTTCTTGCTTCCGTCAAGCTCTATTGCGTTGCCTGCGCCCGCGGGAGCAATTCCGTAGCCGTCCATAATTATGATAGCGTAAGGTTTTTTTGCCATAGTCTTATTTTTTACTTTCCTCTTAAAATTTATTTTTACGGTAAAATTGTCAATTGAACGGCACATATGCCGCAACTATTTGCGGCGCAGGCCGTACCCTGTTTATTTATAACCGCGCGCCGCGCCGCTTGAAACGGCTCGGCGCGCTAAATTTTGAAATTTTTATTTTATTTGTTATAATTTACGATAGTCGCAAAGTCGAGTTTGAGCGAAGCGCCGCCGATAAGTCCGCCGTCTATGTCGGGCTGGGCCATAAGTCCCTTGCAGTTGCCCGCGTTCATAGAGCCGCCGTACTGTATAACAACCTTTTCTGCGCACTTGGGGCAGAAGAGCTGACCAATCTTTTTGCGGATATAGGCAATCGTCTCTTCGGCCTGCTCGTCGGTGGCCGTCCTGCCCGTGCCTATTGCCCATACGGGTTCGTAGGCTATAACTATTTTGGTGACGTCCTCAACTCCCGCAAGTCCGACTTCGAGCTGACGGTCTAAAACCTTTTCGGTAATTCCGCCTTCGCGCTCTTCAAGCGTCTCGCCTATGCACATAATGGGGGTCATTCCCGCGGCGATGACTGCCTTGGTGCGCTTGTTTACCGTTTCGTCTGTCTCGCCGAAGTACTGCCTTCTTTCGCTGTGACCTATTATTACGTATTTAACGCCGTACTCTTTGAGCATATCGGCAGAAATTTCGCCCGTATAAGCGCCCTTGGGTTCCCAGTGCATATTCTGTGCGCCTATGGCAATGTTGCTGCCCTTGGCGGCCTCGGTCATAGCGGGGATAAGTATGGCGGGTACGCACAGCGCCACGTCGCAGTCGGCTTCTTTTACAAGGGGTTTAAGTTCTTCAATAAGTTTTGCGCCGCTCTCGGCGGTCATATTCATCTTCCAGTTACCTGCAATAAAAGGTCTACGCATTTTTACAAACTCCTTTGCCGCTTGTTGCGGCATCATATTAAATTAAAATTATTTTATATAGTAAAACGTTTGCGATATATCGCTGAGGTATACTATAAACCCTTCGTCAAAGCAAAAAATATTTTCGGCAATATCGTGCTCATTTGCACTGATATCGGAAGAAAGGTATCCTACTTTGCCGAAAGTAAAAGGTGATATCTTTTGCCAAATATTTCCGCTGACGCGCCCTTCCATCGATTCAAAAATCAATGTGTGTCCGTCGTCGGCGGTAAACAGCGTGCTTCCGCCAAAACTCAAAAAATTGCTTAAAAATGTAAATATCACAGCCGTTGCAAGTAACAATAAAAATATGCAAAGTACTATTATCGCCTGCAAGTTATCCCCTGCTCCGAATAATACCATTGAATAAACAAGCAATAACGCAGCTGCGGAAAACATAACTGCGCATATGAAGTTTTTCGCAGTTATAAGCACATTGCCGGATGACGCGTCGTCGAAGGCGCCAACCAAAAGACTTGCGAGCAGGAGCACCGAAACTGTAAAGACGAGGTATAAACCATACCTGTAACCTCTTTTAGCTTGTAATATCCCGACTACGATGGCAACTGCGCAAACTATGCATATAAGCGTTAAAATAAGCCATTTAGGCATTATTATGCCAAGTATGGCGCCACTTTTTTGTGCAAGCAAAAGCGTCAACGGTAAAACTGTCAGTAATGCAAGTATTGAAAAAACAAGATGTATGGCAATTTTATGCTTTTTCGTTATAAACTTATCACTCGGTCTTTGCATAAAAATACCTCTTAAAATCTATTGCTCATTTCAACAATATAGGAATAAAACAAATTTGCACAGTATCTGCGTATCTCAAATGAAGGGTATGTGCTGTTATCTAAATAAGAACCTGTCAATAATTTTAAGTTCACCGAATTCTTGCTGTAATATTCCTTGTCAATGATATTGCCATTATTATAATCCAAATTTAAAGAGCTGAATATTTCATTTTGGAAATCTTTTAATAAATTTCCTGTTTTAGGTAATTGAGTTTCAACCGTAACATTATATATAAAGGCATAATATCTGTTGCCTATTAGTGATGAATCAGGCTGAATTGTAGTATAATATGCGATGATTGCATTGGATAAAGAATTAACATTATTATTCAAGTAAAAGTTAACAATGTTAAATGCATCAATATCTGCAAGCAAATCGCTTGAAGAGAAACTATCTGCATCATTACCGACAAATTCGTTAAAGTCAATATGCCCATAGGAGTTATTATATGTTTTTAACTTATTTAAATCTGGATTAGAGTCGGCTACTTGATTTGTAAAAGTATGTAAATCACCTAACCAAGAAATTAAATCTTTTTGGTATGAATCATTACCGAGTACGGTTTTGCAAATAAGATTATTGTTGTCCGTATGAGAATATATACCGTCAATTGCCGCAAACAGGTGAATTAAATCGATTGTCTGTCCGGAGCCTAACGGGTCGGTTAATTCGTATTTTAGGCATAATGGGAAATGGCTGTGCGATTCGTAGTTATAGTCATTTATACTTTCTAAGTAACTAGAAAAGAATTGGTCGGCTGTTAAATCAAATGAGGTTTCATTGCTTGAAACATATAAATTAAAGTTGAAATCTGAATTACCGCATATTATATCCCACGTTAATTCGTCTAAAAAATTATCGCTTGCTCCTTGGCCATCATAATTTTTGTTGATTGTGCGTATGAAACCTAATGTCAAATTGTTAATATTTTGCCTAGTATTGTTACTATATGTGTAATTTTCTGCAAATTTTTCAAGGCGTTTGACCATATAAATTAAATTGTCTAAGTTGTTAAAATTTTTTGACGGGTCGGGGCAGGCAAGTGTGGGTATAGTAAGACTGTTATAAGCTGTTATATATCCGTCTACTTTGTTTGCGTAAGCATTTACTTCATCAAAATGTTCCTGTGTGACGGCAGGTCTGAAAGTCTTTCTTGTAGTGCCGCCACCGTCAGTTATTTTGTCTGTAAAATATGTGTCGGAAACTTTTGCAGATGCGAAAAAAAGATTGTTGTTGCTAAGTATTGATACAAAAATAACTAATATAAATAAAATTAGCAATATAAAACCAATTTCATTTTTTCTACAAATCTTATTGTTGCTAATAAATAGTTTCATAATTTTTAATCTTCATATGCGGCGGCGGGAATTCCCGCCGCCGCACTCAAATATGCCGTTGAAATTGTTTTATCAGTCTTTGTCGTTGAGGCAGGCGATGCCGGGAAGGACTTTGCCTTCGAACAGTTCAAGCGAAGCGCCGCCGCCCGTGGAAATGTGCGTAACCTTATCTGCAAAGCCGAGCTGCTGGATTGCCGCCGCGCTGTCGCCGCCGCCGATGATGGTGGTGCACTTGCCGTAAACGTCTGCAAGCGCCTGCGCTACCGCGATAGTGCCCTTTGCAAGGGTGGGGTTCTCGAACACGCCCATAGGGCCGTTCCAAATAACCGACTTTGCGTTGTGCACGCGGCTGGCATAAAGCGCCCTCGTCTTTTCGCCGATGTCCATACCCATCTTGTCTGCGGGTATCTTGTTTGAATCAACCGTCTCAACCTCTATGGGTGCGTCGATGGGTTCGGGGAAGGAGGAGGTTACAACCGTATCGATGGGAAGAAGAAGTTCCTTGCCCAGCTTTTCGGCCTTTGCCATCATCTCTTTGCAATAGTCAATCTTTTCTTCGTCCAGAAGGGAAGTGCCCACTTCGTATCCCTTTGCTTTGAGGAAGGTGTATGCCATACCGCCGCCGATAATAAGCGTGTCGCACTTTTCAAGCAGGTTGTTTATAACGTTGAGCTTGTCTGCAACCTTTGCGCCGCCTAAAATGGCAACGAAGGGACGTGCGGGATGTTCGAGCGTGTCGGCCATTACGGTGAGTTCCTTTTCGATGAGGAAGCCGCATACGGCCGTCTTTATAATGCCGTATTCAACGATAGCGGCGGTGGAAGCGTGGCTGCGGTGTGCCGTGCCGAACGCGTCGTTTACGTATATTTCTGCGTCGTACGCAAGGTCTTTGCAGAACTGCAAATCCTTCTTTTCCTCCTCCCAGTGGAAGCGGAGGTTTTCCAAAAGTACGGCTTCGCCGTCTTTAAGCGCGTCGCGCTTAGCCCTTGCGTCGGGGCCTACAACGTCCTTTGCGAACGCAACTTTGCCGCCGAGCAGTTCGTTGAGCCTTGCCGCAACGGGAGCAAGGGTGAGCTTTACGGGCTCTTCCTTGCGCGCCTTGGCCTCTATCGCTTCGGCTGTGGTTTCGCCGGCGTCTACCTTTTTCTGGTCTTTTTTATTGAGTTTGAACTCTTTGGAGAATATGGGGTGGGGCTTGCCCATATGCGAGCAAAGCGTAACCCTTGCGCCCCTTTCCAAAAGATACTTGATGGTGGGAAGCGCGCCCTGGATTCTGTTCTCGTCGGTAATCTTGCCGTCCTTCATAGGAACGTTGAAGTCGCAGCGGACGAGCACTTTTTTGCCTTTGAGGTCTTTAAGGTCTTTTACAGACATCTTGTTCATAAAAAAATCATTCTCCTTGAATCAATATTTTTTTATCAACTACAATTATAAATATTTGCGCGGCGAAAGTCAACTGCACAAAGCGCAAATAATTGCAATAAAGCGCTCTTTGCCTCAAAATTTTTCTGCCTGCGGCAGGGCGGCGGAACAAGGCGGCGCAAAAGCGTTAAATAACCTCAAAAGATTTTTTTACAATATAGTCAATTCATTTGAATTAACCCGATTTTTATGTTATACTGATACAGAATAGTATTCAGACAGATTGTGCACGGAATTGCAGATATGAAGATATGCGTCGCCGGGCTCGGCCTTATAGGCGGGTCGCTTTGTATGGCGCTTTCGCGGGCGGGATATGCGGCGGACGGCTGGAACCGTTCGGCGGAACCGCTCGCCTACGCGCTCGAAAACGGAATAATACGAAAAAAAGCAGAAAGTTTTGAGGGGTACGACGTGGTGTTCGTCGCCCTTCCTCCCCGCGCGGCGTTAAACTTCATAAATTCCCACGCCTTCAAAAAGGGAGCCGTGGTTGCGGACATCTGCGGCGTAAAGGGCTTTATCGAGCGCGAAATTTATTCCAGCCCCAGGAACTTTTTTTACGTGGGCACGCACCCTATGGCGGGCAAAGAGGTATCCACCGTGCATAACGCCTGCGCCGACCTGTTCGACAGGGCAAGTATGGTCATAACTTCGTGCGAAAAGACCGACGAGGGCGCAAAGAACATAATCAAAAAGCTCGTAAAAGATATGGGCTTCAAGTGCATAGTCGAATGTTCCGCCGACGTGCACGACAAAAAGATTGCCTATACTTCCCAGCTCGCGCACATAGTATCCAACGCATACGTCAAAGACGGCGAAATTGCCGGCTGCATAGGTTTTACGGGCGGCAGTTTTCAGGATATGACCCGCATCGCGGGCGTTGAAGAGGGGGTATGGTCAGAGCTGTACCTTCTCAACAAAGAAAATCTTTCGGCGAGGATTGCGCAGCTCATTGAAAATCTCTCCGAGATTAAGTCGGCGCTCGACGGCGGCGACGCGGAGGAACTCAAAGGCGTTTTAAAGGCGGGCAAAGACCGCTTTTTCGAATATAAAGAGCGCTCGTCGGAAGGCGGCATAAAGCTCACTATGCTCAAATAAGGGCGTTTTATCTCTTACGCGCCGTGCGCGGTTACATCAGGATGAAAGTAAACATAAATATATATTCGTGCGCGGGCGGCGAAAATTCCCGCTTCTGCACCGAAGGCGAACTTATGCGCACCCCCGAAGGGTTTATCGTAAATTACTCGCTTGACGGCGACGGGTGTTCGCTCGAATGTCGCGGCTTTACCGTAACGCAGAGGCGGAGCGGAAAGCTCACCCTTCTGATGAAGTTCGAAGAGGGGGAGAACAGCGAATGTATCCTTTCGGAGGGCGGCGCAAAATTTATAATTCCCGTATTCACGCGCACCGTCGCTGCGGTATGCGGCGAAGAGGGCTGCCGCGTCACCCTTTTATACGAACAGGGCGAAGAGCGCGAACAGACAGAGCTTGTGTTCGTTGCCGAAAGGCGGCGCGAACGCGACGCAAAGCGTAAGCCTGCTCCGCGCGCATAAATGCGTGTGCGCGTATGTGCGGCCTGCCTGTCCGCAGGTTGCCCGCGGCAGACTGTTCCCTCGTCAGATAATTGTAAAAAAATATAAAATATAAAATATAAGGCATAACATAAAGGGCGGAAACACGCCTCAGGAGAAAATTCAGATTTTATGAAAATCAGGTATTTAGGACATTCCAGCTTCCAGCTCATCGAAAGTACGGGCACGACCGTCGTTACCGACCCGTATGCAGACAGGTTAGGCTGCACTATGCCCAAAGTGACTGCCGACGCGGTTACGGTATCGCACCATCACTACGACCACGACGCCGTCGAAAAGATAGGCGGCTCGCCTATGGTCATAGATAAAGAGGGCAGCTACGACGTGACGGGCGTAGAGATAAACTCTATACGCAGCTTTCACGACAACAACGGCGGCAAAGAGAGGGGCGAGAACATAATTTTCAAATTCAGTATGGACGGCATAGAGGTGTGCCACCTCGGCGATATAGGCGAAGAATGCTCGACCGAGCTCATCGAATCGCTTCTGCCCGTAGACGTGCTCCTCATTCCCGTCGGCGGAACATACACGATAGACGCCGAGCAGGCCAAGGAATACGTAGACAGGATTATGCCCGACATAGTAATACCTATGCACTACCGCGAAAAGGGCAAAAAGCTAGATATAGACAGGGTGGAAGAATTCACCGACCTCTTTGAAGAGGACGAAGTGGAAACCGACGAGAGCGGCGAGATTGAAATTTCGCGCGAGGACCTGGGCGGCGACGCCACTAAAATAATAGTTATGGAGAAGGTCGAAGATTGACAGTAAGCGAATTGTTGCAGAAACTCAGGGCGGAGCTTGAAAAGCGCAGCATCTACGACCTGCGTCAGATAGGCAGGGCAGTGGGGGTAAAGCGCCCCGCCGATATGAATAAAGAGCCGTTGATTGCCAGCATACTCGACATTGCAGGCCGCAAAAGCGACCCCGTGCCCCGCTCAACCAAGGGTGCGCCGCCCAAGTCGGAAGTTTTCGACAGGGAAGTCGTCGCACTCGTCGAACAGTGCAGGAACTTTTCCGGCGGCGAAGAGCGCGAGGGCGGAGAGAGCCCCGAATATATCGAAGAAGAGGCGCCCGCAGAGATGGGCGTGCGCTCCGACAGCGAATATGACGACGACGAGGCCGTGTATACGGGCGTGCTTGAATTCAGCGATAAATTCTGGTTTCTGCGCACTCACAATTTCGAACTTACGTCGGGCGGCGACGTGTTCGTGCATACTTCATTTGTAAATCGCTTCCGCCTGCGCGAAGGCGACTTTATAACTTGCAAGGCAAAGCGGCGCAGGGAAAACGAATGTCCCGGCGCCACATATATAATAAGCGTAAACGGCGTGCGCCCCGATATGCTCAACCCGCGCGCCGTGTTCGAACAGCTCATTCCCTGCTATCCTGTGGAAAGGTATACCCTGGAACGCAGGGGCGGCACTCTTACAGACAGGGTGATTGACCTGTTCTCTCCCATAGGCAAGGGTCAGCGCGCACTGATAGTTTCTCCCCCCAAGGCGGGCAAAACCACTATGCTCAAAGACATTGCCTGCTCTATAACCGAAAATTACCCTCAGTCGGAAGTAATCGTCCTTCTGATAGACGAACGCCCCGAAGAGGTGACCGATATCCGCCGCACGGTGGCGGGCGCAAAGGTAGTTTATTCCACGTTCGATAAGGGCGAACACCACCACATACACGCGGCGCAGCTCACGCTCGAACACGCCAAAAGGCTGGTGGAAGCGGGCAAAGACGTGGTAATTCTGCTCGACAGCATAACCCGCCTCACCCGCGCCTATAACTCCGTCACCAACTCGGGCAGAATGCTCTCGGGCGGGCTCGACCCGCAGGCGCTCACCGAACCGCGCAAGTTCTTCGGCGCCGCGCGCAACACCGAAGACGGCGGCTCGCTCACCATCATCGCCACCGCGCTCGTCGATACGGGCAGCAGGCTCGACGACATTATTTACGAAGAGTTCAAGTCGGCGGGCAATATGGAGCTCGTTTTATCGCGCGAACTTGCAGAGCGCAGGGTATTCCCCGCGATAGATATCCGCGCCTCGGGCGCGAGGAGGGAAGACCTTCTGCTTTCGCCAAAAGAACTCGATACCGCCTGCAAACTGCGCAGGCTTATGCTCGGCAAGCTGAGCGCGGAAAATCTGTATTCCACGATAGCAAAGACGCAGAACAATGCAGAGCTTTGCGAGCGCGCCGACGAATGGCTGAAAATTTATAACAATGATAGATAAGAACGTATTTACCGACAAGGTAAAAATTAAAATCAAGTCGGGCGACGGCGGCGACGGAATGAACTCGTTCAAGTCGTACAAAGGCAAGCCCGCGTGCGGCCCCGACGGCGGCGACGGCGGCAAGGGCGGCGACGTATACATCGTTGCGGACAGAGGGATGGGCGACCTTCTGCCCTTTCGCTTTACTTCCAAGTATTTTGCCGAAAACGGCGAACGCGGCGGCACCAACCAGTGTTTCGGCAGGGGCGGCAAGGATATGATAATAAAGGTGCCCGTCGGCACCGTGGTAAAGGACTTCGAAACGGACACCGTGATTGCCGATATGTTCTCCGACGGCGAAAAAAAGCTGATTGCCGAAGGCGGCAGGGGCGGCAAGGGCAACGTTCGCTTCACCACTTCCAGGCGGCACGCGCCCAACTTTGCGCAGAAGGGTGAAAAGACCGAACCCCACGTTTTAGTCCTCGAACTCAAAGTCATTGCCGACGTAGGCATAATAGGCTTCCCCAACGTGGGCAAAAGCACCCTTCTTTCAAAAATTTCCGCCGCCCGTCCCAAGGTTGCAAACTATCACTTCACCACGCTTTCCCCCAACCTCGGCGTGGTCAGCGTGTACGATAAGAGTTTCGTCGCTGCCGACATACCGGGGCTTATAGAGGGCGCGGCCGAAGGCGCGGGCCTCGGGCACGACTTTCTGCGCCACATAGAGCGCACCCGCCTTCTTCTGCACGTCGTCGACATTTCGGGTTGCGAAGGGCGCGACCCCGTCGAAGATTTCAAGAAGATAAACGCCGAGCTTTCGGGCTATTCAAAAAAACTTGCCGCACTTCCGCAGGTCATCGCGCTCAACAAGTGCGACGTCTACGGCGCGGAAGAGAACGTAAAGGCCTTCAAAAAGAAGTACGGCAGAAAGTATAAAATTTTCCCCATAACGGCAGTTTCGGGCGAGGGGCTCAAACCCCTTCTGGACGAGCTTGTTGCAAGGCTTGCCGAACTTCCCCCCGTAGCTAGGGAAGAGGTGGACGAAGAGTTCACCTACCGCAAAAGCGGCAACCTCGATTTCGATATATATATGGACGGCGAAACGTACGTGGTGGTCGGCCCCCTCGTGGATATGCTCTGCCGCAACGTAACGCTGAACGACCCCGACTCTATGGCCTATTTCCAAAAAATTCTGCGCGAAAAGGGAGTGATTTCCCGCCTGCACGATATGGGCGTAAAGGAAGGCGACACTGTATCCATCGGCGACGTTGAATTCGACTTCGTCGAGTAAAGATTTTTAAATTAAGGTATAAAAATGCTTACGTCAAAACAGAGAAGTAAATTAAAATCGCTCGCGGCAAACCTTTCGCCTGTGGGGCAGGTGGGCAAAGAGGGCATAGGCGAAAATATGCTCAAAAGTTTTTCCGACTGCCTTGAAGCGCGCGAGCTTATAAAAATAAACATACTCGAAAACGCCGACGGCGTTCCCCGCGAGATAGGCGAACAGCTCGCCGAAAGGCTGGGCGCCGAGTGCGTGATTGTGATAGGAAGAAAGGCGGTTTTATACCGCAGGTCAAATAAAAAGGGCATAGAGCATATCCAATTGAACTGACGGCAATATATTTTGTTTTTTATTGCAAAAACAACCATTGCCCCGCACATATGCCTCAATCAATACGTTTTAAGCACCTTTCTTTCTGCCGAATACGGCGGCGGCAAGGCACAGCAAAAGCAGCAGACTTCCTGCCACGATATAATATATCGGGTAGTAAGTGAAGTAGCTGAAAAACAGCAGCGCCGCACCCGACGCGAACGAGGGCAGGCACAGCTTTTTTGTAAAGCGCGACTTTATCCGCGCAAAAAATTTAACTTTTTTAACCTCGCCCGTATACTTTTCGGGCAGTGCACCGCGCGCCTTCAAACGTTCGTATACGCCGTCCGCACAGATTATTTCCACACCGCAGTCTGCGGCGAATTCTGCGCACGCGGCCGTTGCGGCGTTGCATACAAAGTGCTTTTTTTTATCTGTTTTAAACCTTGCGGCGGGCAGCAAATCGTCGCGGTTGCAGGGCTCCATACAGAATTTTGTAAAGTAGGCTTCGACCTCGCATTCAATGCGGCCGTCCTTCTGTTCAGGCTCGTCAAGGCAGCGCATAAACAGCTTTTCGGCCTCGCTTTGCGGAATACAGGCAAGGTGTATGGCAAGTTTTTCGGCCTCTCTTTTGCCTGCCGAAAGGCTCGCAGACCTGCTTTGCTTTGCGGCTATGTAAGCAAACGCGCCCGCACCTGCGGCAAGCCCTCCGATAATTCCCGCGGCAAGTCCCGCTGCGGTTGAAAGATAGAATCTTACCAACGTAAAAAACAGCAAAAACGCACATACTGCGGCAAGAACGGCGTCTGCAATTAAAGGCACAAATCTTTTCATACCACAGTTTTTGCCGCAAAAATTATCTTTTAAACATTATTTTACTCACATTATTTTACCTACTATGAAGATAATACTTTTCGGGGGTGCGTTCAACCCCGTCCACAACGAACACGTAGCAATGCTCAAAGCGGCGACCGCTCAAATCGGCGCCGAAAAAGTTATAATAATGCCCACGGCTGTTTCGCCGCATAAAACGGGCCAGATTACGGCGCCCCCTTCGGCGCGCGCAGAAATGTGCCGCCTTGCCTTTTCGGGGCTGGGCGAAGTTTCTGACTTCGAAATAAATAAGGGCGGCGCAAGTTATTCGTATATCACCTGCGAATATCTACGCCATATGTACCCCGACGACGAAATTTACTTTCTGATGGGCGCCGATATGTTCGCCTGCTTTTCAGATTGGGTTTATCCCGAACGTATTTTGAAGTGCGTGCGCATTGCCGTATGCGCCCGCGAAGGCAGCGAAGATATAGCCGGGGCAGAAAAGCGGTTTGAAGAAACTTTCGGCGAACAGGCCATTATAATCGGCTACACCGGCGCGAAGGTATCTTCCACGCGCGTACGCGCTTCGGTGGCGCTCGGTTACGACGTATCCGACTGCGTTCCCGCGGCGGTGGCAAAATACATAAAGTCGAACAACCTCTATTCAATCCCCGGGCTTGCAAAGGCGCAGAAGCTGATGTCAAAAAGCCGCGCCGCGCACACCCTGCGCGTAGCCTTTATGGCGGCGGAAAACTGCCGCAGGTTCAGAATAGCCGAAAAGACGGCGCTTACCGCCGCAGCCCTGCACGACGCCGCAAAGAATTTGAAACTATCAGATAAACTTTTAAAGGGCTTCGTCCCGCCCGAGGGCGTTCCCGAAAACGTAATGCACCAATACAGCGGCGCATATCTTGCAGAACACGCGTTCGGCGTCACCGACCCCGATATTTTAAATGCAATACGCTACCACACCAGCGGCAGGGCGGGGATGTCTGACCTCGAAAAGCTGATTTGCTTTTCCGATATGCTCGAAGAGGGCAGGGATTACGACGGAGTTGAAAGGCTTCGCGAACTCTTCAAGCAGGACATAAACGTGTGCGCCGAGCAGGCGCTGAAAGAAGAGTTGGAACATTTAAAGGCCGGGGGCAAAGAAATTTACCCGCTCACGCAGCAGGCCTATGAATACTTCCGCGACCTCAACAAAACAAATAAAACTTTGCAAAATCAATAATTTTTGCAAATAAAATAATTCAATCAAAAGGAAATTACTGAATGACAAGTAAAGAAAAAGTACTTGCTGTCTGCAAAATTCTGTCAAGCAAAAAGGCCGAAAATATCGTTTATATCGACGTTTCAGAAAAGTCAAGCCTTTGCGATTATTTTGTAATCGCGGGGGCAAGGTCGTCTACGGCGGTAAGGGCACTCTGCGACAATCTTGAAGAAAAGATGGAAAAGGACTTCGGCGAGATTCCCTCGCGCAAAGACGGCGGCAGAGAGGGCAGGTGGAACGTTATTGACTACACCGACGTAATCGTTCATATCTTCAACGACGAAATGCGCGACTTTTACAACCTTGAAAGGCTGTGGAAAAACGGCTCCAACCTGAACAAGTATACCGACTGAAACTAAAAAATTTGTATCTTTAATATCAAGGCCGCGGGCGAAAATCGCCCGCGGCCTTAAATTTTTTATGCGTATTGAATTGTACATATTTTTTTCAATTGCTAAAAAGGTCGGGCACCGCTTAAAACGTCATTCTCATCTGGTGCCACACGGCGCCGCCGTGCGAGGAGGGGCATACGCCCTCGTCTTTGAATCCGAATTTTGAGTAGAACGGCACTAACTTCGGCTTGCACGTAAGCACAACTCCCAGCTTTTTCCGTCTTTTTGCAAGGTCGCAGAACGCGCGCACAAGTGTTCCGGCAAAGTTCTTCCCGCGAAAGTCGGGCACAACTCCCAGCCCGTAAACAAATTGCCACCTGCCGTTTTCGTCGTGGCAGTCGGCAGAGGCGAACATATCGTCCGTCAGGTCGCGCCTGTCTGAGGCCGCGCCGTCTATGTATGCGGCAAGCCTGCCGCCGCAGAACAACAGCAAAAAGCAGTCGGCAAACTTCGCAAGCCGCTCTTTTATCGTCGCGCTCTCAGCCCGCTCGCTTTCGGGAAAGCACATTGCTTCGGCTTCGGCAATTGCCGCCCAATCGTGCTCGGTTGCAAATCTTATGTTTATCTCGTCCATAGCGGCATAATATCACAAACTTCCCGCAAAATCAAGCGGGTTAGCCTGATTGCCTGCGGCAACGGCGGCAGTCCGTTTGCCTACTTGTCCTCTTTGAATTTAATCTCGCGCGGCGCGCCGTAGTTTGCCCTGCTTTTCGACCGCTTCTTTTCCACAATATAATATACAGGTTGGGGCGGCTCTTCTTTTTTGGGTTCCTCGGGCTTGCTCTCGGGTTTGTTTTTTATGCTCCTCAATCCCAGCAACGCAAGTTTTACCATCGCCACAAACACAAAACAGGCTATAAACAGTATCGCAAGGTACAGTATTCCTATCGCTTCCATAGCTGTATTTTACCTCACGGGCAAGGCGTATATTTTGCCTTTTGTTGGAGCATAATGGTTTAAAAGGTAAAATATGGAAGTTCAATCGCAGATAAACGAAAATACTGTAATTTCTCCGCAGGAGCGGCAGGAATTTGATGAGTTCAAACGGCAGAAGCGCGTTGCGGAAGCGCGCGCGATAATCAGCAGAATAGAGCTGTCGTTCACAGCGCCTTCGGCAGACAGGGCAACGCTTCGCAGACTTCTTAAAGACGGCGAAAAGGCGGGGCTGGGCGGAGTATGCGTCACGCCTTACCTCGTAAAGCCGTGTTCAGATTTTTTAGGTACGGCTTCCGCAATGTCGGTCGCCGCGGCAATCTCTGCGTGGGGCGGCAGCGACACCACCGATATAAAGGTGCGCCAGGTCAAACGCGCAATCCGCGACGGTGCAGACGCGGTGGAGGTGGCCGCGCCCCTTTCGGCGGTAAAAGAGGGCAGTTGGGGATACGTTAAACGCGAGTTTAAAAAACTTAAATCTGCGGCGAAGAGGGCGACTCTCCGCATAAATCTCGAAGCGCCCCTTCTCACTTCGCAAGAGCTCACAAAACTGTGCTCGCTTGCGGTCGAGTGCGGAATAGCGTGCTTGCGCACTGCGGGCGATGCTTTCGGCAGCGGCGCCGACGAGGAGGATTTGAAGCTGATAAAGGCGGCGGTAAAAGACAGGGCTCTCATCAAGGCCGACGGAGCCGATACCCCCGGGCGTATGGCAACCCTGCTTGAACTTGGTGCAGGCATAATAGGAAGCGCGGCGGCAGTCCCCGTTGCCCAGGCCGTTTTAGCCGCCGCCGAAAAGGAGGCTGCCGGAAAACAGGTCGCCGTAAAACAGGTCGCTTAAAACAGGTCGAAAAAACAGACCTAACAGGTCGTCAGGGCGTTTCCGAGTAGGCTGTCCGCAAGGCAGCCTGAAAGCAGGCAGGGCGTCCGCCTTTTGCGGTATACGGCAGAGAGCTTGCAGTTTCAAGCCACTTGCACACGGCTTTGTGAATTGAGTAAAATACCGATTGATGCGGCAATATGCCGCAATGAACTGCCGCCGCGCAAATTTTGCGCGGCGGCAGCCCAAGTTTTTTTATTTAGGAGTTGTGTGGTCGTAATTTGCTTAAATGCCGCAAAAGTTTGCGGTATTTTTTGTTGCCGCTGCGGCACATTTTCCGCTTTTTATGCGGGAGGAGGGGATGATGTTTGCTTACCTGCTCTCCGCGCGCACGGTTTTGCCTGCCGCTCTCTTTTCGGCGGCGGCGTGTTCGCCCCTTCTGTCTTTTCCCATAAAGAATATTCCCAGCGAGCCGGGGCCTACGTGCGCTCCGCTCACAATATCGAAGTATTCGATTGTAACGTCGCGCGCGCCCATCTCTTTCACCATCTCGGCAAGCGCCTCGGCGTCGTCCTTGCAGTTGCAGTGGCTTATTGCAACGGTCTGCGCCTCGGGGAATACTGCATAATTTTTATAGTAGTCTGCAAGCTCGGCAACCGATTTTCTTCTTCCGCGCACCTTTCCGCACATAGAAATGCGCGCGTTTCCGTCGGCCTTTAAAATGGGCTTTATGTTAAGAATAGTTCCCGCAATTGCAACCGCGCCCGAAATTCTTCCGCCCTTTTTAAGATATTTGAGGTCTGCGACCGTAAAGTAAGAGTTGAGCCTGAATTTGTTGTTTTCCAGCCATTTGAAGCACGTTTCGGCATCTTCGCCCATTCCGCGCAGTTTTGCCGCCTGCACGGCAAGCAGTCCCTCGCCGAAGCCCGAATTTACAGAATCGGCAATATAAATTTTTCTTTCGGGGTATTTCTTTTCCAGCGCCTCTGCCGCAAGGCGGGCCTGGTGGTTTGTGCCGCTCACCTGCGAAGATATCGTTATCATAAGCACGTCGCGCCCCGCCTTCAACGAAGGCTCAAATTCGTTCTCTATCCTCTCCTGCGTTATAAGGGAGGTAGAAACTTCGGCGCCCTCTGACATTGCCGTGTAAAATTCCTCTGCCGCCTGTGCAAACGAAACGCCGTTTTTATAGCATATTATTTCCTTCCCGTTGCACATACAGATGTAGGGTATAACCTTGATGTCGCTTTCCGCAATCATCTCTTCCGTAAGATTTGCCGATGAATCCACAAAAATGTCAAATTTCAAAATAATATTCCTCCTGAAAAAAACCTGTAAAGTATTTTTATAAACTGCGGAATTTTCTGCGTTTTTCCGCGTGTGAACTTATTGAAAGGTGCGAACTTACCGAATGGTGCAAACTTACCGAATGGTGCGAACTTACCGAATGGTGCGAACTTACCGAATGGTGCGAACTTACCGAATGGTGCGA
>URMT01000012.1 GCA_900549005.1 uncultured Eubacteriales bacterium | reverse complement strand
ATGCGCAAATTGGGGCTTTCTGCGGCGGGAAACCCGCCTTGAAACGTAAATTATTTTAAATAATTTTACTATTGCTATCAGTGTCATTTCGCGTGCGCGAGCGAATCGCTGCCTTGCCGAGGCTCCACACTTTGTGTGGAAACGGCAGATGAGCGTAGCGACGCTGCTTTGCGGAGGGCTCCCTTTGGGAAACTGCAAACCGGGCGAAGCCCGCGCGGAGAAATCTCAACCATAGCAAGCCTCCACTTGCTTAGGGGAGGTGGCACGCATAGCGTGACGGTAGGGTAGACAATTTCCTGATATAGTTTTTATCATCATTTGTAATTCAGGTATTCTATGGGTATATTTTCAAAAATAAAGGACGCTTTAAAAAAGACGAAGGACAGCCTTGGCGGGGCAATTAAATCGCTCTTTACCCGCAATAAAATCGGCGACGAATTTTATGACGAGCTGGAAGAAATTTTAATTTCCGCCGACATATCCGTAACCACCGCCGAAGAGACGGTGGAAGATTTGCGCGCCGAAGCCAAAAAGGAAAAACTCAAAGACGAGGAATACGTTGTAAACCTTTTGAAGGACATCCTCGAAGACACCTTGACCCGCGCCGAAATTCCGCAGATTGAATATCCCGCGGTGATTATGCTCATCGGCGTAAACGGAGTGGGCAAGACCACGACCGTGGGCAAGCTCGCCGATTATTTTCTCCGCAACAAAAAGACGGTCACGGTTGCCGCGGCCGATACCTTCCGCGCGGCAGCGGCAGACCAGCTTACAATCTGGGCAGACCGCGCAGGCGTGCGCATAGTAAAGCACGAAGAGGGCAGCGACCCTTCCGCGGTAGTTTTCGACGCAATCTCTTCTGTAAAGGCGAGGGGAACAGACGTGCTTTTGGTTGACACTGCTGGCAGGCTGCACGTAAAGGCCAACCTTATGGAGGAGCTGAAAAAGATTTCCCGCGTCATTGCGCGCGAATATCCCGCGGCGCACGTGTATAAACTGCTTGTGCTGGACGCAACCACGGGCAACAACGCCATAAATCAGGCGCGCCTTTTTGACGAAGCGGTGGACCTCGACGGCATAGTTTTGACCAAGCTCGATTCAACCGCAAAGGGCGGTTTTGTAATCTCGCTCTGCGGCGAGCTTGAAATTCCCGTTATGTTTGTCGGCACGGGCGAAAAAATCGGCGATTTGGAACTGTTCGACCCCGAACAGTTTATAGATTCTATTTTATAATTGCCCCGCACATATGCGGCAAATAACGCAAAATTCCGCGCGAAAAAACGCGGAATTTTTAATGCGGCGGGCATATCATTCCAGTACGGCGGGCCCCCCCCCCCGCCGTACTGTGCACGGGCGCGCCTTTCGCCCGGAATAAAATCTTTTTATAAATAACGGAGTGTTTTATGACCGAAAAAGAAAAGATGCTTGCGGGCGAGCTGTACCTTGCCGAAACGCCCGAGCTGGAAGCGGCGCACCGCAGGGCGATTGAACTGTGCGAAAAGCTGAACTTTGGCCGCCTTTCAGATGAGGAGCGAGAAAAAACTGTGCGCGAACTTTTGGGCAAATGCGGCAAAACTGTTGTGCTGGGCCGCGGCTTCTGGTGCGACTACGGCGAAAATATCGAGGTCGGCGAAAATTTTTACGTAAATTACGACGTGGTAATTCTGGACGTTTGCAAGGTAAAAATAGGCGATAACTGCCTTATCGCCCCGCAGGTCGGCATATATACGGCCGCACACCCGCTCGACAAAGAGGTAAGGGCATCGGGTCTGGAATACGGCAAGCCCGTAACGATTGGCAACAACGTGTGGATAGGCGGCAGGGCGGTCATTCTGCCGGGAGTCACCCTCGGCGACAACGTAGTGGTGGGGGCGGGTTCGGTAGTTACAAAGTCGTTCCCCTCCAATGTGGTTATTGCGGGCAATCCCGCAAAAATAATCAAACAGCTTTAAGCGCAAGACGGCGCCCATAAATACAGGGTGGCCAAAGATTGGGCGTCACATATGCCCGATTTAACGAGGTTTATATCCCCGATTTTACAAAAGGGTAAGGCGGCGGACGGAAAAATTTTTCCGTCCGCCGCCTTTTGCAAAGCCGCCCCGTTTTTTGTGCTATGACGCAAAAAGATTTCAAATCGGCAATAATTTTTCTGTCTTAACCAAATAAAACATAAGTGTTATTGCCTCTGTCGGGTGCTGAATGGGCCGCAACAGGCGGCTTTTAACGCCCGCCTTATCCTTTTGCGCCTCATACATACTTTTTTTAAAGGTCGTCGGCGTCCTGTATTGGTCTGCCGCCGTCTTTGGCTACCCCCGTGTAACTGCCGTCGGGGTCGTCGGGGCTGTAAAAACTGCCCTTACTTGCAGTTTTTGGGGTTATTCTGCCCGCTCTTGGAGCCGCAGTTTTTAGACTTGTTGCAGTTTTTAGTCTGATTTTCATTAGCCTTTCTCATATTTTCTCCTTTTCGAAGGGCAGATGCAGTTCCACGTACCCCTGCGAGGATTTGCAAAGCGGGCACACGTCCCACGCCTTCGTGGCGGTATGCATATAGCCGCATTCCGCGCAAATATACAGCATAGGCGTTTCGTTTGAAAATAAGGTTCCCGTTTTAAATGCTTCATAGAGGTAGTTAAAAATCATTTCGTGCCTCTTTTCTACATTCGCAACCATTCTGAACAGCGCCGCTACGTCGGCAAAGCCCTCTTTTTCTGCATCTTCTGCAAATGCGGGGTAGATTTTACTGTGTTCCGCGTGCTCGTCCAAAGCCGCAACACGCAGGCACTCCTCCAAATCTCCGCCGTGAAAGGGGTATCCGGCGTCAAGCACGATGTTGTCCAGCTTCTTTCCCCTCTTTGAAAGTTCTTCAAAAAATCTTCTCGCGTGCACCGTTTCGTTCTTGGCAAGCGTGCGGATGGTGTCGGCAAGCGTTGCGTAGCCCTGCTGGGTTGCCAGCCTTGCCGCAAGCTGATAGCGCATTCCCGCCTGTGATTCGCCTGCAAAACTTCTTGCAAGGTTTACGTAAGTTTTTGTATCTTCAAATTGCATAACTGCCCTCCGCAAGGTAGTATGGGCGGTGCAAAGCGCACATATTCATAATTTTTATGGCAAATTTTTGCATTGCTCTTGAAACATTGCCGCGTTTATATTATAATATATCATAGGTTGCGCGGCCTGCTTTCCGCCCGCGCGCATATTTTTGTTTTTAAGGAGAAATTTATGAAGAGCAGGGGAATGAAACCCATTGCGGTGGCAGCCGCCGCCTTCTTTTTCGTGGTTGCGCTCGTGTGGTCTGTGGGCGAAGACGCCGGCAGCCGCGTTGCGCTGATTGCAATAGGCTGGGTTCTTGTGGCGTTCGGCGCGTTAAAACTCGTGGCGCTGTTCGCGCCTATGAACAAAAAATATTCCGCGGCGTTCATAGTGCTTTCCTGCGCGGCGGATATGGCGCTTATTGCCGCCGCTCTCACGCTGTTTATCACTCAGATTGGCTTCGGCCCCGCGGTGGAAAACGGCGGACTGTTCAGCGATATATTTATGGTGGCGGTGTTCGTCTGCCTTGCGATAGCCGAGGCGGCCTCGGTCACGTGCAATCTGGTTGATAAAATAGACAGGTTCGGCGACGACGAATAAAGCAGGTAAGATACGGCGCGGGCGGGTGCAATTTTTGCACCCGCCCGCACCGTTAATTTTGCTATATATGCCGCCCGATTATATAATTTTACCCCCAAAATGCACCGCCGCACGGCGGTGCATTTTTTACAAATTTATTACACGCATATGCTTTATGCCCGTTTTTTACGGTGATATAATTATATCGATAAACAAACGCGGGAGAGTGAATAAGGGGGCGTTTTATGGAAATTTCAAGGTTCAAGGCAATTTCGGTAGTGCAGGTTATATACTTCATACTCCTGGGCATAGTGCCATTTTTCGGCCTGGCGTTCACCGATATAACGGTGATTGCGTGGATAGCCGCGGTCGTCAGCATAGTGCAGGCGGTGTTCCAGAAAAACAGCGTGCGCGAGAGTGTGTCCGTCATAGGCGGCGGGGTGTGCCTTGCAATCTTCCTGGCGCTTGCGGGAATGTGCCTTTATGTGACGTGCGTGCAGGTGGGCGTTCACTCCGGCTCGCTGTATATTATGTTCGATTTGTTCGAGTTTGCCTTCACCGCCGCGCTTATGTGCGGTTCGGTGGCGCTGTATATCCGCGCCGCGCTTGCGTGCAACGAAGAGTGAATTGCCCCGCATATATGCGCCAATCAATTAAAAAACATAAAGTGCGGCCGCGCAAACTGCGCGGCCGCACTTTTATTTTACGGTATTTTATTCAAAGTGTAATTTATCTACGGGGTAATATTTCGCAAGTCCGCCCGAAGATGTCTCGCGGTAGCTGTTCAAAAGGTCGCGTCCCGTGTTGTACATCGTTTTTACAATCAGGTCAAAACTTATTTTGCGAGAATCGGCAAGGAAGTTTGCAAGGCTGAGCGCGTTTATCGCCCTCATCGCCGCCACGGCGTTCCTCTCTATGCACGGTATCTGCACCAGCCCCGCAATGGGGTCGCAGGTCAGCCCCAGGTGGTGTTCCATAGCCACTTCCGCCGCGTACTCAATCTGCCCCAGCCCCATTTCAAACAGCTCTGCGAGCGCCGCCGCAGCCATCGAACAGGCCGAACCTATCTCTGCCTGGCAGCCGCACTCCGCGCCGCTTATCGAGGCATTGGCCTTAATTATGTTGCCTATAAGCCCGCCTGCGGCCAGTGCGCGCACTATTTGCTCGTCTGAAAATCCGCGCGTATCCTGCATATAGTGCAGCACGCTGGGCACCACGCCGCAGCTTCCGCACGTGGGCGCAGTAACCACAACGCCGCCCGCGGCGTTCTGTTCGCTCACCGCAAAGGCGTACGAACATACTAGCCTGTTTTCCTTGGTCTGGGCAGATTCGTCTATGTGCCGCTGGTTGTAAAGGTGCTGTGCCCTCCTTTGGGTGCCCAGGCACCCGGGGAGCACGCCCGATGTGGTAAGTCCCTCGTGAACTGACGTCTTCATCTGCTCCCAAACTTTTTGCAGATAGGCAAAAATTTCGTCGCCCTCGCACTCGCGCACATACTGCCACAGCCGCAGGTTGCGCGCCTTGCAGTAGGCTGAAATTTCGTCGTAGGTGGTGAGGGGGTATACGTCGTCTCTCACGCCCGTGTCGGCGCTCTCTTCGCCCTCAATCTTTATCGCGCCGCCGCCCACGCTGTAAAAGCGGGTAGGCGCCAGTTTTTTGCCGCCGCAGACGGGCGCAATATCAAGCGTGTTGGGGTGGACGGGAGTGGGGGTCTTGCCGTCGAATATCACCTCGCACGCGGCTGGCTCGAATGTCTTTTTAAGTACGGCGTCGGTGCCGTGCCCCTTGCCGGTGAGCGCAAGCGAACCGTACAGCGTCACCGCAAATTTTTCCGCTTCGGGATGGCGCGCCTTCATCATACGGGCGGCGCGTTCGGGGCCTATCGTGTGCGAGCTGGAAGGCCCGCGGCCTATTCTGTAAAGCTCTTTCAGCGATTGCATAAAGTGCCTCTCTTTGGTTGTGTTTATAGAAGATATATTCCGAGTCCTATAAGTATGCCCGCCTGGTACAAAAGGCCGCACGCGTTTACTATGATGAAAGCCGCCTTTCTGGTCTTGTGCCTGAACGCAATCATTCCAAGTATGCCGCCAAGCGCTCCGCCGCACAGCGATGCGCCCAAAAGAACTCTTTCAGGTATGCGCCACTTGCCGCGCATCGCGGCGCGCTTGTCTATGCCGTACATTATAAAGTTTACAAAAGATATCAGCGCGACTGCGGCGCAGATTATTGCAAAATAAATCATAAAAGGGGCGGCAGTATGCCGCAATTAACGCGGTTTGTGGGTGCGTTCAGATTTTATTCTGTCAGGCCCACGTTATCTGAACAGATTTTTTATCATAGTGCCGACGTAAAGCACGGGCACTATGTCTATTTTATCCATATATTTTGTCATCGACTTCATATTTTTCGCAGGCACGAGCACCTTTTTGAAGCCCATCTTCACGCACTCGGCAACGCGCTTTTCGGCGTAGGATACGGCGCGCACCTCGCCCGTCAAACCCACTTCGCCGAACGCCGCGGTGAACTTGTCTATCGGCTTGTCGAAGTAGGAGGAAGCCAGAGCGGCGCACACGGCAAGGTCGGAAGCAGGCTCGCCGAGGCGTATGCCGCCCATCACGTTCACGTATACGTCGAACCCGCCCAGGTTGACGCCGCACCTCTTTTCGAGCACGGCTAAAAGGAGCACGAGTTTGTTGTAGTCTACGCCGAGCGGCATCCTTCTGGGCTGGCCGAAGGTGGTTTTGGATATCAGCGTCTGCACTTCCACGTTCATACAGCGGTTGCCCGTGCGCGCGGGCGTGACTACGGCGCCCGCCTCTTCGCCGCGGCTTTCGGAAAGGAATATGCCCGAATAGTCGGTCACGGGTATTACGCCGCGGTCGGTCATTTCAAACACGCCCACCTCTGAAACGTTGCCGAACCTGTTCTTTACAGAGCGCAGTATGCGGTAATTTTCCTGGTTTTCGCCCTCGAAGTATAGCACGGTGTCCATTATGTGTTCAAGCACCTTTGGCCCCGCCAGGGCGCCCTCTTTGGTGACGTGGCCTATTATAAAGAATGTTATGCCGCGGCTCTTGGCAATTCTCATCAGCCGCGAGGCGCACTCGCGTACCTGACCCACCGAACCCGCCGAGGATGAGAGGTCGTCCGTGTAAACGGCCTGTATCGAGTCTATCACGCAGAACTCAACGCCGTCTAACTCTGCTTCCAGCCCGTCTATGCACGTTTCGTTTATAAGGAGCAGATTGTCGGAATCAAGTCCCAGCCTCTCGGTGCGCAGCTTTACCTGCGAACAGCTCTCCTCCGCCGAAAAGTAGAGCACTCTGTGCGCCTGCGAAAGGTGCGCCGCTATCTGCGTGAGTATGGTGGACTTGCCTATGCCCGGGTCGCCGCCGAGAAGGACGAGCGAGCCCTTTACTATGCCGCCGCCTATCACGTTGTCGAATTCCGATATGCCCGACGGGGTGCGCTCGTAGCTCTTGTATTCCACCTGCGATAGGGGCAGGGCGTGCGCCGTGTGGTGCGTTGCCGCCTTTTTTGGCGCCGCAGCAGCGGGAGATACGATTTCTTCCGCCATAGTATTGAATTTTCCGCACGAAGGGCACCTGCCCAGCCAGCGGGGGCTGGTGGCGCCGCATTCCGAGCAGACGAATATAGTATTTGACTTGGCCATATTATACCTTTAAAGCATAATTGCCCCGCATATATGGGGCAACCAATGTGTTTTGTTATTGTTGTAATGCCGCAGCGCAACAAAGTTATGCGATGCTTATACAAAGTTTTATATTGTGACGCTTATACAAAGTTTTTTATATCTTGCGTACAAGAACGGAGGCATACGCCATAATCCCCAGTCCTTCGCCCACAAAGCCCAGCTTTTCGCAGGTGCCCGCGGCTATCGCAACGCTCTTTTCATCCAACCCGCAGAGCGAGGCGAGGGAAGATACCATCTTGTCGCGCACGGGCGCGATGCGCGGCTTTTCGGCCTGGATTGTCACAGAAACATTCACAAGGGCATAGCCCTCTGCATTTGCCATTTCAAGCACCTTGGCAAGCAGTTTGCCGCTGTCGGCGCCCTTATATTTCTTGTCGGTATCGGGGAAGTAACAGCCTATGTCTTTGAGTCCGCAGGCCGAAAGTATGGCGTCCATAACGGCGTGCAGCACCACGTCGCCGTCGCTGTGCGCAACCAGCGAGCTGTCGCAGTCTATGCGCATCCCCGCAAGCGTTACAAAGTTATCCAGCCCGCCGAAGGCGTGCGTGTCGGCGCCTATTCCCACGCGCGTATCTCCCTGCGGTATATACGCGGGAGCGTCCTTCAAAAAGTCTTCGCGGAAGGTAAGTTTGGTGTTGTTTCTGTCGCCCTCGAATATGTGGGGCAGCCCCACGTAGTTGGCGTATACCGCGCTGTCGTCCGTGTAGGCGATGCCGTCGTCGGCGGCCAGCTCGTACGCCTTTTTTATATCCTCCGCACGGAAGCCCTGCGGCGTCTGCACGGCGTAAACGGTCTCGCGCTTGGGCACGTCGGTTATAACCCCGTAATATACCGTGGCCATCGTGTCGGTGACGGGCGTGGCGCACACGCCCGAACCGTACGTTTCCGTCGTCTTTATGCAGTCCGTGATTATCTTTTTGGTGACGAAGGGGCGGGCGCCGTCGTGAATTAAAACTATGTCGCCCGTCACCTTTTCAAGCGCCTTCCTCACGCCCAGATAGCGAGTTTTGCCGCCGAGTATCACTCCGTAGCCGAACGGGGCGCACAGCGCCTTTATTTCCTTATAATCGTCCGCCGAGGAGGTGACGATTACTTCGTCAATTTCAGATATGTCGAATTGTTTGAGCGTATGATACAGCGCTGGCGCGCCGTAAAACGGTGCGAGCAGTTTGTTTCTGCCGAAGCCCGCGCGTTCGCCCGTGCCAGCGGCGCAGATTATGGCGCTCACTTTCATATTGTTAAGCCTCCGTAAACTCAAAAACGCGCGGCCTGCTTTATGCCGCGCGTCAGGATATAACCTCATACAGGCTTTGCGCGTCGTCTTTTTTTACAGTCTCTTTCACTTGGAGCACGCGGAATTTAAGCGTTCCGCTGGCGTAGAGTATCTCTACCACGTCGCCCGATTTCACCTCGTGCGAGGGCTTTGCCTCTTTGCCGTTTATAACGACTTTTCCCGCCGAACACGCCTCCTGCGCGACGGTGCGCCGTTTAAGAATGCGCGAAACTTTTAAAAATTTGTCGATTCTCAACCTTAAAATACCCGTATTACAATTAAATTTATTATAAATTGAGGAAAAGGCGCGAAAATCGCTTGACTTGACTTCCCCTCTTGTTTATAATGGTAGAATGCATTAAAATGCGGTATAAGGCACTTTTTACAATTTTTTGCGCCAAAACAGGACAAAAATCGCAAGCCTTGCCGCCTTTTCGTGCGGCGTTTTAGGTAATTATATACCAAATCGCGCCGTTTGTAAAGTGGGGCGCAAAAAAAATTGCGCATTTTAAAAATTTTTTTGCCGGCATACGGCGCAGCCGCACGGCAGAAAGCTAAGTTTTTTTAAGACAGAAAGATTTTTTCCGGTGAAAAGATATATACGGATAATCGCTTTGTATAGACGAATAAAACAAGGAGTATTTATCTTTCAATGAATTTACCTGTTCACAAGTACGGCAAAACGGAAAGAAGAAAATTCGGCAAAATCAACGAAGTCATCGATATACCCGACCTCGTTGAAATTCAGAAAGCCAGCTACGCCTCTTTCATCAACGAGGGCATAGCCGAGGTCTTTGAAGATTTTTCTCCCATCACCGACTATTCCGACCACTATGAGCTCTATTTCCTCAACCACTGGTTCGACGAAAAGCCCAAGTACGACGAAAAGGAGTGCAGGAACCGCGACGCGACGTACGCCCTTCCCCTGCACGTTACGGTGAGGCTGGTAAACAAGGTCAAAGACGAGGTTATCGACCAGCCCGTGTTTATGGGCGAATTCCCTCTGATGACCGACAGTGGCTCGTTCATCATCAACGGCGCAGAGCGCGTTATCGTATCGCAGCTCGTGCGTTCGCCCGGCGTCTACAACGCTTCCACGCGCGACAAGACGGGCAAAGAGATGTTCGGCACCACCGTCATTCCCAACCGCGGCGCCTGGCTGGAACTCGAACAGGACGCACAGGGCGTTCTGTGGGTACACGTGGACAGGAAGCGCAAAATTTGCGTTACCGTGCTTCTGCGCGCTCTCGGCTTCGGCTCGGACAGGGCCCTTTTAGACCTGTTCGCCGACGACCAGATGATAAAGAACACAATCGAAAAGGATACCACCAAGTCTGAATCTGACGGCCTTATAGAGCTTTACAGAAGGCTGCGCCCCGGCGAAATTCCCACCGAGGCTTCGGTGCGCCAGCACCTGAACAACCTCTTCTTCGACCCCAGAAGGTACGACGTGGTAAAGGTGGGCAGGTATAAGTTCAACAAAAAGCTCAACCTTGCATACCGTCTGCCCGGCTGCAAGCTCGCAGAGGACGTTTTCAACCCCGAAACGGGCGAAATTATGGCCAAGGCCGGCGAAACCGTCACCGAAGAGCAGGCGGTTGCCATTCAGGACGCGGGCGTGAACGAAGTGTTCGTGCTTGTATCCGACCCCGAGCGCGGCGAAATCAGGCACAAGATTATTGCCAACAACACCGTAAATTTCAGGGCGGTATCGGATAAGAACCCCAAGATGTTCGGCCTGCTGCCCACCATATACTATCCCAACTTCCGCTTTATGAAGCAGATTGCGGAGGAATGCCGCACGCAGAAGGTTGAGGACGTTGCCGCAAAGTACGTAAACGAAATCAACTCTATCTACTACGTTCAGGAAGTGGACGAAGTTGAGGACGAAAAGCCCGAAGAGAAGAAGAACAGGGAAAAGAGGAAGGACACCCGCGTCAAATTCGTTGCGGCGTGCAAGCTCTTCGACGCCCTTCTCTCCTCCGACAAGACCGAGCTCGACGCCGACGAGAAAAAGACCATAAAGCCCGTCGTTGAAAAGCTCAACCACAAGCACATCACCGTGGACGACATCGTTGCGTCCATCTCCACCAACATAGACTTGCAGTACGGCATCGGCACGATAGACAACATCGACCACCTCGGCAACCGCCGCGTGCGTTCGGTGGGCGAACTGCTGCAAAATCAGCTCCGCATAGGCATTGCCAGGCTGGAAAAGCTGATAAAGGAACGTATGGCAACGCAGGACGCAATGGAAGTTACGCCTTCGGCGCTCGTAAACGTCCGCCCCGTATCGGCAGTCATCCGCGAATTCTTCGGTTCTTCGCAGCTCTCGCAGTTTATGGACCAGACCAACCCCGCCGCAGAGCTCACTCATAAGAGAAAGCTCTCCGCCCTCGGCCCCGGCGGCCTCAACCGCGACAGGGCAACGTTCGAAGTGCGCGACGTTCACCACTCGCACTACGGCAGAATGTGCCCCATAGAGACGCCCGAAGGCCAGAACATAGGTCTTATATCCTCGCTTGCAACCTTTGCAAAGGTAAACGAATACGGCTTTATTATGAGCCCTTACCGCAAGGTGGTAAAGGACGAAAACGGCGTTCCCACCGTAACCGACCACGTAGATTACCTCACCGCCGACGAGGAGGACAAGTACATCGTCGCACAGGCCAACGAGCCGCTCGACGAAAACAACCACTTCGTCAACAGCCACGTGGGCTGCCGCCATCAGGACCTCATCACGCAGTATCCTCCCGAAAGGATGGACTATATGGACGTTTCGCCCAAGCAGCTCGTTTCGGTTGCCACGGCGCTCATACCCTTCCTTGAAAACGACGATACCAACCGCGCGCTGATGGGCTCGAATATGCAGCGCCAGGCCGTTCCCCTTATGAAGACGGAATCCGCCATCGTTGCAACGGGCATAGAGGACGCAATCGCGCGCGACTCGGGCGTGCTGGTTACCGCCAAAAACGCGGGCGTAGCCGTAGGCGTCGCTTCCGACTGCATAAAGATAAAGACGGACAGCGGCTTCATCGACGAATATAAATTGAAGAAGTTCGAGCGCTCCAACCAGGGCACCTGCCTCAACCAGCGCCCCATAATCAACACGGGCGACAGGGTTGAAGCCGGCGAAATAATCGCCGACGGCCCCGCTACCAACAACGGCGAACTTGCGCTCGGCAAGAACATACTCATAGGCTATATGGAGTGGGAAGGCTACAACTACGAAGACGCCATCCTCATCTCCGAAAAGATAGTTCAGGACGACGTGTTCACCTCCATACACATCGAGGAACACGAAACCGAGGCGCGCGATACCAAACTCGGCGAAGAGGAGATAACGCGCGACATACCCAACGTTTCCGACGACGCGCTCAAAGACCTCGACGAAAACGGCATCATAAGGATAGGCGCCGAGGTTCAGACGGGCGACATACTCGTCGGCAAGGTTACGCCCAAGGGCGAAACCGAGCTTACCCCCGAAGAGAGGCTGCTCCGCGCCATATTCGGCGAAAAGGCGAGGGAAGTCAGGGATACCTCCCTCAAAGTTCCCCACGGCGAAGGCGGCATAGTCGTTGACGTAAAGGTATTCACCCGCGAAAACAAGGACGAACTTGCGCCCGGCGTAAACAAACTCGTCCGCGTATATATTGCCCAGAAGCGCAAAGTGCAGGTGGGCGACAAGATGGCGGGCCGCCACGGCAACAAGGGTGTTATATCGCGCGTGCTTCCCCAGGCCGATATGCCCTTCCTTGCAGACGGCACCCCCTTGCAGATAGTTCTGAACCCCCTCGGCGTGCCTTCCCGAATGAATATAGGACAGGTGCTCGAAGTGCACCTCGGCCTCGTGTGCAAGCAGCTCGGCTGGAAGATTGCCACCCCTGTATTCGACGGCGCTACCGAGCAGGACATAAAGCAGCTCTTCCTTGAAAACAACATAGTCAATCCCGAAGGAAAGGTAGACGGCAAAATTCAGGTATACGACGGCCGTACGGGCGAACCCTTCGAAAACAGGGTAACCGTGGGCGTTCAGTATATGATAAAGCTCATCCACCTCGTTGACGACAAGATTCACGCCCGTTCAATCGGCCCTTACAGCCTGGTTACTCAGCAGCCCCTCGGCGGCAAGGCGCAGTTCGGCGGCCAGCGCTTCGGCGAAATGGAAGTGTGGGCGCTCGAAGCCTACGGCGCGGCGCATATCTTGCAGGAAATCTTAACCGTAAAATCAGACGATATCGTCGGCCGCGTAAAGACCTACGAATCTATCGTAAAGGGCAACAACATCTCCGAACCGGGCATACCCGAAGCCTTCAAGGTGCTCCTTAAAGAGCTTCAATCGCTCGCGCTCGACGTCAAAGTGCTCACCGAAAACAACGACGAACTCATCATCCGCGAACTCGACGAAGACGACGAGGCCATACCTACCGCGGCCGCGCGCGATGCCGAAGAGCGCGACAGGCAGGAGCCCGTCGAAGAATACGACATTTCGGGCGGCGACGACGAGGAAGAGGATATCGACCTCGGCTCTATATTCGATACCGACGACGAAGACGATTTTGCTGGCAAGGAACTGTTCGGCGGCGACGACGATGACGACCTTGACGACTTGGACGACGATGACGACCTCGGCGAAAAGTTCTCGCTCTTCGACGAAGACGGCGAAGACGACGATGACGGCAAGGACGAGGAATAAAAGGGAGGTAGCAGGTACACTATGTTTGAATTAAACGATTTTTGCTCCATTAAGATAGGCGTTGCTTCCCCCGAAAAAATAAGGGAACTTTCCAAAGGCGAAGTAACCAAACCCGAAACCATAAATTACAGAACGCAGAAGCCCGAACGCGACGGCCTTTTCTGCGAAAGAATATTCGGACCGATGAAGGACTGGGAGTGCCACTGCGGCAAGTACAAGCGCATACGCTATAAGGGCGTAATATGCGAAAAGTGCGGCGTAGAGGTAACCCGCTCCAAGGTGAGAAGGGAGAGAATGGGCCACATCGAACTGGCCGCTCCCGTATCGCACATCTGGTATTTCCGCGGCGTGCCCTCGCGCATAGGCCTCGTGCTCGATATGAGCCCCAAGGCGCTCGAACAGGTGATATATTTCGCCGCATACGTGGTAATCGACCCCGGCACGGTGCCTATCCTCGAATACAAGCAGATAATCAACGACAAAGAGCTTATGGAAATCGAGGAAAAGTACGGCGACAGCTCTGTAACCGGCCTCAAAGTAGGTATGGGCGCAGAGGCTATCCGCGAACTTTTAATGGCCGTTGACCTCGACAAGGAATGCGCCGAGTGCAGGCAGATTATCGAAAGCAGCCAGGCGGGCCAGAAGAGGGTAAAGGCGGTAAAGCGCATCGAAATCCTCGAAGCCTTCCGCAAGAACAACCAGCGCCCCGAATGGATGATACTCACCGTACTCCCCGTGCTTCCCCCCGAACTGCGCCCTATGGTTCAGCTCGACGGCGGCAGGTTCGCTTCCTCCGACCTGAACGATTTGTACCGCAGGGTAATAAACCGCAACAACCGTTTGAAGAGGATGATGGAGCTGGGCGCTCCCGATATGATTGTAAAGAACGAAAAGCGTATGCTGCAAGAGGCCGTCGATGCCCTCATCGACAACGGCAGGCGCGGCAAGGCGATATCCGGCCCCTCGAACAGGGAGCTTAAATCGCTCTCCGGTATGCTCCGCGGCAAGCAGGGCCGCTTCCGTCAGAACCTCCTCGGCAAGCGCGTAGACTACTCCGGCCGTTCGGTTATAGTAGTCGGCCCCGAGCTCAAACTCTATCAGTGCGGCCTTCCCAAAGAGATGGCGATAGAGCTGTTCAAGCCCTTCGTTATGAAGAGGCTGGTAGAGAGCGGCCAGTGCCACAACATCAAGAGTGCAAAGCGCACCGTTGAAAAGGCCAAACCCCTCGTATGGGACGTACTCGAAGACGTAATCAAGGAACACCCCGTACTTTTGAACCGCGCGCCCACGCTGCACAGGCTGTCTATCCAGGCATTCGAGCCCGTACTTATAGAAGGCAGGGCGATTAAAATTCACCCGCTCGTCTGCACGGCGTTCAACGCCGACTTCGACGGCGACCAGATGGCGGTGCACGTGCCCCTTTCGATAGAGGCCCAGGCCGAAGCCAGGTTCCTGATGCTCTCCTCCAACAACATACTCAAACTTTCCGACGGCAAGCCCGTTATGCAGCCCTCGCAGGATATGGTTATGGGCGCATACTACCTCACCATAATAAGGCGCGAAGAGGGCAAGTTCTACCGTTGGAGCGGCGACAGGTACGTTGAGTGCGCAGAGGGCGAAGAGGGCGCCGAAAAGTACGTGCCCGGCGCGTATATTTCGGAAGACGAAGCACTGATGGCATATCAGACCAAATATATCCATATGCAGGACGAAATTTACGTCCGCAGAACGGTTAAGATAGATGATGCAAATTCGCCCTGCAACGGCGAAACCGTGACGGGCTCCGTAAAGACCACCGTCGGCAGAATAATCTTCAACAACGAAATGCCCCAGGATTTGGGCTTCGTCGTAAGGAAGAATAAGGAAGATTATTTAAAGTACGAAATTTCGTACGACTTCCTCGGCTCTAACGTTGCCGTAGGCAAAAAGCAGCTCGGCAAAATCGTTGAACGCTGCTTCAAGACGGGCGGCGCGCCCAGGGCGGCCGACGTGCTCGACAAAATCAAGACCCTCGGCTACAAATACTCCACCGTCGGCGCAATCACCACTTCGGTATTCGATATGCACATTCCCGACGAGAAGAAGAGAATCGTGGAAGAGACCGAACAGAAGGTGTTCCAGATAGAGCGCAAATACCAGCGCGGACTTCTGCGCGAAGAGGAGCGCTACAACGCCGTAATCAAGGCGTGGGACGACGCCACCGACGAAGTTACCGACGCGCTCAAAAAATCGCTCGACAAGTTCAACCCCATATGGATGATGGCAAACTCGGGCGCCCGCGGCTCCATCGACCAGATGAAACAGCTTTCGGGTATGCGCGGACTGATGGTTAACCCCCAGGGTAAGAAGATAGAAGTACCCGTTAAGAGCTGCTTCCGTCAGGGTCTGTCCGTTCTTGAATACTTCATCTCCTCGCACGGCGGCCGTAAAGGCCTTGCCGATACCGCGCTCAAAACGGCCGACTCGGGCTACCTTACCCGCCGTCTTGTAGACGTATCGCAGGACGTTATCGTGCGCGAAGAGGACTGTATGGCGGGTTCCAAAAAGCCCCGCGGTATGGTGGTAAAGGCGATAATCGGCCCCAACGGTGAAGTTATCGAAGGGCTTGAAGACAGAATTCAGGGCAGGTTCGTCTCTGAGGACGTGTTCGACAAAGAGGGCAACCTCCTCGTAGGACAGAACGAGTTCGTAACCGACGAAATTGCAAAGAAGATAGTCGATGCAGGCATAGAGCAGGTATCCATCCGCTCGATATTCAGCTGCAACTCGCGCTACGGCGTGTGCGCAAAGTGCTACGGCAAGAATATGGCCACCAACACCCCCGTGCAGGTGGGCGAGGCAGTCGGCGTAATCGCCGCCCAGTCGATAGGCGAGCCCGGCACCCAGCTTACGATGCGTACCTTCCATACGGGCGGTATAGCTGCCACGGGCGACATCACCCAGGGTCTTCCCCGCGTAGAGGAGCTCTTCGAAGCGCGCAAACCCAAGGGCTGCTCGACGCTTTGCGAAGTTTCGGGCGTAGTTTCCATCGACGACAGCGACAACTTGAAGCACATCTTCGTGCGCGACTCCGTGACCAACGAGGTCAAAAAGGAATACACCCTGCCTTTCAACGCCGAACTCAAAGTCAAGAGCGGCGACAGGGTAGAGCCCGGCACCGTGCTCAACGCTGGTTCGGTATATCCCCAGGATATCCTCCGCATTTCGGGCGTAAAGGGCGTTCAGGACTATATCCTCGAACAGGTTCAGTCGGTATACCGCTCGCAGGGCGTTGACATCAACGACAAGCACGTAGAAATAATCGTCCGCCAGATGCTCAGAAAGGTAAGGATAGAGAGCGCAGGCTCCACCGACCTTCTTCCCGGCGAAACGGTTGATATGTTTGCCGTTGAAGAGGCCAACCAGAAGGCAATCGAAAACGGCGGCACGCCCGCCCTGCAAAAGCGCGTTCTGCTCGGCATCACCAAGGCGGCGCTCTCAACCGATTCCTTCCTGTCGGCGGCCTCCTTCCAGGAAACTGCCCGCGTGCTCACCGATGCGGCAATCAAGAACAAGGTTGACCCGCTTATGGGCCTCAAAGAAAACGTTATCATCGGCAAACTCATTCCCGCAGGTACGGGCGTGAAGGAGTATAAGAATATGTCCCCCGCAATCAATCCGGGGTTCAACAGCATCGTAACTCCCGCCGAAGACATAACCAATAAGTAATAAAAAAGCGGGGCTTGTCCCCGCTTTTTTGTATGTTGCGTGATGAGGGGCGACTGCCGTGCGGCAGCCGCCCCCGTTTTTTTGTTCGGGTTTATATCCCTGTTTTTTTGTTCGGAGTTATAAAATAAATGCTGCGCCCGCTTGACGGCGGGCGCCGCATTTATTTCAATTAAAATTGTATTCGCTAAGGCATATGTGCAGGGCAATTGTTCTTTACCCTGCATATTTGTTTGCAGAAAATTATTGTTTGTTTACTCTTTTTTATCGTCCGTGAGCGAGGATATAACAAGGTCGCAGCACTTCAAAAGTATCTGTATACATTCGGTGAGCAGTACCCTGTCTTCGCCGCCGAGCCCGCCGCTCTTTGCCGCCTGGTTGCAGATGAGCGCCGCGTAGTTGAAGGAAGAGTACATATTTTTAAGGTTTTCTTCCTGCGCGGAAAAGGAATTGTGCGCCGTCAGGTGAAAGTTATAAACGTCCTGCAACTTCGGCGAAGCCTCTCTCAGCTTCGAAAGGCTGCCGCTTTCGGCCACATTCTCTATGCTCTCTTTAAATTTTTTTACCAGGTCTGCCATCCGCAGGTCTTCAAAATTTGCCATCGTTTCCGCCGTATTTAACCGAGTGATAATAGCACTCGGCTAATCCCTTAGTTGCGGCATATGTGCCGCTCAATTTACTATATGTGTATAAAATTTATTTGAGCCGCGCCGCGTTTTTGCGCTGAATACGCACAAAGGCATAGGCAGCGACAAACCCGATAACGAACAGTATGCTGCCGAAAGCAAGGTCGGGGCCGAACCGCTGCCCCTTGTTCCAGTTCACGTATTCGGCAAACATTTCGGGGTTGAAAAACATCGTTATCAGCGAGCCGAGCGCCAGCCCCGCCACGGCAAAAAATGTAGCCGCCCTGTATTTTTTAAGCAGTAAGTTCATCAGCTTGGCGAAGCATAAAAGTCCCGCCACAAATCCTGCAATCAGGCAGGCATATACCGCAAATATTTCGGGGTTGTTCTGCCAATAGGTTATGCTTACCGAATCTACCAACGGCACATAGTGCCCCGTAGCCATAAGCAGCGCGGTTGCGCTCAGCCCCGGAACAAGCTGCGTAAGCGCCACGGCAAAGCCGAGTACGAGGTATATTATATATTCGTACGCCTGCGGGTTTTCAAGCGACTGCCTTCCGCCGCCCGCAAATACCGCTATCAGCGAAATTGCTATCGGCACTATTACACCCGCCGCAAACAGGCCTACCCTCAAAGCCGTCTTGCGGCTGCCCTTCAATTCGTCCCACACGGCGGGGAATGCGCCCGCCATCAGTCCCGCAAACAGCGCAACTACGGCAAAGAGCATTATGTCGAGCAGTATCTTTACGCCGAAGAAGCCGAGCACCAGCCCTGCTGCCGCGCCCGCCGCAATTGGCAGCAGAAAGATAGCGCAGCTTTTGAACTGCCTGAAAATGTTGCCTATGGCATACAGCAACTTTTCGTACAGCTTCATTATTATCGCCACGGCCGAACCGCTCACCCCGGGCACTATCACGGCAAGGCCTATAAATGCGCCCAGCGCGCCGCTCTTTGCAACCTCTTTCATATTGTCGTATTTAAGGTCGGGGGCGGAATTTTTATCTTGCGCGTAGGCGTCTTTGCCTCCTTCTGTCTCGGGGTCGGCTGCATTATTGTTTTCTGCCCTGTCGCCGTCCTTGCCGGGGGCGTCCTGCGCGCCGCTTTCCGCCGTGCCGTTTTGCGCTTGCTGCGCATAAATTTTATCGGCGTCTTTGTCCGGCACGTTTTCTTTATCAGTCCGCGGGCCGCTCTGTCTGTTATTCTCGTCCATAAATTTGTGTCCGCCTTGTGCTCTCTCATATGCGTCCTTAAAAATGGGCGCACTAAAAATATTCGCTGTTTAATCTGATAATGATTTTATCATATGGCGGCGCGGCTGTCAAACATTACTTATGCGTCGCTTGTGGCGTGCGCGGCCGCGTGCGTGAGAGGCGGTGTGCTCTGCAAAGATATTATATATCTGTGCATTCCCGTATATGCGCATATGCGCACGGTGTGCAAATTTTGCTTGACACGGCCGCCGTTTAATATTAAAATATCAGCACGAAATAATTGCGCGTGCAGGTACGCCCTGACAAGATAGGGGCGTTTAATAGGGAAGTCTGGGCCAATTGCCCCGCAGCCCCCGCTGCCGTTTCAGCGGCGCGCGCTCTCCACTGTAAAAGTCGCGGCAATCCGCGGCATATGGGAAGGGGAGCGCTGCATCAAAACCGCTGTTGTAAGCCGGAAGACCTGCCGCACGCGCCTTTGTTTTGCGTTTCCGAGGGGACGCGGAAAAGCAGACAGATTTTATCCGAAGGGCCTGCTCCCGTGCGGCGGTTTTTGCCGCGCGCTGTGCGCTTCGGCATTATTGTGTTGCGCTTTTTCCTTGGAATACGGAGAGGGCGCTTATTTTTTTTATTGCACGCAAAACCTGCGCGCCGCGCAATACAAAATATGTTATATGTAAAGTTTACTTGTATATAAATTGCCTGTTTTGGCATATTTTGCACAGTTATATTTATATTTACTCTCTTATTGCGTCAGATTATCTTAAAGGAGAACTTAAATGAAAAAGGCAATATTTGCCGCTTTGGCGGCGGCTGCGGTATGCTTTGCCGCATTCTTTCTGCCTGCCTGTACGGAGGGTGCGGGCGGCGGAAACGGCGACGGCACAATCCCCGGCGAAGGCGAACAGACTGATACCTCCGTCGATTTTGCGGCATACGCGGCGTTTACGGCTTCCGACGATGTTTTACAGCTCACAGAAACAACTTCGGTAAAGGACTACATCGATGCCCTCGCAGATAACGGACAGATAACGGTGGAGGGCTACGACAGCACCTACGGCTATTACATAACGTCGGTTAACGGCATATCCGAAAGGACGGACGAAAGCGGCGCAAGCGGCTATTCGTGGATGTTGTATACCGATTTTATCGAAGACGACGGCGTGGTTTACGCCGACCCTGAGTACGGCACGTTTGAACACGGCGGCAAGACGCTGGCAAGCGCGTCTTACGGCGCGTCGCAGCTGCCCTGCGTTGAAGGGTATACTTACGCTCTCGTTTACCAGGCTTGGAGCTACTCTGCCTGACCTGTTTGCATTTTGCAAAAGGGACAGACTGCATAAATAAGGAATCCCGTCCGCGCGCAGACGGCAACTTTCCTTTTTTGCGGCGGTTAAGATTCAGCCTGAAAATCTGCAAAGGAGGTGCTGAATGAAAAAACTTGACGGCGGAAAAAGACGCTCGCCCGCCAAAGATATTGCCGCCGTCGCCGTGATGACCGCGCTTTTAATCGGCGGACAGTTCGTGCTTTCGCCAGTGGCGGGGGTAGAGGTAGTCACCGTGCTCCTCGCCGCCTTTTCGTTCAGTTACGGGGTAAGGGCGGGGGTGCTTGCGGCTACGGCATTTGCACTGCTCCGCTGTTTTATTTTCGGGTTTTATCCCTCGGTGATAGTGCTTTACCTCATTTATTATCCTCTGTTTGCGCTGATATTCGGCCTGCTCGGCAGGGTGAAGGAACAAACTTATCTCAGATTTCCGCTATGGGCGGCACTGCTTGTAAATGTTGCGATAGTTGCCGTAGGAGTAGGCTGCGCCGTATGCGCCGCCACAAATATCATAAAAATTTCGCGGCTTGCAGCGGCAATGGTAAAAACTCTTCTTTGGGTAATTTTCGCGCTCTGCTGCGCGCTGATTGCGGTGTTTGACTGCGTGTTCGTCTTGCAGAGGCGGGGAAATTTAAAGAGCGGAAATATGCTTATGGTTGCCGTGGCGGCGGCGGTGGCGGCGGCGTGCACAATATGTTTTACGCTGCTGGACGACGTTATAACCCCGCTCTTTATGGGCTGGGGCGTGTTTTCCGCCACGTCGGCTACATATTTTTACGCATCGTTTCTGGCTATGGCCCCGCAAACCGTGTGCGCAATCGTCACGGTTTCAACGTTGTTTTTGCCGCTTGTAACGATATTCAAAAGAGCTTCCAAAATATAATTGCCCCGCATATATGCGCGATTTAACGGCTTTTTGCGGTGTTATGCAATACAATTGAATAGTTGGGGTATACTACCTGGGCAATTTTTTCGCTAATTTCAATAGTTGGGGCATAGTACGGGGTATTTTGCGGCGAGAATGTAAGGCGAAAAATGCGGATAACAGGAGTTGCACCTTTGGCGGCGCGCCCCGGTGAACAGCGGGTGTCCGCTGTTCAGTTTGCGTGTCAGAGCCTCAACTTTATCAGTCCGCACGCAAACCGCCCGCTCCCGCTCGCGCCTCCACCATCAACTCCTGTTATGTTACAAATGCACATACCAACAAAAATAGGGCACCTTAGGTGCCCTATTTTTGTTGGTGCGGATAACAGGAGTTGAACCTGCACGGGTATCCACAGGATTCTAAGTCCTGCGCGTCTGCCAGTTCCGCCATATCCGCATATATTATTGTCAACATTCTGTCCGCGGCGCGCCTGTCCGCACAATATCCGCAAAATATATATGCAAACCGTTTGCCTGCAATGTGTATATTGTAAATCTGCGGCGCGTAAATGTCAACTTTAAATCGCTGAGAGCAAAATTTCTTTATTGCGTTTGTTTCTGTTGTACAAATATATTTATGTTATTTAAACCGAAGAGCTCATACCTTGTCATTGACGCGATTGACCTTACGGTAGCAATCGCTATTCCGTCGCTACGCTCCTTACGACCGAGCGATGGCGAGCGGAGAAATCTAAAAAAACCAAACCGACAGGCAAGAGATTTCTCCGTGCGCTCATTACATTCGCTTAGTCGTAATGACAACGGGGGGGGGTAAGGCGGCGTGTGCGTGCTTTGCAGGAAGGGCGAATGGAAATGGGCCGGTTTGACTGTCGCATTAAAATATAATCAGTTTTTCTGCCAGGCATTGACAGCGCGGAACATATGTGTTATTATATATAAAATTTTGCTTTAACGCTTTTAGGTGTAAAAGTATGCGGCGTGCCTCGCGCTCAATGCGGTGCGTATGCGCTTTTTGTGCCGTATGCCCGCCATTTAAAAAGCTGTGCAAAATTCAATCGGGGCGCATATATGCCTCAATTATCATATATTTTTTTTACTTTCGGCCGCTATTGCGGTCTGTGCGGCAGCGTGCCGCAACCTTTATTATCTGAAAGAGGGAGAATAATGGGCAAAAATCTCGATTGGCTCAAAAATCTTGCCGTAACCGTCGTCGCGCTGGGCGCGGTCGTCACGGCGGTGGGCTTCGTCCCGCGCGATGCGGGCTACGACTATACGGTAGGCATAGTCCAGCTCGTGCGCCACACCGCGCTCGACGCCGCCACGCAGGGCTTTACCGACGAGTTGCAGTCGCTTATGGAAGAGGCTGGCAAGACGGTTAAGATTGACTACCAGGACGCGCAGAACGATACCGTAAACTGCTCTGTTATAGCCAACAACTTCGTGGCGAAGGGCTACGACCTGATTATGGCCAACGCCACCGCCGCGTTGCAGGCAAGCTATAACGCGACCGAAACCATTCCCGTTCTAGGCACTTCGGTTACCGTGTACGACGTCGCTCTCGGTCTGGATAACTATGTGTCGGGTGAAGGCACGGGCACCAATGTTTCGGGTACTTCCGACCTCGCGCCCCTTTCCGAGCAGGCCGATATGATTGCCGAGCTCGTCCCCGAGGCGAGAAAGGTGGGGCTTTTGTACTGTTCGTCCGAGGCCAACTCGCGTTACCAGGTTGAGGAGGTCAAGCGCTGCCTTGAAGAGCGGAACGAGGGGTATGAGTGTACGCTTTACGCCTTCTCCGACTCTAACGACATAAGCGCCGTCGTTCAGCAGATGGCGGCACAAAGCGAAGTTGTGTATGTGCCCACCGACAACACGGTGGCTTCAAACACCCAGCTTATAGACAGCATCTGCCGCCCCGCAGGCATACCCGTAATCGCGGGCGAAGAGGGCATTTGCAGCGGCTGCGGAATAGCCACGCTTTCTATAAGCTACGAAAATCTGGGCAGGATAACGGCGGGCATTGCGGCGCGCATACTGCTCGGCGGCGAATACGTGGGCGACATTCCGATAGCTTACGACGAAGCGCCCGTAAGAAAATACAACGCAGAAATATGCGAAGAATTGGGAATTGAAATTCCCGACGGCTACGAGCCGATTTCCGCATAGGAGAAGGAGGGAAAATTTTATGTTTTTCAATGCGCTACCGGGCGCTATATCGCTCGGCCTCATCTGGGGTCTGATGGCGATAGGCGTGTTCATAACTTATAAGGTGCTCGACTTTGCCGACCTCACCGTCGACGGCTCGATATGCACGGGCGGCGCGGTGTGCGCCGTACTTATGGCGGCGGGCGTAAACGCGTGGGCGGCGATAATCGTGGCGCTGATTGCGGGCGCGCTCGCGGGGCTTGTTACGGGCATATTCCACACCCTTCTGGGCATACCCGCCATACTTTCGGGCATACTCACCCAGCTTATACTCTGGTCTGTAAACCTCAAAATAATGGGCCAGGCCAATACGGTGGTGGATACGCGCGGCAGCTACGTTATAGTAACCCAGCTCGAAGCGGGCTGGACTATACTGATAATGTTCGGCTTCCTCGCAGTGATAATAGGCCTGCTCTATTGGTTCTTCGGCACGGAAATAGGCTGCGGCATACGCGCTACGGGCAACAACCCCAATATGAGCCGCGCGCAGGGCATAAACGTCAGCCTGAACAAGATAATAGGCCTTATGATATCCAACGCCCTCGTCGCTCTCGCGGGTGCGCTGCTTGCGCAGTATCAGGGCTTCGCCGATATAAATATGGGGCGCGGCGCGATAGTAATAGGCCTTGCCGCCGTCATAATAGGCGAGGCCATAGTCACCCGCATTTCGCGCAACTTTGCCGTTCAGCTCTCGGGCGTGCTGCTCGGCGGCATAATTTATTATATAGTATATCAGTTCGTCATCTGGCTGGAACTTGATACCGAATATCTCAAAATGTTCTCTGCGATAGTGGTGGCAATCTTCCTCGCCATACCGTATTGGAAGAAGAAGTATTTCCACAAGTTCGCAAGATTTTCGCGCAAAAACAAAAAGCCGCCCCAGGGCGGCGTAAAAGAGCCGCAGACCGAACAAGGGGGTGAGGGCAATGTCTGAAAAAGTGATTCTGGAACTCAAAGGCATATGCAAGACCTTCAACCGCGGCTCCGTCAACGAAAAGGTTGCGCTGAGGGACTTCAACCTCTCGGTAAACGAAGGAGATTTTATAACGGTAATCGGCGGCAACGGCGCGGGCAAATCTACGCTTATGAACGTAATCTGCGGCACCTTTCCCGTGGACGAGGGCAGCATAATTCTTGGCGGGAAGGATGTGACCCGCCTGCCTGAATACAGGCGCGCAAAATATCTGGGCAGGGTGTTCCAGGACCCGATGATGGGCACTTCGCCCAATATGGAGATACAAGAAAATCTGGCGCTCGCCTACCGCCGCGGCAAGCTGCGCTCGCTTATGCCCGGCATACGCCGCAGCGAAAAGCAGTTCTACCGCGAACAGCTCTCCCGCCTCGGGCTGGGGCTGGAAGACAGAATGACGGCAAAGGTCGGCCTTCTTTCGGGCGGGCAGAGGCAGTCGCTCACCCTTCTTATGGCAACGTTGAAGAGGCCCGAGCTGCTGCTTTTGGACGAACACACCGCCGCGCTCGACCCCAAGACGGCGGCAAAGGTGCTTGCCTTCACCGAAGAGATTGCGGCTGAAAATAACCTGACGACCGTAATGATAACGCACAATATGATGGACGCCATACGCTGCGGCAACAGGCTGATTATGATGCAGGAGGGCAGGGTGATATACGACGTCTGCGGAGAGGAAAAGAGTGCGCTCTCTGTAAAGGACCTTCTGGAAAGATTCCGTGAATCGGGCGGCGAGGTCAACGACAGAATGGTGCTCGGGTAAGATAAATTTTAATCCGGCAAAAAAATCGGTGCGCGGCGGGCAAAATTTGCCCGCCGCGCACTTCAATGTATTGCGTTTTTGACTCGTCCTGCATAAATTTACTGCAAAAATTAACTTTTATTGGCCGATTTTGCCGCTTTGCCGATTGATTTTGCCAAGTTGCGGTGATATAATATGTGAGAAATTAAAAATTTTAAGGAGCTTTTTCATATGGCAGAGAAGAAGAGCAAAGGGCAGGAACGTTACGACGAACTTGCCTATGAAAAGAAGAACTATTTCGAGGTTGCCTCCGAAGAGGAGCGCGCGCAGATGTTCGCCTATGCCGAAGGTTACAAGGCCTTCCTCGACGAGGCCAAGACCGAGCGCGAGGCCTGCGCCGCGGCCGTCAGAATGGCACGGGAGGCGGGCTTCACCGAATTCAAATTCGGCGACAAGCTCTCCGCGGGCGATAAAAAGTACTTCGTAAACCGCGGCAAGAGCGTGGTGGTGTTCCGCGTGGGAAGCGAAAACCTCGAAGAGGACGGCCTGCGCATAATCGCTTCGCACATCGACGCGCCCAGGGTAGATATAAAGCAGAATCCGCTGTATGAGGAGGCGGGTATGTGCTTTTTGAAGACGCACTACTATGGCGGAATCAAGAAGTACCAGTGGACGACCATACCCCTCGCCCTGCACGGCGTGGTTATGCTCAAAGACGGCAGAAAGGTAGAGCTTAACGTCGGCGAAAAGGCGGACGACCCCGTATTCTATATCGACGACCTTCTGCCCCACCTCGGCGGCGAACAGATGGCAAAGGGCGGCGCAAAGGTGATAGAGGGCGAACAGCTCAACGTTGTTGTCGGCGCAATGCCATATGCGGACGAGGACGTCAAGAATAAGTTCAAGCTCACCGTGCTCAACTACCTCAACAGGGAGTACGGTATGTGCGAAGAGGACTTCCTCTCGGCAGAAATATCCGCCGTTCCCGCATTCTCCGCGCGCGACGTCGGCTTCGACCGCGCCCTCATCGGCGCTTACGGCCACGACGACAGGGTGTGCGCATACCCCGCACTCACCGCCGTTTTGAACAGCGAAAGCAAACACACCGTGCTTGCAATGCTCGTCGACAAGGAAGAGATAGGCAGCGAGGGCAACACGGGTATGCAGTGCAAGATTTACGAGGACCTTATGGAGGAAATCTCCGTCGCTATGGGCGCCTCCTTCCGCAAGGTCAGGTATGCCTCCAAATGCCTTTCTTCCGACGTAACCGCCGCATACGACCCCAACTTCGCAAGCGTATACGAGCGTATGAATTCGGCAATGCTCTCGTGCGGAACCTGTATGAGCAAGTTTACGGGCGCGCGCGGCAAGAGCGGCTCTAACGACGCCAACGCCGAATTCGTGGGCGAAGTGCGCGCGATGTTCGCAAAGGACGGCGTGGTATGGCAGACCGCCGAGCTCGGCAAAGTGGACGCGGGCGGCGGCGGGACGGTTGCCAAGTACCTTGCCAACCTCAATATAGATACCGTCGATATCGGCGTGCCCGTAATCTCTATGCACGCGCCGTGGGAGCTCATCTCCAAGGCTGACTTATACAGCAACTACAAGGCATTCCTCGCCTTCTTGAAGTAAGGCGCGCACCGCCTGCCTTGTTCAGAAGGCGGCTTTTCAAAAGCATCGGGCGGGCAATTTTTGCCCGCCTTTTTTATAATCTGTATTCAGAAAAAATAATTTTGTTCAGCCGCGGCACTTCCCTTCAAAATAAAAAATTTCTGCATTTTTCGGGCATTTTTGTGCAGTTTATGCTTCGAATCTTACATTTTATGTCATTTGTATTGCACAGTCACACTTCGCGTGATAGAATTTACGCAGATTCACGATAAGTTTAATCTTGCGTTTGATTAAGGCGCCCCGGGCAGAATTTTTGAAAGACAGGGACATTGGCCGCGGCTTGAAAACGCGGTGGTTTTTATGAAACTGATAAGTTTTGTCGTACCCTGCTACAACTCGCAGGCGTATATGAAAAATTGTATCGACAGCCTGCTTGCGGGCGGCGACGATGTGGAAATTATTATAGTCAACGACGGCTCTACCGATGTTACGCTTAAAATAGCCAAGACTTACAGGGCAAACTTTCCGAACATCGTAAAGGTGATAGATAAGCCCAACGGCGGACACGGCTCGGGCATAAACTACGGTCTTAAAGAGGCGGAAGGGTTGTATTTCAAGGTCGTCGATTCCGACGACTGGCTGGATACAGACGCGCTCGCAAAGCTGATTGCCACAATTAAATCGCACATATCTGCGGGGCAATTGCCCGATTTATACATAACTAACTTCGTGTACGACAAGCCTTCCGTGGGCGATATGTTCGTTTCGCACTATCGCGGCAAGATGCCTCAGGGCAGAATTTTCGGTTGGGACGAGGTAAAAAAGTTCAGATATTCCAAGATGATGCTGATGCACGCGCTTATGTACAAGCGCGAACAGCTTGTAAAAAGCGGCACGGTGCTTCCCGAACACACCTTTTACGTGGATAACCTGTTTGCTTACAAGCCTCTGCCGTATATGAACACGCTGTATTATCTCGACGTAGACCTGTATCACTACTTTATCGGGCGCGAAGACCAGTCGGTAAGTATGAAAAACATAGTAAAGCGCTATGCCCAGCAGCAGACTGTTATGCGCGAGATGACCGACGCCTATACCTGGAACGAGATAAAGTATATGGTGCGCGGGTTGAAGCGCTATATGTGGCATAACTTAGAGGTAATACTCATAAACACCGTGTTTTTCACCTGCGCAGAATATTCAAAGGAGCGCAAAGCGGCGTTAAAGGCGCTGTGGAAGCACATAAAGGAGCGCGACGGCGCGCTTTACAGAAGGCTGAGGTATTTTTCTTACGCGTCATTTTTCTACCTTATGCCGTGGAAGTTGCGCGGGTTTGTTATGACGAAGGGTTACCTGTATCTGTGCAGGAAGATTAAGCTGGGCTGAAAATCAGAACTTCGGAAAAATAAATCAAATGCGTAAAAGTGCGGGCCGCCGCCCTGCCTGAAAGGTATTGCGGCAGCCGCTTGCATATATATTTACCAACTACGTTCACTCTTATTTGATTTATTTTATTTTTCTCCTTATACTTGCAGCGGCGGAAAGAGTTTTCTTTCCGC
>URMT01000011.1 GCA_900549005.1 uncultured Eubacteriales bacterium | reverse complement strand
GGCGCGCCGCCCGCGCCCTTTACATATAATAAGCGTAAAGCGCGGCAGTCGGCCGCGTTTTTTTAAGTCGCTTTCGGCACGGATTGGCGTTTTTCCGTCACATTCTGCAAACGCCATTTTTTGCCGCAACCGTTGACAATACCGCCCCGTATCCCTTATAATAAAAGTCGGCAGATAAAGCGCGCGGCATAAATGTTTTTGCCGCGGCTCAGATATATGTAAGGAGGCATATTTTGGAAAACATTCTTGTGACGGGCGGCGCGGGCTACATAGGCAGCCACACCGTGGTGGAACTGCTTGAAAGCGGATACGGCGTAGTGGTGGTGGACAACCTTTCAAACTCCAATAAAGAGAGTATGAACCGCGTAAAAAAGATAACGGGCAAGTCGCCCGTGTTCTACGAAGCCGACGTGCGCGACCGCGCGGCGATGGAAAAGATTTTTACGGAAAACAAAATAGATTACGTAATACACTTCGCGGGCCTCAAAGCCGTAGGCGAGTCGTGCGTAAAGCCAATTGAATATTACGACAACAACCTCTACGGCACCCTCGTGCTTTTAGAAGTAATGCGCGAGCACGGCTGCAAGAAGATAGTTTTCTCCTCCTCGGCAACCGTATACGGCACGCCCGAAAGGCTTCCTCTGGACGAAAGCTGCCGCACGGGCGGAACGACCAACCCCTACGGCACCAGCAAGTACTTCCAGGAGATTATGCTAAACGACGTGTATAAGGCCGACAACGAGTGGACGGTGGTGCTCCTGCGCTACTTCAACCCCGTGGGCGCGCATCCCAGCGGACTCATCGGCGAGGACCCCCGCGGCATACCCAACAACCTCACGCCGTACATTGCAAAGGTTGCGATAGGCGAGCTCAAAGAGGTGGGCGTGTTCGGCAACGATTACGACACCCCCGACGGCACGGGCGTGCGCGATTATATCCACGTGGTTGACCTCGCAAAGGGTCACGTAGCCGCGATAAGCAAAATAAAGGACAGCGGCGTATATACTTACAACCTCGGCACGGGCGTGGGATACAGCGTTCTCGACGTCATTCACGCATACGAAAAGGCGTGCGGCCACGCCATTCCCTACGCAATCAAACCCCGCCGTGCGGGCGACATCGCCGCCTGCTATGCCGACGCCTCGAAGGCCGAAAAAGAGCTCGGCTGGAAGGCGCAGTACGGCATAGACGAAATGTGCGCCTCGTCGTGGAACTGGCAGAGTAATAACCCCAAGGGCTACGGCGATAAATAAGGCGTAAGTTTTTCGCGCCCCCTGACCAGTATTTTACGGGCGCGGCTCCCGGGTTTCAGGCGGCGGCAGGCTTTAATTTCAGGGCGCGGCCCTGACTTCAAGCGGCGGCAGGCGACGGCCTCTTCCGTATGACTGATTACAAAAACGATAAAAAACAGGCGACCTGTAAATGCGCCCCGCAATAATTTTGCCTTGCGGAGCGCATTTTTTACAAGTTTATTACATCAAAGGCGGAAAAGTCCGAAAAATTTTACAAATTTATTACAACTTTGTGAGGTTTATATTACAGGTACCTGCTAAAATATATCTGTCGGGCGGGAACGCATCACCCCGCGCGATACGCATCAAAGGAGAAATTAAATGGATTTTGCAAACTTAGACACGGCGAGCAGCGTCGTTCTGCTGCTCGTGGGGCTGGGCGTCTTTTTGCTTGGCTTCAAGTTCCTCGGCGACAGCATTGAAAAGCTGTCGGCAAGCAAAATGCGCGCGCTCTTCCACAAGGCGGCGGGCAACCGCTTCGCGGGCGTGGGCATAGGCGCCCTCGCAACGGCGATTGTGCAGTCTTCGTCGGTTACCACGGTAATGGTAGTCGGCTTCGTAAACGCGGGCGTAATGACGCTCACACAGGCTGCGGCGGTAATTATGGGCGCCAACATCGGCACCACCATCACGGGCTGGCTCGTATGGCTCAACCAGTTCAACGTGATGATGTACGCTATGCTCTTAACGCTCGTCGGGCTTGTTATGACTATGGTCACCAAGAACAACAAGGTGAACACGGCGGGCACGCTTATAGCTTCGCTCGGCCTCGTATTCGTCGGCCTCGAAATAATGTCCGGCTCGATGGCGGGAGTGGCAAAAGAGCCGTTCGTCGAAGATGCGCTCACTTCTGTCACTAATCCCCTGTTGCTCCTTCTTATAGGCGCGGGCATCACCGCGATTGTGCAGTCGTCCAGCGCCGTCACGTCCGTTCTTATAGTAATGGCGCAGAACGGCCTGCTTATCGGCGGAGGCGGCAACGGCATACTCTTTGTCATTCTCGGCACCAACATAGGCACCTGCATAACGGCTGTGCTCTCGTCGATAGGCGCAAACACAAACGCAAAGAGGGCGTGCCTCTATCACCTTATGTTCAACGTGATAGGCTCGATAATATTCCTCATTGTATTCTGGATATGGGGCGGATTCTACGACGACGTTCTTATGCAGTGGTTCCACAACGATACAACGTGCATAACCTTCTTCCATACTATGTTCAACGTAATATGCACCTGCCTGTATCTGCCGTTTATCAAATATCTTGTTAAACTTACCGAGATAATGATTCCCGACAGGAAGAAAAAATCTAAGGTGCAGTCGGGCGAAGGCTTTATGGATAAGCGCTTGCTGGTTACGCCGTCGCTTGCCCTGGGTCAGCTTGTAAAACAGACGACTTACACCGCAGGCGTGGCAATCAAATGCCTCAACAACGCTGTTGCCGGTTTCATAGCAAAAGACGACTCTAAGCTCGACGATATGACTGCCGACGTAAACAAAGTGGGCGAACTTTCGCGCGAGATTACCGATTACCTTCTCGAAATATCCGCGATGGATATATCGCTCAACGAAGAAAAACTTGTAAACGTGCTCCACCGCGACAATATCGACGTGGTGCGCATTGCCGACATAGCCGAAAACATCGTCGGCTATACCCACAAGGCAATCGACGAAACGCTTACTTTCTCAGAGGTGGTGAAGCACGATTTGAACCGCCTTATGAGCCTTATAAACGAGCAGTACGAGCTGGTCGTGAATATAGTAGAAAACAACGACTTGTTAAAAATAAAACAGTCGGACGAGATAGAGCAGGAGATAGACGCCACAAAGAAGAGGCTTTTAGACGAGCATATCGAGCGTATGTCGCGCGGCGAGTGCAATGCCGAAAACAACAGCCTTTTCGTAAGCCTCATCTCCAACCTCGAAAGGGTGGGCGACCATTTAAGCCTTATGGCCCATTCGGTAGAGGCGGTTGCCTGACGCCCGTCCGCACATATCGGAGGGTGTGACAAAATGAACGGTACGGTATACGCACTCGAAGACGACGCGAGCATAAGCGGGCTTATCCGCGTGTCGCTCGAAATGAACGGAATAAACTTCGAGGCGTTTTCCAACATCAAAGATTTTTATGCTGCGCTCGACAAGCACCAGCCCGACGTGGCGCTTCTCGATATAATGCTGCCCGACGGCAACGGGCTCGACGTGCTGCGCACGGTAAAATCGCGCTACCCGCTTGTGGCGTGCATAATGCTCTCTGCGCTGTCTAAGGAAGAGGACAAGGTAAACGGCCTCAACCTCGGCGCCGACGACTATGTTGCAAAGCCCTTTTCCGTCCTGGAACTCACGGCGCGCGTCAACGCCGCGCTGCGGCGCAAAAAGAAGTCTGACGAACTGATTATCGGCGGACTTGCGCTCAATACCGAAACTATGGAAGTAAAGCTGCGCGGCGAGCGGCTTGAACTCAACAAAAAGGAATTCGAGCTGTTGAAGTACTTTATGCTGCACGCGGGCAAGGTGCTTCCGCGCGAAGTCATACTTCTGGAAGTATGGGGGTACGAGCAGGGCGAAACGCGCACTCTCGATAACCATATATCCCGTCTGAGAAAGATGGGAATCACCAATTTAGAGACGGTTTTCGGCGTGGGATACAAGCTCTCTGCCCCTTAACAAAACACAGGAACAAAAACTACGGCGCCGCCGCGACTTGCAAAAGGGCAAGGCGCGGCGGCCGTTATCTCATTTGCAAAGGCACTGCCGCGGCGGCGTAAACTGCCGCACGCATCGGGAAGGCCGTGTTTAAAAAATTATGAAACTTCGAATACTCTGTATATCCGTGCTAATAACGTTCGTTGGCATTCTCGCCTATTCGTTCGTCTCCACGGAACTTTTTTACGATTCTTCCCTCGGGCGTATGCGCGAGACGCTTGCCGTCTATATGAATGCGTTCGACGAAGATAAATATTCTGCCCTCGGCGAGGAAGAGGCCGAAAGCCTTTCTTTGCTGCTCGGCGGCGCGCGCATCACGTTCATCGCATCCGACGGAACGGTGCTTGCCGACAGCGAAGATATCGAGGTCAACGAAAACCATCTCGACCGCGACGAAGTGGTTCAGGCGGCGGAAGACGGCGAAGGCTATTCCGTGCGCCGCAGTTCCACCGTCGGGACGGACTATGTGTATTACTGCCGCGCGTACGGCTCGGGCGACGGTCGGTATTTCGTGCGCATAGCTCTGCCCACGTCAAGCGAATGGGCGCTGTATGCCGATTTTCTGCCAACGGTGGCCATCTATCTCGTCATCGACCTTTTAGCGTGCGTGCTGTTCACGTACGTGGCAACCTACTTCATTCTCCGCCCCGTAGAAAATCTTACGCGGCAGGCGGCGCTCTCGGCGCGCATAAACACGCGCTTCAAAGAGTTGCAGCCCATTGCGGAGGTGCTGAACGAGCGCAATAAGGATATAGAGAGGAAAATGAACGAAATCAAGGAAGAAAAAGAACTTGTAGAGCGTGCGCAGAACTCAAAAAACGAGTTCATATCCAACATCACGCACGAGATGAACACCCCGCTCACCTCCATAAGGGGCTATGCCGAACTGCTCGCTTCGGGAATGATGAACAAGGAGCAGCAGGACGCGGCCTATAAGACCATTTTGAAGCAGAGCGAACGCCTTACCAACCTGATTGCCTGCATAATCAACTACAACGAAATAGACAACTCCGATGTCGCCGCGTGCGACGTAGACCTTTCAAAACTCGCCAAAGAGATGCTCGCCGTGGTAAAGCCCGAGGCCGACAAGCGCAACGTAACACTCATCGACAATATTACCGACAACGTAGTCGTAAGAAGCACGCACGAGCGTATGAGCGAGATGGTGGGCAACCTCATCCGCAACGCCATACGCTACAATAAGGTGGGCGGCAGCGTGACCGTAACGCTGGATATTGACCACTTCGAGGTATCTGATACGGGCATAGGCATCTCGGAAGAGAATTTAAGCAAGGTGTTCAGCAGATTTTTCACGGTAGACAAGTCGCACAGCGGCAAAAACGGCGGCTTCGGCCTGGGGCTTGCTATGGTAAAAAAGATTTGCCAGCGCGAAGGTTGGAGCATTTCGGTAAAGAGCAAAGAGGGCGAAGGTTCTACCTTTACCGTAAAATTCTGAGGCATATTCAGGCCGCTTGAATGTAGCGTTGAAAAAATTAAGTAAAAATTTAAATAATTTATAAAATTTTTTGCAGAATTATTTGTAAACTTGCTGAAAAGCGCCGCAAAAACACATCGTTTTTGCGGCGCTTTTTTTAATAAATTTCCGCAAATAAAATTGCGCATTTTTTTATTTTTTGTGGTATTTTTTGTTGAATTAAATATTTGTGATGAAATTGAGCGCCCTGCCGTGCCGTTTTGCGCTAAGTTTCCATAATGTGTGCGGGGGAATTCGCCGGTATTTTTTAAGTGCGGTAACCGCCGTTTGTTCGGTGGGGAACGGGACAGGTTATGGGCGTATTTTGTCTTTTGCGGCGGCGGGCATATGTGCTGCGGCGCACAAAAGGAGCGCATATATGCCGCAACCAACACGTGTTTCCGCGCTTAAATGGCGCAGAATTCATATGCGTTCATATGCAGGCATAGCGGCGGGGGAAGGGGCGGAGGAGGACGGGAATCCGTGTGTGCCGCGGTGCAGGTATGAACGAAGCGGCGATGGCGGCGGGGCGCCCGGCAAAAGTTGTCTGATGATTTTTAATACATATGTTCCGCGGCGCACGCCGCCCTTATTCCGTGCGTTTTGGCGACGTATGCGTGCGCATACACGTGCGTGCGCGCGTATGCCTGCGTGCGGCCGCGCCTTAATAAATAATAATTTTTTTCGGGCGCATAATACGGTTGAACGGAAAATTTATCCTCCGCTTTGCAGCAGGGCAAACGGCGGAAAATACGGCTGCGGCGTTCCGTAATTTTATATAATTTTTCAGTCGTTACAAAATTACATTTTTTGCATATTTTTTACAATTTGCTTTACCAAGATAGATTATAACAGCAGATTATGCCCAAAAACGCGGCATCAGACTTCAAAAAAATTTTAAAATTCGATTTTTATTACAATTTTATTACAACTCACTGTACTATTTTTTTACAACTGTCTGTTATTATTTTATCGTCGAAAGGAAATAAAGAATAAAACTTTTAAATCAAGGAGTTAAAAGAAACAGTATGAACAAATTTGGCAAAGTAGTAGCAATTGCAGCAGCGTGCGCAGCACTCACGGGTTCCGTAGCGGCATTCTCCGCCTGCGGCGACAGCGAAAGAATTCGCGTTACCGGTTCTTCCTCGGTAACCCCTCTTATGGAAGTTCTCGCTGCCGAGTACGAAAAGACCCACGACGTAAGAATCGAGGTTTCCCAGTCTTCTTCCGGTGCAGGCGTTCAGGATACCCAGAGCGGCAACAACGATTTCGGTATGGCTTCCCGTCCGCTTACTAATGATGAGCTTAAAACCGGCATTACCGGCGAAACTCTCTGCCAGGACGGCATTGCGCTTATAGTAGGCAGCGATTCTACGGCAACCAATATTACCACCGACGAGGTTAAGGCTCTTTACACGAACGGCACGGCAGCTTGCGGCGGAGCAATAACCGCTGCGGTTGGTCGCGACTCCGGTTCCGGTACTCGTGATTTCTTCGATGAACATTTTGAACTTTCCACCTACGATTCAAGCGTTGATACGCAGGCAGAAACCGGTAACGTTATTCAGGTAATATCCGGTACCGACGATACCATAGGCTATATCTCTTACGGTTCCCTTGCCGGCAACGATGACATAAAGGCTGTAAGCCTTGACGGCGTTGCTTGCACGTCCGCGAACATTGAATCCGGCGACTATGCCCTTGTAAGGCCTTTCGTAATCGTTCTTCCGGAAGAAGAGCTTTCCGAAGCTGCCCAGGGCTTCTATGATTACATTATGAGCGAAGAGGCGCAGAGTGTAATAGTTGCCGAAGGTTACATCTCCATAAACTAAATGCAAAGCGTGCGGTATTAACTTATGGACAAAGCGAAAGTTAAAGAAAATATCGCCAACGCTTTTACCAAAGAAAATATCGCAAAGGCAATATTTATTGCCTTTGCGGCATTTTCAATTTTGGCGGTATTTATAATTATAGGATATTTGCTTTATGCCAGCATACCTGCCTTCCGTGAATCGGGTTTTTTCAAATTTATATTTGAAACGCTTTGGGATTCGCGACAGGAAGTATACGGCGTAGCACGAATGATTGTAGGCACGCTTGTGCTTACGCTCTGTTCTGTGCTGTTTGGCGGTATTTTTGGCATATTCACGGCGGTATGGCTTGTGTTCTACTGCCCCAGAAAGCTTAAAAAGATATACACGCAATTTATAAACCTGCTTGCCGGCATACCGTCTATCGTATTCGGTTTGTTCGGTTACAGAATATTGCTTCCTATGCTTCGTTCAATGGGTGTTTCGGGAACAGGTACGGGACTTGTCGCCTCAACTATCATTCTTTCGATAATGATAATTCCCACGATAACTTCCATAACGAAGAACAGCTTAGAGTCTGTGCCTATGCATTATTATGAAGGCGCGCTTGCACTCGGTTGCACAAAAAACCAGGCGGTATGGCGCGTACTTCTGCCCGCTGCAAAGAGCGGCGTTATTTCTGCGATAATCTTAGGTATAGGGCGTGCCGTCGGCGAAACAATGGCTGTTCAGATGCTCGTCGGCAACGGTTCCGGCTATCCCGGATTCTTCAACCCGTTTACAACGCTTTCATCCAATATAGTACAGAACTGGGGCTATGCAGAAGTATGGAATGGTGATTTCTCCAACCCTACACAGCAGAACTATCTCTTTGCTTGCGGTTTCATTCTTCTAATCATAATTCTTATTCTTAACGTCTGCCTGCTCTTTACCAAAAAGGAAAGTAATGCCGGCAACCACTGGTTCTCGCGCAGATTTCAGGAAGGTAACGTAAAAGAAAATCAGCTTCGCAGCTACCGTCGTACCGGCAGTGTGCAGGACGTGCTTTGGATAATTTCCTGGGTGATTGCCGTATTCGTTGCGGTTGTGTTGTTTGCCGTTATAATAATGGTACTCTTAGGCGCATTCGCTCCTTCGGCAATAGGTATGAGTGGCGAAAGTCAATTTACGCTCAATTTCCTGTTCGGCGAAAGCTCGAACGCTCAGCTCACGCTGGTTCCCTCTATGGTGGCAACGCTGATGCTTATAGCGCTTGCGCTTCTGATTGCATTGCCTCTCGGCGTTGGCGCGGCAATATTCCTGAATGAATATTCAAAGCGCGGCAGCAAGTTCGTAAAAATAATCAGATTGTTCGTTGATACCCTTTCGGGCATTCCCTCGATAGTATTCGGTATATTCGGTTACGTAATGTTCGTTCAATCGTTCGGAATGGGGTACAGCTTGGGTGCTGGCGGCATTACGCTTGCGCTTATAATATTGCCGACGATAATTCGTTCAACGGAACAGTCGCTTTCGGAAGTTCCCGACTCTATGCGCGAGGCTTCATATGCGCTCGGCGCAGGCAAAGTCCGCACGATATTCCTCGTAGTTCTTCCTCAGGCGATTGCAGGTATAATAACTTCTGTCATTCTCTCGATAGGCAGAATTGTAAGCGAAAGTGCAGCGCTTATCTTTACGGTAGGCAGCTCCGCAACATTCGTTCCCCTCGGTTACGGTGATGGTACTGCCAGTCTTGCGGTGCTTGTATGGCGACTTATGAGTAACGGACTGGTAGACGATATGAACGCGGCGTTCGCGACTTCGGCAGTACTGCTTATCTTTGTAATTATTCTCAACATACTTGTAACGGTAGTTGAATGGGCATTTAAACGGAGAAATAAGGTATGAGTTTTTTGGATATTTTCAAAAGAAAAATCAAAGAAGAAGAGAGCGGGTCGGTAGCCGTAGCTGATGCTGCTGCTGTGGCCGAGAAGCCCGTTGAAGAGCGTGCGGTTGACGTAAACAAAGCCGCAAATAAGACCAGGCAGATTGAGCCCTATAATATAGGCGACAAAGTAGCCGTATCTGTTAAGGATATGAATCTTTTTTACGGTTCGTTCCAGGCGCTCAAACACATAAATATGGAATTCCCGGTTCACAAACTCACGGCTATGATAGGCCCTTCGGGTTGCGGTAAGTCCACGCTCATCAAATCTTTGAACCGTATGAACGACCTTGTTGAAGGTTGCAAAATTACCGGCGAAATTCTGATAGGCGGAACCAATATCTACGCCAAAAAGACCGACCTTGCCAGGCTCAGAAAGAACGTAGGTATGGTTTTCCAGCGTCCCAATCCCCTCGCAATGAGCGTTTACGATAACATTGCATACGGCCCCCGCACGTTCGGCGTGCGTTCCAAGTCGGTGCTCGACGGCATCGTCGAAGAATCTCTCCGCGGCGCGGCAATGTGGGACGAGGTAAAAGACAGGTTGCATAAGTCCGCTCTCGGACTTTCGGGCGGCCAGCAGCAGAGGCTTTGCATAGCCCGCTCGCTCGCCGTAGAACCTCAGATACTGCTTATGGACGAACCTACTTCGGCGCTCGACCCCATCTCTACCGGCAAGATAGAGGAGCTCTGCACCGAACTCAAAAAGACGGTGACCATAATTATGGTAACGCACAATATGCAGCAGGCCTTCCGTATTGCAGACAAAACCGCGTACTTCCTGCTCGGTGAAATGATTGAAATGCAGGACACCAAAGAACTTTGGGCGCATCCCAAGGATAAGAGGACGGATGACTATATCAACGGCAGATTTGGTTGATACGTGTCGGCTTCACATATGCGTCGCATTACTTTGTCGCGCTTACGGCTTCGCTCAGTCACTTACTCGTCGGTGCACGCCGTATTTTGCAGGCAACTGTGCTGTGCACGCTTGCCGTGGCTGTTGCGGCGGCGCCTCCTCTTCGCCAAAAATCTTTTTTGTAAAATCTTTTTGGCGAGTGCTGTGGTAGACCTAATAGTGCTCCTTCACGACTTCCGCACGCTTCGCGTACTGCTTGCATCTGTGAACCCTCAGTTATAGAAAAAATCTCCAATTATAAATTCCGCGCAGCGATGCTTGCGCGGAACTTTTTGTCAAAGTAAAATGTCGTTTGCGTCAAAACAACCCAAGTCACCCCAATACAGCGTCATTTCGACCGAGCGTAAGCGAGTGGAGAAATCTCAAATAAATGGCAAGATTTCTCGACTTCGGCTATTGCCTACGCTCGAAATGACAGGAGGTTTACGCCCGAAATGACAAATTTTGCCCCCCCCGGCGCGGAATTTTTTGCGTAAAACAGTAAAACATATGCCCGCACGCGCAGTTGCGCGTGCGGGCATATTCATACCGATAATTGTTTATCTGACGGGAGTATAATCGATTTCCGACTGCTCGTCTGTTGCTTCCAGCTTGAATATAACCGGGCGCAGTCCGTCGTTGCAGCTGCAAATGGCTACGCCGGGTTTTTTAATCCAGTCGCCGTAATAAAACACGTCTTTCCCCGCGCCGTGGGCAAGCGCAAAAACATACTGGTAAATGGCTTTCCAGGCTTCGTCGCAAAGTCCCTGCGGTTTTGCGTAATCTGCATAAAACACCTGGCCTTTTTTCATCATCGGGCAGGCCGTAAGTCCCTCCGCGCCATACTCTGCCGCAAGCTCTTTATCAAGCGTCGTTTTTAGAACGGTAATTTTAACTTTGTTCATATGCGCACCTCCTTATATGCCCGTCTGATAGCGGGTTGTTATATATGCTGATTATATCACAAAATCATATGCGCATACAAGTTTTTAAGCATAAACGGCGCTGTCTGAGCCACAAATTGGCTGTTCACTTTGTTTGTAATTTATTAAAATCGGTGGTATAATTATTCCTGTCGGCGGTATGCAAAGGTGTGCCGCGGCGGCTTTACTTGCGAGAGGATGAATTATGATTGTTGCAATGACCGGTGTGAACGGCAATATGGGCTACGAAGCCTTCGTTCAGTCAATCGGGCTAGAATTTATAGAGCGCATAAAAGTACTTCTTACCCCCAGGCGCAAAAACGACAAACTTGCACGCAGGCTTAAAAAAACTTACGGTGACCGCGTAGAAATTTTGCGCGGCTGGCTAAACGACCTTTCTGTGTGCGAACAGTTGGTCGGCGGCTGCGATATGGTCATAAATATGGCCGCGGTCATTCCGCCCAAGTCCGATAAAGACGGGCAGGCAAGCTATCTGTGCAATCAGATAGGCGCTATGCGCCTTACCGACGCGGTTTGCTCGGCACAGCCCCAGCCCGCGTTCATACATATCTCCACCGTGGCAATTTACGGCAACCGCACGCTCACCCATCCCTGGGGCAGAGTGGGCGACCCGCTTCTGCCTGCCGCGTACGATAATTACGCTATGCACAAGCTGATTGGCGAAAGGTATGTGGTTGAAAGCGGCGCCAAAAGATGGGCGGTGCTTCGCCAGACGGCGATGCTGTACGAGGGCATCATATTTTCCAATATAAGCGACGGGCTTCTCTTCCATACCACGCTCAACGGCCCGCTCGAATGGGTGACCGCGCGCGACAGCGGCTATCTTATAAGGCGCATAATAGAGCGCGAACACGCTGGCGAGGTTGAAGATTTCTGGAATCAGGTCTACGATATTTCTGGCGGGCCTGAAAACAGAAGGACGGGCTTCGATACGTTTGCCGACGGCTTTTCAATAATGGGCGGTTCGCCCAAGGCTTACTTCAAACCGTGCTGGTGCGCCACGCGCAACTTCCACGGGCTGTGGTATGCCGACGACAGGTTGCAGCAACTCTTCGGCTATCAGCGCGAAAGCGTTGCCGGTTTCTGGAATGCTATGGGCAAAAAATACAGCGCGTTTAAAATTGCGCGTATGTTTCCCTCGTCCGTAATAGGCCTGTTCGTGTTCAGAAGGCTTTTGGGCGACGCCAATTCGCCTGTGAAGTGGCTTAAAAACGGCGACGAAGGCAGGATAACCGCGGCGTTCGGAAGCGTACAGGCGGCAAAATCTCTTCCCGATAAGTGGGAGGGCTTTTCAGTTGCAAATGCCGAAGATTTCGGTTCAACGGAACCAAACCCCGCAGTAAAGTTCAAAGATAAACTGCTTTCGCACGGCTACGACGAAGATAAGCCCGCGGAACAGTGGACGATTGCGGATATGAAGGAGGCGGCGGCCTTCCGCGGCGGCAAGTGCATATCGAAGGACGAAGAGGTCACCCCCTACGGCAAACTGCTGTGGCAGTGCAGCGAGGGGCATACTTTCTCGGCGGCGCCGTATACCGTTTTGAAGGCGGGCCACTGGTGCCCGTTCTGTCAGCCCGAGCCGTGGAACTTTGATAAACTCGCCAAAAAATCGCCCTTCTATGCGCAGGTGTGGTACGACAGCCACTTGAAGGAAGAGAGCGTAAAGTACTGGTTCGGCGAAGGCGGCAAGGCCTGTTTCAAAGAGGAAGAAAAATAATGAGGGCTGTGTTCAACGTATTTTCGGGTACGGGCAACACGCACAAAGTCTGCCGCGCCATAATGGGCGAGTGGAGGGCGAGCGGCGTAGAATGCAAGTACGTGAATATAGAAAAGGACTGCGAGGTGCGCGACCCCAACTCGTTCGACAGAATGGTGATAGGCTACCCCGTGCACGCGTTCAACGCGCCGCAGATTGTTTTTGATTTCATAAAGCGTCTGCCCGTAAGTATGGGCGGTGTGGTGGTGTACCTCGTCAAAACTTCTGGCGAACCGCTTTCGCTGAACGACGGTTCGTGTGCGCACGTGAGCGACCTTTTGAAGAAGAAGGGGTATTCCGTTGCGGGGGAATACCATTACGTGATGCCCTATAATATGATTTTTCGCCATTCAGACGGTATGGCGGCGCGTATGTGGCAGGCGGCTGAGCGCCGTATACCGCACGATGCTGCCGAAATGCTTGCGGGCAAAGTTACAAAACTCAAAAAGGGGCCGCTTAAAAGGCTGGTATCTTTTGTTTTCAGGATAGAACATCCCGCAATGCCTTTTCTGGGCAGAACGTTCAAGGCGACTTCTGCCTGCATAGGCTGCGGCAAGTGCGCGCGGGGGTGTCCGCAGAAGAATATAACGATGGCGGGCGGAAAACCTGTGTTCGGCAAAGACTGCATAGGCTGCGTAAAATGCTCGTTCGGGTGCCCGACAGACGCCATAAAAATAGGCATTTTAAACGGTTGGCGGGTAAACGGCGAATACGATTTCGGAGGAAAGCCTGCCGAAGACGGCGAAGTGTGCCGCTATTGCAGGCGTTCGTATATAAAGTATTTCCGCGAGGCGGAAAAACTGCCCCTTCCTTCGCAGGCTGAGTTTTCTGTACCTCCGTCAGACAATATAAAATGAATGTTGAATATATTTCTGAATTTAACGAAGGGCAGGCCGCACGGCCTGCCCTTTTCGCTGTTTAGATAATTTTGCTTGTATGTTTATTACTTAATAAATAATGATGGTTATGCTTTATACCACCTATAATAGTAGCCGTTATGAGCTTTTAACTGAATTGCCAATTGCTCTGAATCATTCATATCTGCTTTTGGAATTGTTCCGTGGTCGGAATCATAGTAAGACATAGAGTATATCCAATCGCTGTCTGTTTCAAAATATACATTTGTTAATTCGGTGCAGCCAGCAAAAGCCCCGTAACCAAAATCTGAAACGGAGGAATGAATATAAACCTTTTGAATCGATTTCATATTGTACAAGCAATATGAATCAATATTATCGAGCAAATGAATTTCCGTTAAAGTATTTGGTATGTAATAATTATACGTATAGGATATGCTATATGGTTTATGCGCAACAATATACATTTTTTCAGATTCAACTGTTGCTTCATAATTTGGGCGGTGATAAAATAAAGATAAAACATTATTGCTGCCACAAGTAAGCGTTGTAAGGCTATCATTATCTTTGAAAATCGTTCCCAGAGATGTGACTGCTGAGTGAATGTTCAATTCTTCTAGCTGTTTCCAGCCGTAAAAAAATTCATCTTGTATTGAAGTTATTGAAAGCGGAACAACAAAACTACTTAAAAATTGTTGAGGAACAAAATAAATGCCATTACTGCTATTATAAGTCGAAAGCGTGGTCAATTGCTCACAATCAGCAAAAGCATTGTCGCCTAAGTACCTCAAAGATGAATTAACACTGACTCTCGAAAGGTTTTTGCAATGGCTAAATGCGTTGTTTCCGATGTAATCTATATTTGTATCGATAGAAATAGAGGTTAAATTTGTCCAATTAGAAAATGAATTGTTTTCAAGTTTTGTGATAGAACTTGGTATCTCAAAAGATGATAGATTTGCATTGTCATCAATTATAATCCCATTGTTACCGTTTTTAGTAATAGTTTTTAGTTTCGGGCACAATTCAAAAGCGTCTTTACCGATATTTTTTATATTTTTAGTAATATTTACAGTATTTATTTTAGAACAATTGTAAAATGCGCGTTCCTCTATTGATACAATGCTATCCGGAATATAAACCGATTCTATTAAGTTGTTGTTTGCAAAGCAATATGCGCCGATAGTTTTAATCTCGTATGCTGTACCGGAAATCATTTTTCCGTTCTCGTCAATGCTATATGTAGAAGGAATAATAATATTAACGCTGTTAGTTTCATTTGCATAAAAGCGCTTTATGCAACCGGTTTTATCTATTTCATATGGCAAATAAAATATTTGATTTGTGTCATCTGTGTTATTTGTTTTATGGTCATCGCTATTACAGGCGGTCAATCCAAGCATTATAAATAAACAGAAAGCAAGAAGAGATATTGCAAATTTTTTCATATAAGAGTACCTCTAAGGAATAAATACTAAATATGAAAATAATCCGACTATCTATTGGTTATGTTACCATTGATTAGTTCGGATAGTTTCTGTTTGGTGGAGATAAGGGGACTCGAACCCCTGACCTATACGTTGCGAACGTATCGCGCTACCAACTGTGCTATATCCCCATACGGTTTTATTTAAATTTCTGCGTAAATCTTTACAGCGAATATTGTAATAAAAACTTTTGGTTTTAGCAACTGTTTTTGCGCGGTTTCAGGTATATTTTTTTATGTCTGCCGTATGTGTTTTTCGCGGAATTGCCTGTATCGGTAGTAGAACTGGTTGCGCGAAAAGTTGAGCAGTTCAAGGGTTGCATTCAGACTGCTTCGCCCCTGCGCAGTCTGCGCATAAGTTTTGCGTACGCGGCCCTGTCGAAATCTTTTCCGCTCTTCTTATCTGAATATATGTTTTTTCTGTCTATTCCGAACTTTAAAAATTCTTCCGTCTGCCTTTCAAGGTTCTGGTCTTGCGACGAAACACGGGCATAACCATAATTCATAGCGCGTTACTCCTTTAAAAGTATGTGTTATATAAGCATAATACAAACTTCCGCAAGGAGGTAAAAATTTTCGTTGATTGTGTCGGGAACGCTTTTGCGCAATTGGAAAAAATTATACTTTTTTTCATTATATACTTGTAATTAAAAATAAGTTATGTTATAATACAAATGTGCTTATAGCGATAGAAGATTGCCCGTTAAGAGTGCAGCGTTCGCTGTTTAATAAAGTTATGCTTTTTCAAACACGCCGGCGGCGCCTTAACGGGTTGTTGCAAGGCGTTTTTTTGCGCCGATGCTGTGTTTTAAAGCAGCTCCGTCCCTACAATTCCCGTGCGGCGGAGATGTTTTCGGGAGTTGACAATGAAGGCTAAAATCTGGTTGATTATTCTTGGCGTATTGGCCGTTGCCGCGGCAATCGGCGCGGCGCTTTTTGTCAATTATTATGTGGCAAGCGACAACGTAATAAGTCTTGACGGCGACAACGAAAGCGAAACTCTTTCCTTCACCTGCGAAAATATGTCGCCGGGCGTCGAAAGCAGTTCGGACTACGTTCTGGAAATTGCTTTTGCCGACGAAGTTTCGTTCACTTTCATAGAGGGCGAAGAGAGCGGCCTGCTTCCGTATTTAGACGCCGAAATCGTTCTCGACGGGGTGAGCGTTTACAGCGGCCCGCTTGAAGATGCCCTCGGCGAAAGACTTGTGGCGCCCGCAGGCGGAGATTCTGCGCTTACGGTCACGTTCAGCCTCGACCTTTCGGTAGATAATTCCGCGCAGGGCAAGAGCGCGCAGTTTTACCTTGACATAAAACCCAACTACACGTAAATCGCCAGTCGGTATATATCTGCGGTATATATATTATGGTAAGTAATCGGGTGCGGTGCAAACTGTGTGCGTGTGCCCGTCAGGTTAGAATAATGTAAGACCGCTTTTGCGGTACGGAGGAAATATGCAAAAAAAGAGAACTTTAACAATTCTGGCATCTGTTCTGTTTGTTGTTGCCTTGCTTGCAAGCCTTGCGGTGGCAACGTATGCGCTGTTTTCCGATTCCATGCGCATAGGCAACCGCTTGGAGGCCGGCACGTTGCAGATTGAACTGTGGCGCACAAATCTTACCTATACGGATTACGCCGCCGAAGGCGGGGTTTCTTCCGTGGAAGATGACGTAAATCTTGTGGAGGACGGGGAAGAGCAGGTTTTCAGAACGGAAAATTTCTTCCCGGGAATGAAGCAGACCGCCACGCTCGAAATCCGCAACAAAGGCTCGCTGCCGTTTACGTATAACCTTGCGTTCACGCTTGCGGAAGGCGAGGGCGAGGAGGGTACGGCTTCCGCCGACGAAGAGCCTACGCTTGCCGACTACATACTCGTTACCGTAACTCAGGGCGAAACGGAGTGCGGCTCGAAAACGCTTGCCGAACTTGCCGCGGGCGAAGCTATCGAAGTGGGCTCTATGGCAGGCACGGCAGACGAGGTTCAGAGCTTCGACGTGACGATAGAATTTGTTGACGAAGAGGCCGACAATTCTATGCAGGGCGCATCCGTCGAATTCGACATACTCGTTACCGCAACCCAGAACACTTCCGCGCCCGAAACCGACGGCGCAACCGAGTAAACGAATTTCCCTTTCTTGTCATTGACGCGATTGTGTTTTCCCTTTCTTGTCAGTGGCGCGATTGCGCGGAAGCCGCGAACAATCGCAATTAAAGTCGCTTCGCTCCTTACGACCGTAGCGCACATTGTGTGCGCAGTGGAGAAATCTCACTGTCCGTCGCCTGCGGCTCCGAGATTTTTCGGCTACGCTCGAAATGACAGCGATTGTAGAAATCTCGAATTTCAAACCGTTTAAACCCCGTAACGGGTTTAATAAATAAATCAAAAACAAAAATTTTTTAAAGGAGTGTAATTATGAAAGCTGCAAAAAGAAGCATACTTATATGCGTTTTAACGCTTATACTCAGTGTTTCATTGCTTGCGGGCGTTACCTTTGCGTGGTTTACCGACAGTATAACCAACAGCGGCAACACCATTCAGTCAGGCAAACTTGCAATCGACGCAACCGCTTACGACCGCGTTGACACGCCTGAAACGGACGGCCTCACCGTAACAATCGGCGGTGAAAACGTTGCAAGCGGCACTTATTATTTTGAAGCAGAGGGTGCCTCGCTCCGCAACGGCGACCCCGTTATAACGGAAGAAAACTGGCAGCCCGGCGATATGAACGCCAAGCTCTTCACCGTATCCAACGAAGGCTCTATCGACGCCGTTGTTTCGCTCGACTTCTTCGTAAGCGGCGACCTTGCAGAAGCAATGTGGTACGATTTCATAGCAGTAGACCCTGCCGATGGGACTATCCTCGGCGAGTTCTTGCAGAGGAATGACCTTAACACCATATCTGACCTTGCCGATAGTTATGGCGAAGTTACGCTTAAACCCGAAGAGCAGGTTACATTCCTTTTTGTATACGGCCTTCCCACCAGCGCCACTAACGAGGCAATGAACAAGGCTGTAAACGTAAACGTGGTTGTATCTGCTAAGCAGAACGTTGAAGGCGCCGAAGGCCCCGTAGTGGTAAACCCCGGCACTGACCTTTCTGAAACTACAATAGATAGCGGCGATACCATATTACTCAGTGAAGGCGATTACGAAGTTTCTCAGCCCGTCACCGTAGAAGGCAAACAAAACATTGTTATCGACGGCAACGGCGCAACGATAAAAGCAAGCTCTGCCGAAGGCGCAAGCATAATGAGCGCTACTTCCAAGCGCATTGCGGTTGCCGCAGATACGCAGACCGACCTTGCAAACAACATAATCAACGTAAGCGGCGCAACCAACGTTACCATCCGCAACCTTACAATAGTTGGCGCCCTTCACCACGGCATAAACATCTGGGAGTGCGAAAACGTTGTTATTGAAAACGTTACAATAATCAATAGTGACGCAACGGCTATCACTATTAACGGTTCCGATGTAACTTTAAACAGCGTTACAACCTCCGGCAGCGGCTGGGGCGGTGTAAATGTTGACCTTGGCAATAGCGGTTCTTCTGAAATAACCGTAGACGAAAACTGCGCATTCGGCGAGTTCCTTCCTATTTATGCGGATTCAGAAGATATTGCTAATGCTGTAACGGTAAATGTTCCCGAAAATTATAATAAGGCAATAGTTGACCTTACGGGTATCGGTGAGGACGGTGTAGAAAGAGTTGTTTGGTCGTCAACGATTGTTGAAACCGCAGCCGAACTTAACTCGGCTGTTGTAAACGGCGGCTATGTGATTCTTGCTAATGATATAACCTCAACATCTTCATTTTCAGTAAATACTGATACAGTGTTATATCTTAACGATAAAACCTGGAATATTGAAGTAAACGGTGAAGGTTCTTTCTATGGCACTAATGGCGCTACCTTTACTGTTTCTTATGGTGATGTTGAAATTCCTAAAATGACTAACAGAAATGATGCCGCTTCTATTTTCTCTGCGGGCGAAGAATCTGGCTTAGTGTTACAAAATCTTGATGTAAACAGTTATTATGCTGTTGCTGCCTTGGGTAGTGATAATGAACCCAAAGCTTCACCTAATTCAAAAATTACCGTAGATGGTTGCAACATTTTATGTGCCAATTCTGCGGCGATAACTACTAACGCAAGTAGTAATAGTTCATCGCTCGATGGCGGCTTCTTCTGTGAGATTGAAATTAAGAATAGTACTATCGAGTGTGATAACAGCAATGGTGACCCTTATCTTAACGATAACTGCCCTATATATATCAATGTAAGGGGTCATCTTAAAATCGATAATTCAACCATAAAGGGACAGCGCCAGAGCGTTATGGTTCGTTGTGGCACAGCCGAAATTAGCAACACAACTATTATAACAACAGGTGCTGGTAATTATAAAGACATGTACCTCAATGGCAATTGGGGTAGCGGCAATGAAGTTCCTATGGCTGCGCTTGTAATTGGTAACCGTGGCGGCAACTATAACTACGCTGCAACGGTAACGCTGACAAATTGCACAATTAAATCCGAAAACACGGAAGTTCCCGCAATATACATTTGGGGCAATACTGAGGAAGGTGCTGGCGCAAAGCTGACCGTTGATAGCGAAACCGTTATTGTTGGTAACATAGCAGGCAATTTAAATGCTGCTGACGGAAGCGTTGTTATAGAGGGTATAAAATTTGTTGCAAATAAGGAAGAGCTTTTCGCAGCGGTAACTGTGGGTGGATATGTAGTTCTCGCTAATGATATAACCATAGTTCCTGCTGGTATAGGCGATGCCATTATTCCGCAGATGAATATAAACGAAAACACCACATTATATCTCAACGGCAAAACGCTTAGCTTTGATAAAACGGCTACGACAGAAAGTCTTTCCTACACACCTGCGTTTTTTGGCGTTATGTCTGGTGCCACATTAACTATATATGGTGACGGCGTAATTGATGCAGAGGCAAACTATAATAATTCATTTGGCATAAATGTAAATGGTGGTAACCTTGTAATCAACGGCGGAACTTATTATGGCGCTATGTCGGCAGTGCAGGTGCAGAAAGGTAATTGCACAATAAACGGTGGCCATTTTGAGTTAGCTGATACCATTAAAGAAGCTGCGCCGCAGTATTCAACATATCTCATAAACTGCATAGACGCCAATTTCTCAAACGGTACAGCAGTTGTATATGTAAAAGGCGGAACATTTGTAAACTTTAACCCCTCTGCAAGTCAAGGCGAGCCCAATGCTCCTGTAAGTTTCGTTGACAGCGAGAATTATACCGTTGAATCAGCGGTACAGGAAAACGGCGAAACCTGGTACACCGTAGTTCCCAAGGCATAAGCATAATAACCTACAAATCAACTTTTCTGTGCGCGGCGGGCGCAAATGTCCGCACGCGTACGGGAATATGGCTCTTTTAATGCACACTTTTGTTAAGGTGATATCTATATGAAAGCTGTAAAACGTAGCATTATTTTATGCGCGCTTTCGCTTGCGTTGTGCGTGGCTTTGCTCGTCGGCTCTACCTTCGCGTGGTTTTCCGACAGCATTACCAACAGTGGCAACACTATTACCGCAGGTAACTTAACAGCTCAATGGTCTTACCGCCCCATTAACGACGACACCGCGGCATATGAACCCGTCAGCGAAGAGCTTGCGCTCTTTTCTGCGGATACCGTATGGCAACCCGGTGAGCCGCACGGCTACGATTTTAAGGTGGAAAACACAGGTTCGGTAGACTTTGAATGGGAGCTGACCATTGACCTTGCAGATACTGCGGGCGAAAGCCAGAACAACTTAACAGACGTGCTTGTGGTTTATGTAGACGGCGTAAAAAGCGAAGTCGGGTTTACCGATGGTGCCGTAGTTATCAACGGCACTCTTGCGGCAATCGACGGCGAAACGACTGCCGGAACAGAAGAAAGTTCCTGCGAATTTTCGCTTGCGTTTGCTATACCCGAAGATGCGGGCAACGATTATCAGAACAGTTCTGTATCGTTCAGCCTTGTGCTTACGGCAAAGCAGGTGAACGGCGGCTGGGAAGATTCGCAGACGGTAGAATTAGGCGCCTGAGCGTAAATAATGCCGCATAAACTGCGGGCATTTGCAGAATAAAAACTGCGCAAACTAAAAAACGGTAAGCGCGCGAAAGTTACCTTTCGCGCGCTTAAAAAATTTATTGTAACCATATCCGTCCTGTCATTTTCTGCGGCGTGGAGACATCTCACTGTCCGTCGCCTGCGGCTCCGAGATTTATCTGCCGTTTTCCGTAAGCGGAAACCTTCGGCAGGGCAGCGCGCTACGCGTTCGCGCGGCTACGCTCGAAATGACAGTGAGTAGTAGCGGCGGCTCTCCTTCTTGTCGTTGACGCGATTGCGCACTTTCCTCTTTCTTGTCATTTCGACCGAGCGACAGCGAGTGGAGAAATCTCAAATTATTTCCTCAATGTCATTTCGACCGAAGTGTACATAGTGCACGAAGTGGAGAAATCTCAAATTATTCCCTTAATGTCATTTCGACCGAAGCGAGGCGGAGCGGAGAAATCTCAAATTATTCCCTTAATGTCATTTCGACCGAAGCGAAGCGGAGCGGAGAAATCTCAAATTATTCCCTTAATGTCATTTCGACCGAAGTGTACGTAGTGCACGAAGTGGAGAAATCTCAAAAAAGAACGGCATATGGCCGAGATTTTGCCGTGCGGGCTGCGCTCCTCACGCGAAATGACAACGTGGCAGTTGCTTAGTTTGCGGTTTCCCGAGGGGCCCTCCGCAAAGTAGCGTCGCTGCGCCCTTAGTCGAAATGACAAGGTTATGGAGTATCGATTATGACTTCAAAAACAAAAAAAGCGCTTAAAATTACGGGCAACGTTTTAACCGTTGCCGTTGCAATACTGGTGGTTATTATGACCGTTTTAACGGTCTTTTCAATGGTGTTCAACCGCGACGGCACGGCAAGCGTATTCGGTGTGCAGGCCTATGTTGTACAGTCCGACTCTATGACCCCCGAATTTGCCGCGGGCGACGTAATTTTCAGCGAAGAAGTCAACCCCGAAGAACTTGTTGCGGGCGACATAATCACCTTCATATCGCGCGACAGCGCAAGTTACGGACAGACAATAACCCATTGCATACGCGAGGTCACAACGTATAACGGCGAACTTGCATTTATAACTTACGGCATTGCCACGGGCGTCGACGACGGCACTCCCGCAGCCGCCTCAGACGTGCTGGGCAGATATGCCTTCCGCATAGCGGGTCTGGGCAGCTTCTTTGAATTTTTAAAGAGCGTGCCCGGGTATATCGTATGTATTTTGCTGCCGTTTTTGGTTATTATCGGCTTGCAGATTGCCAATATAGTAAGCGCCGTGCGCGCCGCGCGTGCAGAAAAGGCAGCGGCGGCCGCGGCGGAGCGCAGCCGCGTTGAAGCTCTCGAAGAAGAGGTGGCCCGCCTTCGCGCACAGGTAGGCGGCGCGTCTGCCGACGGGCAAGTGTTGCCGCAGACGGCCGAATCTCAGGCGGATATTCAGACGGCCGAAGCGCAGACTGACGGCGGTCAAGCCGCCGAAACCGCTCCTTGCGAAATTCCGACAGACGAAGCAGGCGCGGACAAATAGAGTGCGGCAGAACCGCCCGTCGGAAATGGCGAGCAGGCAAATGCGGCAGAACCGCCCTCGGAAGCGCCCGCAGGGGAGGATACTGAAAGCGGCAACTGACCTATAAATGCGCTGCTCGGTAATTTTTATGCTGCCGAGCGCACTGACTGCATAATCGCGTAATTCAGGCCGCGCCGCATATATGCGGCGCGGTTGACTTTTTTTGCATAATTCCGTATAATAAAAGAGCGGGTTTCAATCGCGCTATAAACGTGCGCTCTGCATTTTATTATTAAAAACGGGAAATCATTTTGTTATGAAGATTTGTATTTTCGGCGCTTCGAGCGCCTCGATAGACGAAGTTTATATAAAAGAGGTCGAAGCCCTTGCCGAAAAGATGGCAAGGCGCGGACATTCGCTTGTGTTCGGCGCGGGCGCCACGGGCGTAATGGGCGCCGCCGCACGCGGCACAAAGCGCGGCGGCGGCTATATTCACGGCGTAATACCCGAATTTTTCCGCGAAGAGCGCGTTGAAAAAATATTCACCGACTGCGACAAACTTACTTACACAAAGTCGATGGCGGAACGCAAAACGCTGATGGAGGACGACGCCGACGCCTTCATAATCGCCCCCGGCGGCATAGGCACGCTTGAAGAGTTTTACGAGGTGATAACTTTAAAACAGCTCGGCAGGCACTCCAAGGCGCTGGCGATGTTCAACATCGGCGGCTACTTTGATACGCTTGAAAAGTTTATGCGCGAGATGTCGGAAAAAGATTTTATGGCGCAGGCCTGCCACGGAATGTACAGGTATTTTACAGATGCCGACGAACTGTTGGACTATCTCGAAGGTTACTCGCCCTCGCAGGAGAGCTGGCGCAAGCTGAAAAACACCGACTGAGGGGCGGGGTATGATTTCTGTACTCTTCGTATGCCTCGGCAACATCTGCCGCTCGCCGATGGCCGAACTGATTTTTAAAAAGATGGTGGAGGAGCGCGGACTTGCGCTCTCGTTCGAAATCTCCTCGCGCGGAACGTCGGACGAGGAAGAGGGCAACCCTCTGTACGCGCCTGCGGCGCGCGTACTTCGCGAACACGGCGTAGGCGGCACCCACCGCGCCGTGCAGCTCACCAAAAAAGAGGTTATAAACGCCGACTATGTTCTGGTGATGGACTCTTCGAACCTGTTCGACGTTTTAAGGCTGACGGGCGGGGAATACGGCGAAAAGATATTCAAGCTCTGCTCCTTCTGCCCGCGCCCGCGCGACGTCGCCGACCCTTGGTACACGCGCGATTTTGAAAAGGCATATGCCGACATATCCGAAGGCTGTGCCTGTTTTCTGGAATACCTTCTGTCGCGGCATAAAGAGCTGCTTTCTTACGATTCGCGGCACTGAGCGGAAACGGGATTGCGTATGACTGCACGGGCAAACGCCCGTGCTTTTTGCATTGTTTCGGGCATATGTGCGGGTCAATTGCAATATAAACTGTTTTGTATGCGCAACGCGCATTTTTTCAATTGAAGCGCATATATGCCGTATTCAATTGAATTTGGGGCGCATATATGGCGCAACTATCGAATAAAGAATCAGCGGCCGTTGCAAAATTGCAACGGCCGCCGAGTTTTCTTTATTACCTTAAAATTATCAGTTTGTTTTTTGCGCGCGTTATGGCGGTATACAACCAGCGGTTGGCGTCCTCTTTAAAGGCGTAGCTCTCGTCGAAAACTATTGCGCTGTCAAATTCAGAGCCCTGCGCCTTGTGGCAGGATATGCAGTAGCCGTATTCAAACCTGTTCAGCGTAAACGCGCCCGTGGCGTTGCCATTTTCGTCGAACTTTTCAAAGTAATCGCCGTGGCGGTAGCGGTAGACCCCGCTTTCGAATATTCCCGTGTCAAACGGCACCACCTCGGGGCAGTCCTCGTCCAGGAAGTCGGCGCGGAAGGTCATAAAGCCCATATTTTCGCCGCGGTACATCACGTCTTGCACAAAGCCTATTATGCCGTTGACCATATTGTACCGCATTTCGCCGTCGATGAACTGCTCCCAGTTATTCTGCGTGCAAATCAGCTTTTCGCCGCGCGCTGGCAGTCCGGCAAAGCCGCGGTAGGCGCGTATTTCGTCGTTCACCTTTGCCCTCGTCTTGTTTATGCCGCATATAATCTGGTCGGCCTTCAAAAGGTACTTTTTTCTGTACTCGGCTTTAAGCCGCCTTCTGTTTAACACGAACGCCCTGTCGCCGTAGCTTCCGCACGGTATAAATTTGCCCTCCATCGCGTCGCGCGCCAGCCTTATTATCGGGTTGCCCTCCTGCTGGCGAACTATCGTTTTAAGGCTGTAATCGGGCGCCGATAAAAAGCTGTTCATTCCCTCCACGGGCGGCAGCTGCGCGTTGTCGCCGCACACAAGCATCTTTACGCCGAATCGCAGAATGTCTGAAAGCACCTCGTCGGATACCATCGAAAACTCGTCTAAAACGATTAGTTTTATGGCCTTGTCTATGCTCTCTCTGCGGCGGAAAACCAGCTTTTCCACGGTGACTACGTTTCCGTTAATCACCGTTTCGTGCTCTTCGGTCATCGCCTGGTAGATAAGGCGGTGCAGGGTGGTGGCGGGTATTCCCTGGCGTATCAGCACCGTAGCCGCCTTTCCCGTAGGCGTGACGAACGCCGCACTCACGTCGGGTTCAAGTCCCAGCGTTTCGCACACGGTGTGCCGCAAAAGCGTGGTCTTGCCCGTGCCCGCAAGCCCCGAAAGCACGAATACCTGCCGCGTTGAGCGGTGGTACCAGTCGGCTATTAACTTGTCTGCCGCAACCTGGTCGGCGGTAAGTTCTGTTGCCATACAGTCATTATACTACACAAACATTTGTTTTGTAAAGTAAAAAGCGCGGCGGACAGAAATTAAAGTTTGTTCGTGTCTTCGGCGACGGCAATTTAAAAAGGAGGCGGCGGTGAGAGGAATGCTTACGGCAACGGCACGGCGGCGTCCATTGGCTGTGTAGCGGCGCCCCTTGGCTGTGCCTAGGGGCGCCGCCGTTTGGCGAAATGGGTAAAAAATTTGCAAAAATCACTGAAATTGCCCTGTAAACGTATAAAAAATTTCGTCAAAAATTTATCGGTAATATGCCCCGCCGCTATTGACTACTCCTTTATTTTGGCTTATAATATTAAGAGTAATAAAAGGGCAGACAAGGTAAAAATTGCCTGCCGCCCAAAATTAACCGGAGGAACACTATGGGTTACAAAACCAAGGAATGGCGCAAATCTATGCGCGTGACGGTAGACTATAACAATATGATGGCAAAGTTTCTCGGCGACAGGGGAATCAAAGATTCCGAATTGAAGGCCATAAAGGGCAGAGCCGAAGAAGCGTTTAAATACGTGGCAGAAAACCGCGGCAGGGACGATTTGTTTATGGGCTGGACAGAGCTCCCCTATAACCAGACAGAAATTGTGGCCGACATCATAGCCACCGCAAAGGAAGTGCGCAAAAACTTCAAATACTTCGTAGTTCTCGGCATAGGCGGTAGCGCGCTCGGCCCCTCGATGGTTTTCAATGCCCTGTGCCACCTTCACCACAACGAGCTCAACTCCAAGGCACGCGGCGGCGCGCCCAAGTTCTATGTTGAAGACAACGTAGACCCCGTGCGTATGAAGTCACTTCTCGACGTAATCGAGCCCGAAAAGACCTGCTTCAACGTAATATCCAAGTCGGGCGCCACGTCAGAGACGATGACGCAGTACTTAATCATCGCAGACATACTCGAAAAGGCGGGCGTAGACCTAACCCGCAATATGATATTCACCACCGACGCAAGCCGCGGCAACCTTATAAAGATTGACCAGAGCTTCGGCGGCAAGTTCAAAAAATACGTTCTTCCCGACGGCGTAGGCGGCAGGTTCTCGGAACTGTGCCCCGTGGGACTTCTCCCCGCGGCGGTGCTCGGCATAGATATAAAGGGTATGCTTGCGGGCGCGGCGTATATGGACAGCATCTGCAACAAGCCCGCTATCTCTGCAAACCCTGCGCTTGCCTGCGCTGCGCTTATGTACATAACGATGAAGCAGGGCAAGAACATTCACGTTATGATGCCCTACTGCGATAATCTCCGCCTTCTTTCAGACTGGTACTGCCAGCTCTGGGCAGAGAGCATCGGCAAGCAGGAAGATTACGACGGCAACATAGTAAACGCCGGCACCACCCCCGTGAAGAGCCTCGGCGTAACCGACCAGCACTCGCAGGTTCAGCTCTACATCGAGGGCCCTTACGACAAGGTTATTACCTTCATCTCCGTCGGCAAGTATGCGTGCGAAATGCCCATAGCTCACGGCTGCGAAGATATTCCCGACGTAGGCTTTTTGGGCGGCCACACTATGCAGGAGCTCATTCAGGCCGAAAACAAGGCCACGGCGTACGCGCTTATGCGCGCGGGCAGAATGAACTACACCATCAACGTGCCCGAAATCAACGCCTTCACGCTCGGCCAGCTTATGTTCCTTCTTGAATTGCAGACGGCCTACGCGGGCGCAATGCTCAACATAAACACCTTCAACCAGCCCGGCGTAGAAAATGGCAAAAAGGCCACGTTCGCCCTCCTCGGCAAAAAGGGATATGAAGCGAAGAAGGCAGAAATCGACTCCGCTCCCGAACTCGATTCCAAATACATAGTTTAAAGCGTATAGGGCGCGCAGCAGCGCGCGTAATAAAAAGCGGGCGGCTTGCAGACCGCCCGCTTTTTTATTGCAGTAACAGTATGGTATCGGTATTCAAAAGAAGATAAAACTTGTAAATATGCGCATATATTGTAAATAAAACTTGTTATTTTTGAAATAAGTACCAATCAAAACTTTGCGTTTGCGCCCTTTGACGGGAATAAGCCGATGCGGCGGATTGCGGCTTTTAATGTGCGTACGCTTTTAATAATATTGTAAATTCCCGTCCGGCAGGAGCAATTGCGCTTGACTTTAACGGGGCGCTCTGTTAGAATTTGAGATGTAGCCGCAAGGCGTACTTTTTTCGGAGAGTTCAGACCGTATGGGACGGCAGGTCTGCCTGTTGTTTTGTCCGGTCGTTTTTTTGTGTATGGACCTTTTAAAGAGCAACGTAAACAAAGTTTTTTTCAGATATCTGTTCGCAGCGATAGGCAGCGCGCTGATTACTTCGATATATTCGCTTGTAGACTGCATAATGGTGGGGCAGTACGAAGGACCCGACGGCGCCTCTGCGCTCGCTGTGGTGATGCCCATATGGAATATGATGTTTGCCTTTGCGCTCCTGTTCGGGCTTGGCGGCTGCGTGCTTATGAGCAACCTGCGCGGCAAGGGTATGCACCGCGAAGGCAACGCAATGTTCACCGCGTCGTTCATATGCGTCTGCGCCGTAACGGCGGTGCTTCTTCCGATTTTCATATTTCTGGACGAGCCTCTTTTAAAGCTGTTCGGCGCGCGCGACAACGCGCATATTCTCTCGCTTGCGCGCGACTATGCCTTCTGGCTCAAATTCGCGATGCCGCTTTTTACAATAGGGCAGTTCCTTTCGGTATTCATCCGCAACGACAACAATCCGCTGCTCGCTACTGCCGCCGTGCTTTCGGGCGGAATTTTCAATATCTTCGGCGACTATATGCTGGTGTTTGTGGCCGATATGGGCGCGGGCGGCGCGGGGCTTGCCACGGCGATAGGTCAACTGATTTCGGTGTGCGTGCTGCTAACTCACTTTCTGCGCAAAAAAAATACTCTTCGCTTTGTCCGCCCCGAATCGTTTTTGCGCTCTGTGGGCAGTATGGTCAAGGCGGGTTGCCCCACGTTCTTCATCGATATGGCCGTGGCGCTCTCTTCCACGCTATTCAATAACCAGATTATGATGTACTGCGGCCCTTCCGCGCTCGCGGTATTCGGCGTAATAATCAACGTGGCAATGGTAGTGCAGTCGCTTTCTTCGGGCATAGGCCAGTCGGTTCAGCCCATAATATCCATAAATTACGGCGCGGGCGAAAAGGTGCGCGTGCGTCAGTTCTTTGTGCGCGGACTTGCGGCGGCGGGCACTCTCACTGCAATAATCGTACTCGTGTGTATGCTTCTGCCCGAACAGCTCATACGCGCCTTTATGGACCCCACCGAAGAGGTGCTTGCAATAGGCCCCGGCTATATGCGTTCGTATTTTTTGGCCTTTGCGTTTATGCTGTTCAATATATATGCAACCTATTATTTGCAGGCGGTTATGCGCCCCTGGCTGTCGGTTGCTGTTTCTTTGTCGCGCAGCCTTGTTTTAAGCGGAGGACTTATCCTCATTCTGCCTCCGCTTGCGGGCGCGTGGACGGTGTGGTGGGTAATGCCCATTGCCGAAGGGGTTACGGCTGTGATAGCTGCCGTAATACTCATACTTTGCCTTAGCGGCAAACTTAAAGAGCGCGACGGCGCGGCAAAAACTCCTCAGAGCTGATGTGTTTTTTTGTGTAAGCTGCCCAAAAAGTATGGGTAAGCAAAAGATGAAGCCAAAATGATTTTGAGCGTAAAAAATAGAATGATATACTATAAAAAACAACGCGCGTGAGGGGCTATCGTGCGCAAGAAAAATGCTGCAACCACGCGCGTAAATCTCACAAAGGAGAGTTGACAAAAATGCGCAAAAAGTTGATTGCTGTCATTATTATGCTTGCCGTCGCTGTTACAGCGACGGCATTATGTTTGTCCTCGTGCGTCGGCGAACTGGGTACTCTGGACGAAGTGGAGACGACGGAGCCGGATACTCCCGGGCAGGACGAAGAAGACGGTGAAACCGAACTTCCGTCTGAACCGTCAGACGGCGAAGAAAACGGCGACGATAACGGAACGGACGACGGGGACGCGGACGGCGAAAACGGCGGCAACGATGGCGGGAGCAATCCCGAAGAACCTACTGAACCCGACGAGCCGGATGAGCCTGCTGAACCCGAAGAACCCACTGAACCCGAAGAACCCACTGAACCCGACGAACCTGTTGAACCCGACGAACCTGCCGAGCCTGACGAACCTGCTGAACCCGACGAACCCGAAACGCCCGGTGATGAGGGCGGGGAAGAGCCGCCGGACGATACTGACGACGGGGAACCGTCCGTGCCGGAAGAGCCTGAACACGTACACGTGCTTTTGCATTATTCGGCGGTTGCCGCAACCTGCACCGAAGACGGCAGAACGGAATATTGGCACTGCGCCGAGTGCGGCGGATATTATTCCGACTCCGCGGCGGAAAACGAGATATCGGAAGAGGAAATATCCATTCCCGCAACAGGTCACGATTACGAATACAAAATCACTCTGCCGACTTGCACGGAAGAGGGGTATTCCGAATATGTGTGCGGCACCTGCGGCGACAGGTATGAAGAGGACGGTTCCCGCACTGAGCCTACGGGGCACGCATTCGGCGAATGGCAGACGGTGACGGCCGCCACCTGCCTGCACGGCGGCGAAATGAAGCGCGAATGCGAGGTCTGCGGCGCGTCCGAAACGGAGTATACAGATAAATTGGAGCACGAATATGGCGAAACCATCGTGGTAACTCCGTCTACCTGTCTGGAAGAGGGAGAGGGTGTGCGCTACTGCACGGATTGCGGCGGAAGCATAACCGAACGGCTGCCGCTTGCTTCTCACGAGTATGAATCAGAAACAATTCTTCCCACCTGCACGGAAAACGGATATACGCTGTACGAATGTATTTGGTGCGGCGATGGGTATAGAGACGACGAAACGGAGGCGCTCGGGCACAGCTACGGCGAGTGGGAAACGGTTTCGCCCGCGGGGTGCGAAAGCGTCGGCGAAGAGGTAAGAACCTGTGCCCGCTGCGACGACGTCGAAACACGCAAAACCGAGCCGCTCGGCCACGATTATGAAGCGGAGATTGTTGAACCTGCCTGTACCGAAAGCGGATATACGCTGTACGAATGTATTTGGTGCGGCGATGGATATAAAGACGACGAAACGAAAGCTCTCGGGCACAGCTACGGCGAGTGGGAAACGGTTGTGGCTGCGGGGTGCGAAAGCGTCGGCGAAGAGGTAAGAACCTGCGCCTGCTGCGACGACGTCGAAACACGCAAAACCGAGCCGCTCGGCCACGATTATGAGGCTAAGATTGTTGAACCTGCCTGCACTGAAAACGGATATACTCTGTACGAATGTGTACGGTGCGGCGATGAATATAGAGACGACGAAACGGAAGCGCTCGGGCACAGCTACGGCGAGTGGGAAACGGTTGCGTCCGCGGGGTGCGAAAGCGCCGGCGAAGAGGTAAGAACCTGCGCCCGCTGCAACGACGTCA
>URMT01000010.1 GCA_900549005.1 uncultured Eubacteriales bacterium | reverse complement strand
CCTCCAAAAAATCCCAGCCGCAGGCCGCAAGGCCTGCGGCTGGTATTTTTACTCAAAAACTGTTTACAATTGCGCCGCACGGTTGTATAATAAAACTCAGAATATTTTTTTGTACGGCTGTATGCGCTTTATGTGCGGCGCTTTAACCTGCGCCGCACTCAAAAAGGAGCGGTAAATTGTCAAAGGGCAGAATTTCCAAGGGCAGAATTGCGGCGGCAGTCACCGTTGCCGCGGCCGCGGCGCTCATCTGCGCGCTGCTCATAATAAACATATTTTATCCGCTCAGGTATTTTACCGCATATCTCGTAAGGGCGCAGCGCCCGCCCGAAGGCGAACTTTCCGTCTACTTTCTCGACGTAGGTCAGGCCGACTGCGCCGTTGCCGTTCTTCCCGACGGGCAGACTATGCTCATAGACGGCGGCGACGGCACCTATACAAACAATCTTAAAATAGTCACTTCTCTTCACTCCCTCGGGGTGAACGGCATAGACTACCTCGTGTGTACTTCGGTAAACGGCGAGCACTGTGGCGGCCTTGCCGAAATAATAAATCTGTACGACGTAGGCACAATCTTTTATCCTTACTGCACCAACAGATACATAACCGAAGAGTTTGCCGATTTTGTGTCGGCGGCCGAACTCAGCGGCGCAGAGATGGTAATATCCGAATACGGCGCGGGCGTAAACTGCGGCGACTTCTATTTTACCTTCCTTTCTCCCGCGGTGCATACAAGTCCCGATTCCGAGTACGGCGATTTGAATTCAGACCCGACGCAGGAGGCAATGAACAACGCCTCTGCCGTGATGTGGATGGAATATGCAGGCAGAGGCATATTCTATGCAAGCGACGTCGGCGGCACCGTCCTTTCTGAAATTGCGCAGACTTACACGCTCTTGCAGGAGCTTGGCGACCCCGACGGCTACTTTTCTTTCGAGGGGCATAAAATAGACTTTTCCGCGTGCGCGGCTTACAAGGTTGCGGCGCACGGGCACGAAGACAGCCGCTGCACCGAACTTGCAGACCTGCTGTCGCCCGATATTTCAATAATATCCGTGGGTGAAAACAACGCTTCGGGCTGTCCTTCCGCGGCGGTGGTTACAGACCTCATTGCCCACGGCAAGATTTATATGACGCAGTATGCGGGCGATATCCTTCTTTCGGCAGACGGCGAAGGTGGTTGCTCCGTGTCTGTTCAGCTTTAATTTTCAAGGAGAACAAAATGAAACTCACCACCGCAGGCGAATCGCACGGCAGGGCGCTCGTGGGAATAATCGAGGGTATGCCCTCAAACCTTCCCATAGATACGTCGCTCATAAACGCCGACCTTGCGCTCAGGCAGGGCGGCTACGGCAGGGGCGGCAGGCAGAAGATAGAGCGCGATAAAATAGAAATTTTAAGCGGCGTGCGCAACACTCTCACGCTCGGCAGTCCGCTCGCCTTTGCGGTGATAAACGCCGACTATAAGAACTGGGAAAACTGTATGAGCGCCGAAAGCTGCGACGTATCACTACGCACGCTCACAAAGGTGCGCCCGGGCCACGCCGACCTTACGGGGCTTTTGAAGTTCGGGCAGACCGACGCGCGCAACGTTTTGGAGCGCGCAAGCGCCAGGGAGACCGCCGTGCGCGTGTGCGCGGGCAGCATAGCAAAGCAGTACCTTTTACAGCTCGGCGTGCAGGTGGGCGGCTACGTAAAGTCCGTCTGCGGCGTTGAAGACGGCGGCGAGTACTCCTTTTCTGACCTCGCCGCGGCAAAATCCCGTCCGCTGTTTATGTTGGACGGCGGGGCGGAGGAGCGCGCAATGCGCCTTATCGACGAACTTAAAGCCGCTGGCGACACCGCGGGCGGCGTGGTCGAGGTGCGCGTGCACGGCTTGAAGAGCGGCTTCGGCAGTTGTATGACCTACGGCGAAAAGCTCGACGCCCGCCTTGCAGGCGCGGTGATGGGCGTGCAGGCGATAAAGGGAGTGGAAATAGGTTTGGGCTTCAAGGCGGCAACCCTCCCCGGAAGCCGCGTTCACGACGAAATTTTTTCCGAAGGCGGCAGGTTCGTGCGTCACACCAACAACGCGGGCGGCATAGAGGGCGGTATGTCGAACGGCGAAGATGTAATTATCCGCGCGGCGATGAAGCCCATACCCACGCTTATGCGCGGCCTCAACACCGTCGATTTCGTAACGGGCGAAAAGTGCCGCGCTGCGGGCGAAAGGAGCGACGTCGCGGCAATCTGCGCGTGCGAAATAATAGTGGAAAGCGTAGTGGCGTTCACGCTTGCGCAGGCCGTATCTGAAAGGCTGGGCGGCGACAATATGGCGCAGGTAAAAAGCAGATATTCGGAGCTGTACTGATATGCAAGCAATAAGAAGGATAGATATAAACGCGCCGTCGTGCAAAAGCACGGTATACTGCGGCGAAGGCGCATTTTCTTCTCTCGTCCCCCGTCTTGCGGCGGACAGGCAGACCTTTACCGTCACCGACTCCAACGTATACAGGCTGTACGGCGGAATGTTTGAAGAGTACTTCAAAAAGAGCGGCGCCGTCTACGTCATTCCCGCAGGCGAAAAGAGCAAGAATTACAGCGTGCTTTTAGGCATTTTAAAGGCTATGCTCGCGGCGGGCTTAAAGCGCGGCGGCACGGTGTTTGCCGTCGGCGGCGGCGTAGTTGGCGACATAGCGGGCCTTGCGGCCTCGCTGTATATGCGCGGCGTGCACCTCGTCCAGGTGCCCACAACGCTTCTGTCGCAGGTAGACAGCTCGGTGGGCGGCAAGACGGCGATTGATTTGTGCGGCGTAAAAAATATAGTCGGCACGTTCTACCAGCCCGAAACGGTGGTGGTCGACCCGCTGTTTTTAGATACGCTCCCCGCCCGCGAAATAAGGTGCGGGCTGGGCGAAATAATAAAGTACGGCGCGCTCAGCAAGGATATTTACATAAAGCTGATTGAAAATAAAAATTCGCTTTTATCGCGCGAATTTCTGGTGGACATAACTTACGACTGCATCGCGCACAAGGCCGACGTGGTCACGCGCGACGAAAGGGAGAGCGGACTGAGAAAGACGCTCAATTTGGGTCACACCACGGGGCACGCGTTCGAGCTGTATTACAAAAGAAAATCGCACGGCGAGTTTGTGCTGATTGGGATGTATTACGAACTTTATATAGCCGTTAAATGCGGCATATGTGCGCCCGAATATGCAAAAACTTTAATTCAGCTCATCAAAAAAGTGGTAAAAATTCCCGCCTGGGACGACGCTTCAAAGGCCTGCCTTATGGCGGCGTACGATAAAAAGAACGTGCGCGCGGAGGAGGTATCTTTGATGCTACCCGCAGGGCAGGGCAGGGCGGAGGAGCTGCGGCTGCCGATACAAAAATACGCGGAATACATAGAAGGCTGTGCGGCAGAGCTGCGCGGGCTTAAAGGTGAAAAGCAATGAAAAAACTTAAACTTGCGGTAATCGGCAAAGACGTTTCCAAATCGTCCAGCCCCTCGATGCACACTTTTATTGCAAATAAGCTGGGAAGGGATATAGAGTACGCGAACATCTCAATCGCGCCCGAAGAATTTTCTTCGCGGGCAGAGTCGCTGTTTTGCGAATACGACGGCTTCAACGTCACCATTCCCTTCAAGCTGGACATAATTCCATACCTCAGCTCGCTCGAAGGCGACGCACAGGCGTTCGGCGCGGTGAACACCGTCATATCCTCAACCCGCAAGGGCTACAACACCGACGGGCTGGGCTTTATGCTTATGCTTGAAAACAGCGGTGTGGAAGTTGCGGGCAAAAGCGTGCTCCTTCTCGGTGCGGGCGGCGCCGGCAGAAGCGCGGCAAAAAAACTTGCCGAAGCGGGCGCGGAAGTTTTCGTTTACGACAGAAATACAGAGGCGGCAAAGAACGTCGAAAGGGAATTTGCGAGCGTTACGGCGATAAGCGAGGTAAAGGAAGTTCCCTACGATATAATCATCAACGCCACGGGCGTGGGTATGCACAAAACCGAGGGTATATCCCCCGTAGGCGAAGGGCTGATAAGTCTGTGCAAAACGGCGGTAGATTTGATATATGTGCCGCCCAAATCAAAATTTTTGTGTCTTGCCGAAGGCCTCGGCAAAAAGATTGTAAACGGAATGTCTATGCTCTTTTACCAGGCATACTTTGCCGAGTGCATATACCACGGCATACAGCCGGATAAAGATACGGCAAAGGCGCTGTTTTGCGAATACGAAAAGATGTAAAGGGGGGATTTATGAAACTTTTATTCATCAACGGCGTAAACCTCAATATGACGGGCAGGCGCGAGCGTGGCGTTTACGGCACGCAGACCCTCGACGAAATCAATGCCGAAATAGCCGCCCGTTTCAAGGGTGTGGAGTGTGAATTTTTCCAGAGCAACTCAGAGGGCGAAATCTGCATAAAACTGCACACGGCAGACTGCGACGGCATAGTGCTCAACGCGGGCGCGTTCACCCATTACAGCTATGCGATAAGGGACGCGATAGCCTCGATAGATATCCCCGTTGTCGAAGTGCATATGTCCAACGTGTTCAAAAGGGAGCCTTTCCGCCACAACTCGGTTATAAGCGAAGTGTGCGCGGGTACGATAGTCGGCTTCGGCAAAAACAGCTACATTTTAGCCGGCGAAAGTTTTTTGTTGAAGTAAAAATCGGCGCTTTCGGGTCATTTGTTCAGGACAATTTTTTGAAGTAAAGGCGGCGCATTTGCGCCCGTTTACTAAAATATTTTTTGCTGCAAAAATGTGCGTTTGTTGCGGCATATATGCGGGGCAATTTATGAATATAATACTCTGCGGTATGATGGGCTGCGGCAAGACGACGGTTGCCGCGGCGCTCTCGCGCCTTACGGGAATGGAGCGCAGGGATACCGACGAAGAGATTGTAAAAAAGTACGGCAGAATTGCCGACATATTCGAAAGATACGGCGAAGCGCGCTTCCGTGAAATAGAGACGGAAGAGGTCGAAGAGCTTTCGCGCCTCGATGGGCTGATTATCGCCACGGGCGGCGGCTGCGTTTTAAGTCAAAAGAACGTGGAAATTTTAAAGCGCGGCGGAAAGATTGTGTTCCTTTCTACCTCGCCCGAAGAGCTGATTGCGCGCGTTGCGGGCGATACCGAAAGGCCCCTGCTTGCGGGCGGGGCAGAGCGGCGCATACGCGAACTTCTGCCCGTGCGCACGCCCAAATATCTTGCCGCCGCAGATATGGTAACAGGCACAGACGGGCGTTCGCCCGAAGATATTGCGGCGGAAATTGCAAAAAAATACAATCTTATATAATTTTCGGGAGAGTTATGAAGACGGCTTTGATTACAGGCGGAACAAGGGGAATAGGCAGGGCGATTGCCTTTGAATTTTTGCAGCGCGGGTACGAAGTTATAATCAACTACTGCTCCAACGAAAGCACGGCAATCGCCACCCAGGCAGAGTTCAATATGCTCGGCTACTGCCCCGTGCTTATGCGTGCCGACGTTTCAGACGAGGCGCAGGTGCGCGATATGTTCTCTGAAATCTTCCGCCTCTACAATAAAATAGACGTGCTGGTGAACAACGCGGGCATATCGTATGTGGGCGTCATTCAGGATACCACCGCCGCCGAATGGGACAAAATATTCGGCGTCAACGTGCGCGGCGCCTTTCTTTGTTCGCGCGCCGTGACCGACAGAATGATAGGCGCGGGCGGCGGCTCGATTATAAACATATCCTCCATCTGGGGCGAGGTGGGCGCCAGCTGCGAGGTTGCCTATTCTGCCTCGAAGGCGGCGCTTATCGGCTTTACCAGGGCGCTTTCCAAGGAGCTTGCACCCTCGGGCGTGCGCGTGAACTGCATAAGTCCCGGCGTTATAGATACAAGTATGAACGCCCACCTCACGCAGGAGGAGCTTGAAGAGCTGATAGAGCAGATTCCCGCAGGCCGTATAGGCACTGGCGAAGACGTGGCAAAGGCGTGCGCGTACCTTGCCGAGGCGCAGTACGTCACGGGCGTCGTGCTTCCAGTAGGCGGCGGCTTTGCAAAGTAAAATATTTTTCTGTAAGTTTTGTATTTAACTTGAAATTATATCTGAAAGGCGGCGTTTTGCCTTTCAGATATTTTCATTTCCTGTAAACTTTGTGCGCCGCTGAATAGTTTACGCCGAGCAAAATCGGGGTACAAATATTGTAAGGTAAAAAAAATTATTAAAAAATTTTAAAAAATAAAAGGTTTTTTCAAAAATTTTGCGTATATTTAGGCGTGAAAGAAAATATGCCTGTCTTAAAAGAGCGTACGTATGCGATTGAAGAGGCCTTTTTTTCGCCGTATGCGACAAAATCAAAGGATACCAGGGGGCGCGAACGTGCGGAAACTCCGTGCGCAATGCGCACCGAATTTCAGCGTGACCGCGACAGGATTATATACTGCAAGGCGTTCCGCAGGCTTAAAAACAAGACGCAGGTATTCTTTTCGCCCGAAGGCGACCACTACATAACCCGCCTTACGCACACGCTCGACGTGGCGCAGATAGCGCGCAGCCTTGCCCGCGCGCTCGCCCTGAACGAGGACCTTGCCGAGGCGATAGCTCTGGGTCACGATTTGGGTCACACACCGTTCGGCCACAGCGGCGAGCGCATTTTAAACAAGCTGAGCCCCTCGGGGTTCAGGCACAACGTTCAGTCTGTGCGCGTGGTCGACGTGCTCGAAAAGGATGGCAGGGGGCTAAACCTCACCTTCGAAGTGCGCGACGGCATTTTGAACCACCAGAAGAGCGGTAACCCTGCCACGTTGGAGGGGCAGTGCGTGCGCATTGCCGACAAGGTGGCCTACATAAACCACGACTTGGACGACGCCGTGCGCGCGGGCGTGCTCACCCCTTTCGACGTGCCCCGCAAAATCACGGACATACTCGGGACAAGCTCGAAAGAGCGCATAAACACGGCAATAACTTCGGTATGGCGGCAAAGTTACGGCAAAAACTCCGTCGCGATGGGCGAGGAGGTTGCCGCGGCGAGCGAGGCGCTCCGCACCTTTATGTTCGAGCGGGTGTACTTCACCGAATTTGCACGAAGGGAAGAAGAGAAGGCCGAGCGTATGCTCTCGTTTATGTATGAATATTTTATAAAGAATATTTCTGCATTGCCTTCAACTTTTGTAAAACTTACAGAGCGCTTCCCCGCCGAGCAGGTGGTGTGCGACTACATATCGTCTATGACCGACAGATATGCCATATATACATTCAACAGACTGTTTGTGCCGCGCGGCTGGTCGTTCGGCGACGAAAACAACTGAAAGTATGGCAGCCCTTTGATTTTTTATCTGAATAAATAATGTGGGCAAGGCGAATTGTTATTAAAAGTAATAATGTGCGCAAGGCGAATTTAGTTCGCCGCTTACGCATAATCACATAGATGGCAAGGTGGGCGCTGATTGTGCCCTTGGTTGTAATCTACCCCACCTACCCTCCCCTAAGCAAGGGGAGGCCTGATTGCGGTTGAGATTTATCTGCCGTTTCCCTTCGGGAGCCTCGGCAGGGCAGCGCGCTACGCGCTCGCGCGACTTCGTTCACCTATGGTTCACTCCGCTCAAAATGACAATTATTATTCTAAAAATAAATAATGTGCGCAAGGCGAATTTAGTTCGCCGTTAAGCGCGACAACATTTGCTGCGACAGCAGGCTCACTGGAAGTGAATGGCGGCATTTCTATAATCGTGGGCCATTAAAAATGCCGCCAGAGCTCAAAAATAATCAACGTTTCAAGCAAGGTATCCTTGCGCAGAAAGACCCAATTTGCGCATACCTGCGCCTGAGCAGGGTGAATTTGCGCAATTAAATAAATGAGGGCGCTTAATATTGCGCAAAGAGGGGCTGGCCCCTAAAATTCACGAAAATTTTCGCACTCGGCCAGGGCGAAAATTTTGTGAGAGGTTATTCTTATGCCCGGTTACGACAGGGATTTTTTACGGCTTTTAACCGAAAAACTTAATATCGTAGACGTGGCGTCCTCATATATGCACCTCGAAAAGAAGGGAGGCACGTATTGGGCGTGCTGTCCGTTCCATCACGAAAAGACGGCCTCGTTCCACATAGACGAAAACAGGCAGTTTTATCACTGCTTCGGCTGCGGCGTTTCGGGCAACGTGATAACGCTCGTGCGCGAGCTTGAAAACGTTGACTTCGGCGACGCCGTGAAGATGCTTGCCGAGCGCGCCAACCTGCCCCTTCCTATGAACGCCTTCGACGGCGAAAAGGCGGCGGAAACCAAGCGCAAGCGCGACACGCTTTTGAAGATAATGAACGACTGCGCGCACTTCTACCTCGACAATCTCAATTCTGGCAAGGCAGACGCGCACATTCAGTACATACTCTCGCGCGAAATTCCCGCGGGCGTCGTGCGTTCGTTCGGCCTGGGCGCCAGCCTCAACTATTCAGACCTGCCAAGGTATCTTTTATCCAAGGGCTATTCAAAGCAGGATATGATAGACAGCGGCGCCGTCAACGAGGTGGAAGGCAGGCTTTCAGACGCGCAGGGCGGCAGGCTGATATTCCCGATAATCAACCAGTTCGACGAGGTAGTGGCCTTCGGCGGCCGCGCGCTTAAAAAGACGGACTTTGCAAAATATAAAAATACCAAGGAAACGCTCATATTCAACAAGAGCAAGACCTTATACAATATCAACAGGCTTAAAAAATTGAAGCGTGCGGGCGGACTCAAAGAGGTAATAATGGTCGAAGGCTATATGGACACCATTTCGCTCCACCAGGGCGGCTTCAAAAACGTGGTCGCAAGTATGGGTACCTCGCTCACGCTCGAACAGGCGCGCCTTATTAAGCGGTATACCGACAGGGTGCTCATAAGTTACGACGGCGACGGCGCGGGTCAGAAGGCCAATATGCGCGGACTTGAAATACTCAAAAGCGAGGGGATAGACGTACGCGTCGTTCCCCTGCCCGAAGGGCTTGACCCCGACGACGTTATAAAAAAGCTGGGCGCGGACGAATACAAAAAGTGCCTCGATAACGCAATGCCGCTCATCGACTACAAGATGACGGTTGCGCGGCGTGGGTACGACTTATCCAAGCCCGAAGAAAAGGTTAAATATGTGAACGACGCGCTCAAAATAGTGCGTTCGGCAGAGAGCGCGGCAGAGCGCGAACTGCTGCTCAAAGATTTGCGCGACGAAACGGGCATTAGTTTCGAGGCGCTAAATCGCGACCTTTCAAAGGTCCCGCAGGAAAAGCAGGAACAGTCCGAAGAAAAGCCGCGCATCTCGCCCGATTCGGCTGACCTGCACAAAAAGGCCTCGCGCTTCGTGGCGGCGGCGTTCTTGTTCGGCGCGCCGTACACAAAGGGGCTGAACATTTCAGACGTGCCGTTTGAAGACGACGTCCACCTGATTGTGGCGGGCTACGTGAAGAGCAAGGCACTGATGGACGAAAAGGTTACGCTGAGCGAAATTTTCGACTTCTTCGACGAGGGCACGCCCGAATACGACGAACTGTGCCGCATACTCGATTTGAACGACGGCGAAAATCTTGGCGGCGAGGTGCAGGAGAGGTACTTCAACGACTGCCTGCGCAGGTTGAAGTCAGACAGAATTTCAAAGGTAATAGACGAAGTCAAGCGGCAGTTTGCCGCCGCCGACGGCGTTGAAGAAAAAAGGAAGGCTGCCGCGCTGTTGCAGCAGCTTATAGAGCAAAAGGAAAAATTAAAAAGCGGAGATATACGATGAGCTTATCCGACCAGAAACTTAACGACATTTTAAAGAAAATTATCGAAGAATTCGGCCCCAAGGGTTCGATTACCACGAACAGCCTCTGCGACATTATGGAGAAGTACGACACTACTCCCAACCAGATGGACTACGTGTATAAGTCGGTTGCCGACGCAGGCATTCAGATAATAGACGAAGCCGAGCGCGACAAAGAACTTTACGAGCAGGCGCTTTCGGATATCGGCCTCGACGACCCCGTAAAGATGTATTTGAAAGATATCGGCAGGGTGCCCCTTCTTTCGGCCGACGACGAAATAGAGCTTGCCCGCAAGATGCAGGACGGCGACGAAGAGGCCAAGAAAAAACTTTCAGAGGCCAATTTAAGGCTGGTTGTATCCATCGCCAAGAGGTACGTGGGCAGGGGTATGCTCTTTCTCGACCTCATTCAGGAGGGCAACCTCGGCCTTATGAAGGCGGTTGAAAAGTTCGACTATCAGAAGGGCTTCAAATTCTCCACGTACGCAACGTGGTGGATAAGGCAGGCCATAACCCGCGCCATTGCAGACCAGGCGCGCACCATCCGCATACCCGTGCATATGGTGGAAACAATCAACAAGCTCACGCGCGTATCCCGCCTGCTCACGCAGAAGTATGGCAGAGAGCCCTCCCCCGCAGAGATTGCCAAAGAGATGAACATCTCGCGAGAGCGCGTGCGCGAAATACAGAAGATTGCACAGGACCCCGTCTCGCTTGAAACGCCAATAGGCGAGGAGGAAGATTCGCACCTCGGCGACTTCATCGAGGACGAAACCACCGTAACCCCTTCGGACAGCGTGTCTACCACAATGCTCAAAGAGACGCTTTTGTCCGTTCTTAACAGCCTCACCCCCAGGGAAGAAAAGGTTCTGCGCCTTCGCTACGGCGTTGACGACGGCAGACCCCGCACTCTGGAAGAGGTGGGCAAGGAATTCAACGTCACGCGTGAGCGCATACGCCAGATAGAGGCAAAGGCTTTAAGAAAGCTGCGCCATCCTTCGCGCTCGAAGCACCTCAAAGACTTCCTCGATACCTGATATGACCGAACGGCTGAAAAAGCTGTGCGCGCAGCTTGTGCCCTGCAAAAGGTTTATCGACGTAGGCTGCGACCACGGCTATTGCACCGCATATATGCTTGAACGAAGGCTGTGCGAAAGGGCGGTAATCGCCGACGTCAGCGCAAAAAGCCTTTCAAAGGCCGAACGCCTTTTATCCCGTTACGTTTCAGACGGGCAGTGCTCTTCCGTCTGTTGTGATGGGCTTGAAGGCATTGCGGAGGAAGAGGGCGACCTCGTTCTCATCGCGGGAATGGGCGGCGACGAGATATTGAAGATAATAAAAAACGCATATATCCCGCAGTCGTTCGTGTTCCAGCCGATGAAAAATTCGCAGGGGCTGAGAAAGTTTTTAATTGAAAGCGGTTGCGCCATAGATTACGACGGCATATTCACCGAAACGCGCGGCGAAGAGGTAAAGCACTACTTTCTTATGCGCGGCAGGCGCACGGGCGTCACGCCCACATACGGGAAGTACGAACTCGCCTTTGGTCGCGACAGTCTTGGCACGCCCGAGCTTGCGCGGCTGATTTCGGACGAGCTCGAAAAGAACGCCGCCTATCTTTCGGGCAGGCTCTCGCCCGCCTCGCGCAGGGAAGTGGAGCAAAGAATAGAATTTTTGAAGGGGGTGCCCGCAAGGTGAAGCCCGCAGATATTTTCGGCATATTGGAGCGCGAAGTTGCGCCCGTCGCCCTCAGCGACGAACTGTGCGCAAAGTACGGCGCCTACGACAACAGCGGCATAATTTTAGACTGCGGAAACGAAGTGACGGGGGCAATTTTCTGCCTCGATTTAACAGGTAGCGCCGTCGCAGCGGCGCAAAAGGCGGGGTATAACCTCATCGTCACGCACCACCCCGCAATCTTCCGCGGCATAAAGTCGGTAAGCATTCAGCCCGAATCGCCCACCGCGGCGCTTGCAAAGTGCGCCCTGCTCGGCATATCGGTCATATCGATGCACCTCAATTTCGACGCCGCCCCGTGCGGCATAGACTATTACCTTGCCGAAGGGCTGGGGTGCGGAATAGCTCTCGCATTTTTCAACCCGCTGCCTGATAATTGCGGCTACGGCAGGGTTGGGCTGGGGAAAGTGCGCCGTTTTGAAGAACTGCGCGCACAGACGGAAAAAGTTTTCGGCTCGCCCAACTTTCGCTATTACCCCTGCAACGGTCCCGTGAAGCGCATTGCCTCTTTCTGCGGCGCGGGCTGCGACGACGACACCGTGGAATTTGCGATAAGGCACGGCGCCGACGTGTTCGTTTCGGCAGAAATAAAGCATCACCACCTCGTAAGGCTGCGCTCGCTCGGAATGGGCGTGATAGATATGACGCACTACGGCTGCGAAATTTACGGATTCGGCCGCATATATGGCGAAATTAAGGGTAAGCTCGGCATACCTTCCGAACTGTTCGTTCAGCGCGAACTTATCTGAAATTACGGGCTTATCCGAACTTACTTAAAAAATAATTTATCGGTTTACCGAATCACAATTTACTTTAAAAATTTTACCGCGCTTTTTTGCGCATTTTTCCCGCCGCGGTATGCGGCAACAAATAAATTCAAGGAGTTATGGCAATGTCACAGATTGAACAGCTGCTTAAATATCAGCAGGAGGACGAAAAACTCATAAAGCTCGAACAGGAGGCGGCTTCGTCGGAAGAGCGCAAAAATTACGTTCAGGCGAAGAATTTTATGGTAAAGGCGCCCGAAAAACTTGAACAGATAGACAACAAGGCCGCCGAGCTCGAAGCAATGGCTTCCCGCCTCTCGCGCGCCTACGAAGAACTTGCCGAGGCGCTCAAAGATTTCGATGCCCTCGACGAGATGGTGGAAGAGGGCGCCGACGTTGCCTTCTACAAAAAATCTGCGCTCGCCCTTCAAGATAAAATCAAGGCGTTAAAGGGCGAAATAAATTCGCTCACTTCAAGCGTAAAGTCTGTGGACGAAGAGTATAAGGCGCTCAAAAAGAAGGTCATCGCTATGCAGAAGCAGTATAAAGAGAGCCACGCCGTATACACCGCCTACCGCGACGAGAAAAAGAAGGAGATGGCAGTCATCGAAGATGAGCTTAAAAAGCTGTCAAAGTCCATCGACCCCGTCGTGTTCGGCAAGTACCAGACCAAGCGCAGCGAAAGAATCTTCCCCATAATCTGCGAAGTAAAGGGCGACAGATGCTCGAAATGCGGCATAGAACTTTCCCTCGCGGGTAAGGAAAACCTCTCTTCCGGCAACGTGGTGGAGTGCGAAAACTGCCACAGGTTTTTATATAAAAAGTAATCTCAAATTAAGCGCACCCCGAGTGCTGGCTGGCAAAGTGCGCCGCTGGCAAGCCAATATATATGATAATGCGGCACAATTTTTGTGCTTTTTACACAATTTTTACAAAATATGCTTGACAAAGCGGTTTGACGGTGTTATTATAAAAGAACCCTAACGGGCAATACTGTTATACCGTGCGGCGGAAAAGCTGCAACTTAATAGTAGAAAAGGGACGGCTGTTTCGGCGGGTAACGCCAATACTTCCGTCCTTTTTTATGCCGTTTTCTTGACAAAGCGCGCCCTGCGGGAGTAAACTTTACCTGTAAAAAATCAGAGGGAGTAAGATATGAAAAATTTGAGCGGCAAAAAAGTGCTCGTGTTCGGCGACAGCATAATGTACGGCTCGGGCAACGGCGGTTTCGGCGTGGGCGAATACCTTGAAAAAGACCTTAAAATGGTGTGCAAAAAGTACGCCGTCGGCGGCGCGCGCGTGGGCTACAAGGCGGGCAAAAGCTGGGTGCCCGAACAGGTTGCAAAGGCAATCGAAGAGGGCGCGGAGGCCGATTACATAATTTTCGACGGATTTACGAACGACTGCAACATATCGGAAGGCGCAACCGAACCCGATGTCCCTCTGGGCGAAATTCTTCCGGGCTACGAATTCCCCGAAGCCGGCGAGCTCAAAAAGGAGGGCAGTACCTTCGCCGAATGTTTTCAATCGGTCATATATACGCTCCTTTTGCATTTTCCCAAGGCAAAAATACTGTTTATCCGCCCGCACAATATGGGCAGGCGCGACGATAAATTGCAAAAAATTTACGGCGAAACGGCACTGTTGCTCTGCCGGAAATGGGGAGTGCCGTATGTGGATTTATACTCTTGCAGCGGTTTGAATACCTTCATTCCGCTTCACCGCGACCTGTTCACCTGCGACAGCTACGGCTGGGGCAGGGGTGACTGCACCCACCCCAACGCGTCGGGTTACGAACTCAAATATATGCCGCTCATCGAGGACGCAATTTGCCGCCTTTAACGGCATTGCCCCGCACATATGGCGCAACTAATTAAAATTCTGAATAAAAAATCAAGCGTATATAAAAGGAGTATGTTATGAAGGTTATAATGCTTAACGGCAGTCCGCACAAGGGCGGCTGTACTTATACCGCGCTTTCGATAGTGGCGGAAGAACTTAAAAACCAGGGAATAGACAGCGAAATCATATGGCTGGGCAACGGCCCTGTGCGCGGGTGCATAGGCTGTATGGGCTGCCGCAAAAACGGCAAAGATTCGTGCGTGTTCACCGACGACAAAATAGTTGAAATTGCCGAAAAGATGAAGAGTGCCGACGGCTATGTGATAGGCGCCGCCGTGCACTATGCCTCGCCCAACGGCGCTATGATAGCCGCGCTCGACCGCATTTTCTATTCTGCGGGCAAGCATTTTCAGTTCAAGCCGATAGCTTCCGTAGTTTCCGCCCGCCGCGCGGGAACAACCGCTTCGTACGACGTTCTCAACAAGTATTGCGGCATAAACAATATGATAATGGTGCCTTCAACATATTGGAATATGGTTCACGGCTATACCCCCGCCGACGTAATGCAGGATAAAGAGGGCGTTTCCGTAATGCGCGCAATCGGTTCCAATATGGCGTGGCTCTTAAAGCTGCTCGCCTCCGCAAAGGGCACCGACCTTGAAAGGCCTGTGATTATACCCAAAGAAAAGACCGACTTTATCCGCTGAACATTCACTTTGCGCGGGCGTACAGGGCTTTGTTTTGTATCCCGCCATAAAATTCAAATTCTTGCAAAAAGGTGCGCGGCGGCCCGCCTGTATGGGTGGGCGGATTGTGCAGACTGACAGAAATAAGGCAACATTCGCATATGCGGCTGTTGCTTTTTTTGTTTCCGTTTGAAATTTTTTTACTAAATTGCTGAAAAATTTTCAACAAAATAACGCAAATTTTATTAGCAAATTTTCAAAATTAGAAAGTTTCAATCAATTCGCTGTTGACATTGCCTGCCTTGTTGTGATATTATAAATGTAAAGGAAAATGCGGAGAATTTTTTATTGCGGCAAGCCCTGCAATAAAATAGGCAGAAGCGCACACACTGCGCTTCTGAAAGAACTCTTCTCATACAAAGAGCGTGCGGCGTTAAAATTTAACATTATGTCCGCGCGCATAATTGTTTGAAGGTCTTTTTAATTTCATTGTCTGCCAAGGTGCGTGGCGGCCGCAAATCGGCGCCGCTCCGCAACGAGGTATAAGGGGAAAGATAAATCAAAATAATCAATCTTGCGCGTTTTCCTAATCAAAAAATCTTGGAGGACAAGGATGAAAAAACTTAAAAGTCTTTTGCTTTTCTTTGTCTGCGGGCTGGTTGCGTGCGCAATGGCAATTCCTCTTGCCGCGTGCAACCAGACGGGCGGCGGAGGAGGCGGCGGCGACGGTTCTTCGGAAGATAACCGCGTGCTTCAATCTATCACCGTAGACAGTTTCGATGCAAAAGTCAACTTTGCCGTAGGGGAAGAGTTCTCTTACGAAGGCCTTACCGTTACGGCAAATTACCTGGTGCTCGGTGAAAGCATAACCACGGCGACCGAGGATGTAACAAGCAAAGTCGATTTCGATACTTCCGAATTCGACAGCAGCAAAGCGGGCACCTATACCGTATATCTCAGCTATACTTACGGCACGGTTACGATGTACGGCGATTATAACGTAAATGTGCTCTCTGACCTCGAAGGTACGATAGCCGGGCTTGAAGTAACTTATGACGGCGCAAGGCAGATTGACCTTACGGCCGAAAATCCCACCGCGACAATAGACCTCACAAAAATCAAGGTCACCAGAATGAGCGGCGATACGGTTGACGACGTCGGCGAAACTATTCTTCCCGAGGGCAACTACACTCTGTCTTATTCCAAAGACGGCGGCGCACTCACTGCTGTTGAAGCGGGCGCAACTTCGTTAAGCGGACTTACCAAGGGCGTTTACAGCATTTATGCTTTGTCAACTTATACCCTCGGCAACGAAACTTTTGAAATGAGCGGGTTTGTAACTGTGTTTGTTGTGGATTCCCTTGCTTCAATCGCCAAGGACGAGGGCGGCACGCTTACTTATGACTACGGCGCGGATGTAAATACTATCGGCTCTGACTGGACTTTCACGGCCACATACGGTTCTGGCGCTACCGTAAAACTCAAAGCGGAAGACGTTGACTTCGGCGAGAGAGTAAACGACAGCGAAGGCGAAAACTCTGTAACCGTAAGCTATACCGAAGAAGTGCTCAAATACGACTCCGAAGCAGACGACGCGGTAACAGATTCCGTCACGGTAGATTGTGATGTAACCTACACCATAGGCGAAAATCCCAACGCCGGACAGGAAGTGACTGATACATATTCTGTTAATTTCAGTTTGACTGAGTGGAGCGATGCTGACTATGCAAGCGGCGGTTCGGGTATGCCTTTCGGAACGCCGTTACCCATCGGAACAGATGGAAAACCTGGCACAAGCGGCGGAATTATGTCTGTATGGGGTAAAGACGCTAATAGCAATTGCTATATAAGAGAAGCTAATTCGAGTGGTACTGCGGCAGGGTATAGCAATGAATTTTATCTTGGCGCAATAGAGCTTTCCAGCGGTACCGTTCGCCGTGCTTTGTCTATTGACCTTACAGATTACGACTCAGCAGAAATTACCGTAGTATGGCGTGCCGATAAAGATAGAGGTATATCACTCTTTACCGATGAGGCGGCAGCTACGGCGGCAGATAGTGCCGCACTCCGTGAAAATGGTTATATGGATAGCGAAAATGCTACCGACCTTTCACAGATGTTGACAACAAAGTTTGAAAATGTTGAGGGTGGCGATATCTACTATTTTGGCGGAAATAATAATACTGTATATATCTACGAAATTATTGTGGAAGCAACCAAGCTCGGCGGGTCGGATACTCCTTCGGCGGGGACGGTTGTCGAGATAAGTGCAGACGATATTGCGCAGGCAACATATACTTCCGAATTTAAACTTACGGCAGACGGCAGTATAAGCGTAACAGCTTCTGCTGACGGGTCGGTTGTGGTTGACGGAAACAAAAAGGAACTGAACGGCAAAAGTTTTACCCAAAGGATAAAACTTGGCGGCGCAGGTTCTGCTAATGAGCGGAGTATAAAAATTACGACAAGCGGAGCCGCAACTATTACTATATACGGTATGAGCAGTAGTAGTAAAGAAGCTCGCAATTTGCTGTTATGCGATTCAGAGTTTGTAACAATAAACGATTCGTATAAGGCCGTAGATGGTGCTTCATTGCACGAGCTTACATATACGGTTGATTCGGAAGGCACTTACTATTTTGCGAGTGAAAGCGGCGGCTTCAATGTATATTACGTTGCTATTACATATTAAGGGAAGGGGGTGAAAGAAATGAAGAATAAAAGTCCCTTGGGTTACAAGATTGTAACGGGCATTTTAGTTGTTATAATAGTTCTTTTAACTGCCTTTATGGCGGTCACTCTTCCCACAGACTGGTTCGGCAAGGGCAATCCGTTCGGCGAAATGACGGGCCCCGAAGGCCCTTCCGACCCTGACGACCCTTCTGACCCTGACAAGCCTTCCGACCCTGAAACGCCGGAATTTCCCGCAGATGCAGGTTATACGATAGATACGAGCGGAATTTCTCTTGGCAATACTCAGATGGTGACGGGTAAAACCACAACCATAGACGGCGGAGATTCAGAAAAACTTGTATCTGCGTTGCAGAGTGCGGCCGCGGGTGACACTATAATATTAAAGGAAGGCACTTACAGACTTTCTTCAAAAATAGTGCTCAGGAACAACGGCGCTTATAACGGCTATATAACCGTAAAGGCGGAAGACGGCGCAGACGTAGTCCTCGATTTCAGTAAGCAGGAGTTTGACAGTATAAACCGCGGCATAGAGCTTTATGGCGATTATTGGTACTGGTACGGTTTAGAGATTATGGGCGCAGGCGATAACGGACTTTATATCGGCGGTAACTACAATGTTGTTGAATACTGTGAATTCCATCATAACCGCGACACGGGCTTGCAGATAGGCAGGGACGACAGCGGCGCCAGCGATATATCAATGTGGCCCAGCTATAACTATATCAAAAACTGTACGTCGTATAATAACTACGATAACGAAACAAAGGGCGAAAATGCCGATGGTTTTGCGGCAAAACTTACAGTTGGCTACGGCAACGTATTCGACGGTTGCATAGCATACCGCAACTCCGACGACGGCTGGGACCTGTACGCCAAGACTGATACGGGCGATATAGGCGCGGTTATAATGTATAACTGCGTAGCGTTCGAAAACGGCTATATCGGCGAAACCATTGACGAATTCAACGCAAAAGTCAATACCGACCTTGAAATTGCCGAGTCCGGGAATATATACACCACCCAGAACGGCGACGGCAACGGCTTCAAGCTGGGCGGTTCGGTTATGCGCGGTAACGTTGTAATGTATAACTGTATGGCATTCAACAACAGAATGCACGGCGTAACCGATAACTCCAACCCCGGCGTTATAAGCGTAGATAAAATTACGTCTTACAATAACAGCGCACAGGTCGATGCTACTGTCGTCGACGGGGTTGAAGGACCTGAATACGGTCAGATAATCGGCGGCGGCAAGGCCGGCGACGATATATGCGACAATATCAACCTTGCCCGCAGCGAAGAAAGTTACAATAACTTGAAGAACGTGCTCTCCGTTGCAGACAGCTACGGTGCGCCCGGAAACGACGCATACCGCGGTTCTGTTTACAACAGCATATTCTATAACGGCACGGAATACAGGCAGATAAAGGAATATACCGACGCTTACTCCGCTATAAGCGGAAAGAACGGCGAAGCTATGCAGACCGCCGTCGATTCATCGAAGGTATTCAGCGCGCTGCCCGTGACATCTTCAACCGAAAACGGCGTTACCGAATATCTGCGCAACATATCGGGCCTGGAAAACGGCGATATTCACGAAACTTACCGCAACGACGACGGCTCAATAAATATGAAAAATATTCTTGCTGTGGCAGACGTCGAGGCGGTTTCGGGCGCCGGTGCAACACTTAACCTCGAAAGCTGGGAAGAGTATGAGCACTACCTTGATATGGACCTTTCGGAAGCCAAGTCCCAAACAGATGCTCTGCTCGCAGCAGTATACAATATGCTCTATCTCTACACGGATACCGCGGCTGTATATCAGGACTTCACGCTTACCACTTCTATGCTTGGAACGAATATTTCGTGGAGTTCTTCAAATGAAGACATACTTAAAATCAATAAGCACTACAATTCGTCCAATTCAAATTCTCAGGACGTGAACATAGTGGTGAACCGTCCTTCGCAGGATACTAAGGTTACTCTCACCGCATACATCAATTATCGCGATTCGGTTGCGGTGAAGCGCTTTGACCTCAACATAAAGGCGGCAACCTATTCGCTTGGCGACATATATGTAGAAGGGTTGAAGGGCGTAAACGTAGAAACGGACCGCAGATTCCTCATCGACCAGTACGAGGTGTTTGCAGAGCCTGAGCTCATTGTTGAAAACGGCGACGATGACAACGGTAAACTGCTTGCAGATGGCGCATACACCGTAGATTCCACATACGAATACGCTACCAGCGCAAGCTCGCCATACGTAAAAGTGGGCAACTTCTCGGCTTCCGTTGCGGGCGTATACAGAATAACCCATACGGTAACGTATCAGGGCGATTCCGAGAGCTTCACTTACTATATCTACGTTGCAAGCAACGATGCGATAGTTGATTTCGTTGGAACACCTTCGTTTGCTGTAAATGTAGAGGGTTATATGCTCAGCGGCGGCGTCACCAACGTAAAGGGTACTATAAATTCGTACTCAACGTCCGACGCCGAAGAAATTGCTTCGCTCAACGCCCTTGCTTCCGATGCGGAAAAGATTGCGGCAATAGGCGACAAAGTTTCATCTATTGACTTTACCGATAATACGATAGCTGCCCAGTTTGAAAATGAAAACAAGGCTGCTTACACCGTATACTACTGGTTCACCAACGGCGAAGGAACTGTTACGTCGCAGGTTTACAGCCAGCAGGTAAATGTTGAGGAAATAGGCACCGTTGAAGAATACAACGCAAAACTTGCAAACAACAATTCTTCGACTATCTATCTGCTTACCGCAGACCTTGACTTCTCGGCAGGATATACACCCGTTGAAAATCTGTACGGACTTCTCAACGGCAACGGCCACACCATCAGCAACGTTACCATAAACGGCAGTGGCAACAGGGTAGGCCTGTTTACGTATCTTAAAGACGGCACCATAATGAATGTGCAGTTCAAGGATATAAGCATTACAGGCGACGGCAACAGAGTGGCGATAATTGCGGAAAGCAACGGCGGCTATGTGCATAATGTGCTTATAAACAATATAAGCGTCAACGGCAACGGTCGAACTGCGGCTCTCATAGGCCAGCACACTAACGACAGCAGCTATAATTACAGTGCAAATCTTACGGTAAGCCAGGTTGCCGTTATAAATGACGCAGAACATAAAATACTGTCCTCCGATAAGGACCTTGCGGGTATAGTCGGACTCATTCAGTCAAATGCCGACGGCAATCGGGCAGGCATTATAACAATAACTGACTGCTATATCGATACTGTGCTCGGTGAATTGGAAGATTCCGAAAATATCGGCGGCATAGTCGGCAGATTGGAGGCCCGCAGTACTGACGACAGGTTGGTTATAGAGCGTTGCTATGTCAATGCCGATATAGCCGGTTCCAATCGTCTGGGCGGCATTCTCGGTTACCACAGTAAAGATAGCGGCGCCCCTGCGCTGACTATTCACGACTGCGTATTCTTCGGTTCGATTACCTATAAGAAGACGTTGCTCACAACTCAGCCGGAAAAGAATGCGTCCGGCATAATCGGCGGATATATCGAAACGGCCGACGTTGATATTGCGGAATGTGTTTCCTGTCTGCCTGAGCACGGTTACGAGGATTTTGTAACAGTGGTTGGCAAAGAATTATTGGCAGGTGAAAGTTTCTGGACGAGTTATGTAAGCTATGATATGGACGGCGTATGGGAGTATCTTGCTGCCGAAGGTGAAGAAGAAGCGCCTTATCCTTACATCGGTCTGAGGTTCGACGGCCTGTTTGAATATCCCGCAGCGGAAGAAACGCCCGAAGGCGGCGAATCCGCACAGTAAAAAAATATTCTTTCCGCTTCCCGCGCAAGGGAAGCGGAAAGATATATAAGTTGTTCTCCTTTTTAACGAATTCCCCGAAGCAAGTGGCCTTGCTTCGGGGAATTTGCATACTTTGACAGTTATTAAAAACGTGGCCGCTATTCAAATAATGTATGTCATTAAAAACGTGGCCGCTATTCAAAGTTGCCTGCGGCAGTCTGTGCGGCTGTGAGTTCGGCTACGGTCAAAAAAGCGCCGCCCCGAAACGGGGCGGCGCAATTCTCTTTGAAAATAAATGTGAAAGTCGAAAGTTACGGCGTAACGCGGTTGATGTCGCGGGGGAACATTGCGGCGTAGCGCACGTTCTTGAACCCCAAAAGGTGCATCGTAAGCCTTTCAAGTCCCAGCCCGAGTCCGCCGTGAGGGGGTGCGCCGTACTTGTGCAGCATAAGGTAGGTTTCAAATTCGTCGGGGTTCATCCCAAGCCTCTTCATTTTCTCTACCTGCATATTGTAATCGTGTATCCTCTGTCCGCCGCTCGTTATCTCTATGCCGCGGAATAAAAGGTCGAACGAAAGCGTAACTTCGGGGTCCTCGGGGTCGTCCATCGTATAAAAGGGGCGCTTTTTGGAGAGGTAGTGGGTGACGAACAGGAAGTCGCTGCCGTACTGCTGTTTTGCCCACTTGCCGAGGAAGGCCTCTTCCTCGGGCTCGAAGTCCTTCATATCGGTTATGTTTTTAAGTTTTTTAACGCAAAGCTCCTTGGCGTCTTTGAAGCGTATGCAGGGAATCTTGTCAATTTCGGGTATGTCAACCTTTAAAAGCTCTACCTCGGGCGCGTATTCGCGCTTCAAAAGCTCCATAATGTATTTCAGAACGCCCGTTTCCATCTCCATAATGTCGGTAAAGCTGTCAATAAAGCCCATTTCGAAGTCCATCGAGATGTATTCGTTGAGGTGCCTGCTCGTATCGTGGTGCTCGGCGCGGAAAACGGGGCCTATTTCAAAAACCCTCTCGTATACGGGCACAAGCGCCTGCTTGTAAAGCTGGGGGCTCTGTGCAAGGAAAACCGTCTTGCCGAAGTAATCCAGCTTGAACACGTTGGTGCCGCCCTCGGCGCCCGCAAAGTTGATTTTGGGGGTGTGTATTTCGGTGAAGCCGCAGTTTGAAAGGTGCTCGCGGAAGCCGCGCTGAATGCCCTCCTGAATTTTGAACACCGCGCGTTCCTTGGGGTTGCGCAGGGTTACGGGGCGGAAGTCAAGGTCTATGTTCAAATCGCAGTTTACCTGCTTTTTGTTGATTACGACGGGCGGAATCGCCGCGGGTACAGAGAGTATCTCTATGTCGTGAATCTGGATTTCAAACCTTTCGCTGCCGTCGCGGGTCTGACTTTTTACAACTTTGCCCGTTATCTTTGCAGAGGCCTGTTCGACTACGTTTTCTTTAAGGCGGTAGTCAGAAAATTCAGGCGAATAAACGCACTGAATGAGTTCGCGCGCCGTGCGCAGTATGATGAACGCAAAGTCGCTCATATCCCTTATGTTGTGTATCGCGCCCTTTATGCTTACCACCTTGCCTTCGTTTTCTTTGAAGGCGGAGTAGGGGGTGGTGCCGTCTGAAAGTTCGCCCGTCATATATTCCATAACGTTACCTCGTAAAACCGTAAAATTTTTGCGTCAGATTATGTATGCGGAAAAACTTCCGCTTCTTCTTATACGGCAATAAGTATAAGGCTTTTCGCCGCAAAAATCAAGCAAAATAACCTTGTGCGCCCCTTATTTTGCGCCATCGGAGGCCCGGTCAGGCTATTGGCACCCGTCTATGCCGCCGAGAGGGAAAATATACCTTGCAAGGTATAATTTTGTGCGTTAAAACAACGGAATATCTGTTGATTTTCTTTAAGTCCGATGCTATAATAACATTGTGGTCTGCGGTGTTCGTGGTATGGGAAATTCGTAATCCACAATATTTATTCGGGAGCGGTCCGTTCGCGGAAATAGGCAAGGTCTGTATATTTTTTTACGGAAAGTCCGAGGTTTCGCTTCGCCGCACCCACCTGGGAGAACCTGGGTTAATACTTTTTCATATCACGGCACAGGCGGATAACAGGCTTTAATTTTCGGGGTTCCGCGCAGTTTACTGCGCGGAACCTTTTATATTCGCCGCATAAATATTTAAAAGTCTTTATAATCTGCCGCTTTGCTCCAAACGATTGCAAAAGGCTTATATTTGTGGTAAAATATCTTTATACTGCGTTTTTTGTATGCTTTCGCATCCGTGGTTTTATGCGGCCTTTCACAGGCAGAGCGCCGCGGCGCATATAATGCAGGGTGCAGAAAACGTTATCGGTAATAAATCTTTCGGCTATATCTAAGAATATAAAATTTCTCAGGCGGCGCGCGGGCAGCGCAAAATTTTATGCCGTGGTCAAGGCCGATGCCTACGGTCACGGCGCAGAGCGCGTAAGCCTTCATATTCAGCCGCAGGTCGACGGCTTTTGCGTGGCGCTTACAGAAGAGGGCGCCGCCCTCAGAATTGCGGGTGTGACCAAGCCCGTGCTGGTGCTGACGCCGCTCACTTCGGCAGACGACGCCCTTGCGGCGGCGTTTTACAATCTTTCCGTCACGGTCAACGGTTTGGCTTCCGCGCGGCTGTGCGCGGGGCTTTCCTGCCACATAAAAGTGAACACGGGTATGAACAGGTACGGCTGTAACATAGGCGAACTGTCCGTTGTTTTAAGTACGCTCGCCTCGGTCGGCGCGCGCGTGGACGGCGTTTACAGTCACCTCTATTGCCCCGCCGAGGCGCGCGAAAGGGAGGCCCAGCTCGCCCTGTTTGAAGAGGCCGAAAGGCTGGTAAAAGCGGCATATACCCGCGCCGTTTGCCATATTTCGGCAAGCGGAGGCACGCTTCTCGGAGTTAAATTTATAAAGGAAGCCGTGCGCTGCGGCATATCGATGTACGGCTATGCGCCGCAGGGCTTTTCGCGCGAAGGGCTTTCGCCCGCATTGAAGGTATATGCCCGCCGCATTCAGAAAACTGATGTGTGCGGCAGGGGCGCGGGCTATATGGTGGCAACCAAAAATTATGCCTCGCTCAGCGCCTACCGCCTCGGCTATGCCGACGGCTTTGCCCGCACCGTTCCCCTCGGCGAGGGCAACCTGTGTATGGATGCGTTCGTTTCGGAAGAGGACGGCGAGTTTATCGAGGTGCTGTCCGACGCGGACGAGTATGCTGCCCGCTGCGGCACCATAAGCTACGAAGTCCTCTGTTCGGTCACCCGCCGTTCAGAGAGGGTGTATATAAACGGATAGCCGCTTTTGCGGGTGCTTTTCGCGGTGCGGGCAACACAGCGGTTGGCCGCAGACTATATTGTTATGAAAGACGATTTAAGGGAAAAATACAAAATAAAGCGCAGATATTTCGGCAATATCGTGCGCGACGAGGCCGACAGGAACATACTCGAAAATTTTATGGCGGCATACGGCGGCTGCGAAAGCTACTTTATATACCGCAGTTTCGGCAGCGAGGCCTCTACCCGTATGATAACGGAAGAATTGCTCGCACGGGGTAAGCGCGTGCTTTTGCCGCGCACAGAGGGCGATGTGATTGTGCCCGTGCCTTACGGGCAGTTAAAGCGCGGCAGGTTCGGGATAGAGGAACCTGCGGGCGCGCCGTATGAAGGCGCCATAGACGTTGCCGTCGTGCCGCTGCTCGCCGTAAATTCAAGGGGATACCGCCTCGGCTACGGCGGAGGGTATTACGACAGGTTCCTGCACGGCAAAAATATTTTGAAGGTAGGGCTCGGCTACCGCTTTCAGCTCACAGACGAATTTGAAGAGGACGCGTGGGACGAGCCTTTGGACGAGTTTATATGCGAAAGGGGGATATTCCGCTTTGGACGAGATGAATAAAGAAAATTCTTCCGCAGAAAGGGGGAAGAACGGCGCGGCTTCTTCGCGCACGAGCGCGGAGCAGGCGGCGCAGATACTCGCCGCGGCGCTCAGCAAAAAGGAAGAGGAGCGCAAAAACGCAAAAAAGCACGGCAGGCGCGCGCACGTCAATGCGCCCGCGCAGTCGGCGCAGGAAGGCGAAAACCTGCCCGAAGAACCGCCCGCAGGCGAAACCGCGGAGGCGCCCGCAGAAAGCGGCGCGGCGGACAAGCCTGCTTCTGAACGTGCGCAGTATAAAGAGGAGGATAAAGCCTACGGCGAAAACGGGCAGGGCGAAAAACCTTCGCAGTCCGCACCCGCCGCGTCCGCGCAAAAGCCTTCGTTCACGCCCTCGCAGAGTGCAAGGCGCATACTCCTCGAATTTTTCGATTTATTGAAGGGCGCGGCCTTTCCGTTCATCGTAATGTGCGTGTTTTCGACGACTATAATTCTTTTTTACGGGTTCGAAGATTTGGCCGTGCAGATAATTTCCGTCGTGTTCGGCGAAGGCCTGATGATTGCGGCGTTCGTAATGTTCGGCAGGCAGAACGGCGCGGCTGCATACAGAAAGTTCAAGATGAACGAAGGCAAGCGCAAGCTCGGTTCCAAAGACGAAAAAATACTCTTCCGCACGGGCGAATACGCCCCCTGGAAGGGCTTTGTGATAGGCTTCATATCCGCTTCTTTTTTCCTCGTTTTGCAGATAATAAAGTGCTTCGGCGACTTCCAGTTTGTCAACTTTATGCTCGAATACGCCTGCGGCTGGGCAATTTCGCCCTTCGAGGTAATAAACGATAATCTCGGCAACGTAATCGCGCAGCCGTTCTATCTGTTTATGCTGGCTTTCCCCGTCTGCATCCAGGGCGGCTTCTACATGCAGGGTATGCACGCGGAACGCAGGCGCCAGGAAAACATCAACCGCGTTGAAGACGACAAACGCAAGGGCAAAAAGAAGTACTATTACGAAGAGAACGACTATCGTTCGGGCACCGTCGTAGATATGTCTGACGAAAGGGACGGCAAGCGCAGATGAGGGTGATAAGCGGCAAATACAGGGGGCTGAACCTCGCCGAGTTCAGGGGCAGCGACATACGTCCCACGGCCGACAGGGTAAAGGAGAGCCTGTTCAACATACTTTCATATAAAATTATGGGCGCAACCGTGCTCGATTTGTTCTGCGGCAGCGGAAGCCTGGGCATAGAATGCCTTTCACGCGGGGCAAAATTCGTGCATTTCAACGATATTTCCCCCGCAAGCATAGCCGTACTCAACAAGAATCTTTACCGTCTGCGCGGCGAAAAGTACGCCGTTACCACGGGCGACTGGCTGCCCTGCGTGCGCGGCCTCAAACAAAAATTCGATTTGGCGTTCATCGATCCGCCCTATGCCGACGACTGCGGCATACGCGCGATAGAGGAGCTTGCCTCGCGCAAACTCGTATACAGCGGCGGAATGATTGTATACGAGCGCGACCGAGCGTTTACGGGTACGATAGCGGGGCTTGACGTAACCGACGAAAGGAAGTACGGCAAAACGTATCTCACTTTCTTCCAGCCCAATACTGTCAATTGAGCGGCACGCGCCGAAAAGCGCCGCGCACGGGTGCGGCGAGGGTGAATTGAGCGGCACATATGCCTTAACCAATGCCCGCGGCAAAAAGCGCAAATGAAAGATTGGGCGGCATATATGCCCGAAATAACGCAAAAACAGGTTGCGCCGAAAAGCGGCGCGGAGATATAAAGTTTTATGAAAAAGTGTGTGTTTGCAGGTACCTTCGACCCGCCCACTTCCGGGCATAAGTCGGTGGTGGAAACCTGCCTTAAAATTTTTGACGAGGTTGTTGTTGCGGTTATGGTGAACACCTCAAAAAGGCCGCTTCTAACCGAAAATCAGCGCGCACAGCTCCTTAAAAAGCTGTTCAAAGATAATCCCGCCGTAAAAGTGACGATATTCGAAGGCGCGGCCGTTGACCTGTTGAAGAGGGAAAATACCGTGTTTTACGTGCGCGGCGTGCGCGGCGCAACAGATTTCGAGTACGAAACGGCCGATTACTACGCCAGCAAAAAACTTATGCCCGAGCTTGTGGAAATTTATCTGCCAGCCGAACAGGACAAGGTGCAGGTCAGCTCCACGCTGGTAAAAAACTCCGTCAGGTTCAAAAAGCAACTCTTCGACTACGTCCCTGCTGAGATAGAAAAAGATTTTCTTGCGATGTTGGAGGAAAAAGATGTTTGAAAAACAGATAAGAATACCCGAACCCGAAGAAATTAAAGATATGGTGCCTATGCCCGAAAGCCTTAAAAAAATCAAGGCAGAGCGCGACGCGCTTATAACCGACGTAATCACGGGCAAGAGCGATAAATTTGTGGTGATAGTCGGCCCCTGTTCGGCGCACGAACCCGCACCCGTTTTGGACTATGTGGAAAGGCTTGGAAAGCTCAACGAAAAGGTGAAGGAAAAGCTGGTGCTCGTGCCCAGAATATACACCAACAAGCCGCGCACCAAGGGCGTGGGGTACAAAGGTATGTTCTCCCAGCCCGACCCTACCAAGGGCGAAGATATTTTGAAGGGCATACTCACCATACGCCGCCTCAACGTGCAGGCGATTGAAGCGAGCGGGCTTTGCGCCGCAGACGAGATGCTCTATCCGTCCAACTACGATTATGTGGACGACATTCTCTCTTACGTAGCAGTGGGCGCCCGTTCAAGCGAAAACCAGCTTCACAGGCTGGTTGCAAGCGGCATAGACGGCCCCGTGGGCATCAAAAACCCTATGAGCGGAAGCATACTCGTTATGCTCAACTCCATATACGCCGCGCAGAGCGCGCAGGTATTCAAGCTCAACGGCTGGCAGGTAAAAACAGAGGGCAACCCGCTTGCGCACGCAATACTCCGCGGCGCGGTAGACAGCTACGGCAACGATATTCCGAACTTTCATTACGAATTCGTTATGCAGGTTTTGGAGGGGTACGAAAAGTCTGAACTCAAAAGTCGAACCAAAAAACCCCCGCCATAATAATCGACGCAAACCATTCCAACAGCAACAAAAAGTTCAAACAGCAGATACGCATCTGCGAAGAGGTAATGCAGAACAGAATTTACGATAAAGATTTCAAGCGCATCGTAAAGGGCTTTATGATAGAAAGTTTCATCGAAGAGGGCAACCAGAAAGAGGACGTGGTTTACGGCAAGTCGATAACAGACCCCTGCCTCGGCTGGGACGATACCGAGCGCCTTCTTCTGGATATTGCCGATAAGGTATAACTTTGCGTAAGGAGGAGCCTGTGAACGGAAGAGTAAGTTACCTCGGCCCCGAGGGCAGTTATACATACCTTGCCGCCCGCGCAATGTGCGGGGAGGCAGAGCTCGTCCCCTGCCCCACGTTCAGCGCGGCCCTGCGCGCGCTTTCAGAGGGAAAAACGGACGCCTGCGTGCTTCCGATAGAAAATACGATAAACGGCGGAGTTTTGCGGAATATGGACCTTTTGGCGTGCAACGCGCAGCTCGTCGCCGTAAAAGAGTACACTCTGCGCATAGACCACCGTTTGATTACGCTTGCGGGCGCCGACAGGGGCAAAATCAACCGCATATTTTCGCACAGGCAGGCGCTTGACCAGTGTTCGGTCTTTTTAAGCACGCATTATCCGCAGGCCGAGCTGATTGCCGAAAATTCCACCGCGGCGAGCATTTCCTGCATAGAGCGCGCAACCGACGCGGCGATAGCTGGCGCGCAGTGCGCGGCGGAGGGCTACGATGTCTCCCCCGAGTGCATTTCCGACGAAAAGAATAACTATACGCACTTTCTTTTTGTAATCAGGGGAGAACTTCCCGAAGATTTCAAAAGCGGTAAGGTATATTTTACTCTCACCTGCAACCACGTGCCTGGCGCGCTTATGAAACTTCTTTCTATAATAAACGACTATTCGCTGAATATGACCAAAATAGAGTCACGCCCCATAAAAAACAGGGTGGGAGAATACAGGTTTTTTATAGAGGTAGAAGGCGACTATTCTGCGCAGAAAGTAAAGGACGCGCTTGCTTCGCTCAAAGCAAACACGCGCTCGTTCAGGTTAATCGGCGCATACTGAAAACATAGTTGGTTGCGGCATATATGCGGTGCAATTGGTTAAAATACTTCCGCGCACAGGCGGCTTGAAATATTTGCTTTAATTATATTCAGGCCGTTTGCTTCCGCCCTATTGCCACAGCAGAAGTATCAGAAAGCACAGGCAGCCCTGCGCAAACTTTGCGGCTGCGAACGGCGCGGCTCTTACGCCCGCTTTGGTTAAATAGCTGAGCTGTTGCAGCAATACGCACGCCCCGCCGAACGTTACCAAAAAGCCTGCAAACGGAATCGCAAGCGGGCCGCCGCACTTTGCAAGCGCGGCACAGCCGCCCGTCATCTCCACAAGCCCCGTGCATACGGCGCGCGCAATTTCCTCTCCTGCAAAAACGCTTAAAAGTTTTTCAACGGGGTACAATATATAAAAGTCCTGTATCATCGCCGCGGCGGTGTAAAAGAAGGCTATGAACGCGCCCGCGCTCAGCGCGGCGCTCACCGAACCGTAAAAACTTTCATACAGCACGTCGCTTCCCTTTTCTGTAAGCACGGGGCGGTTGCCTGGGTTAAGTTTTCTGCCGCATAACGAAATGGCCAGGCCGACGGCGACTACGGCCGCAATGTGCGCGGCAAACAGTTTTGCTCCGTCTCCCGGGCTTGAAAACATATTCACGCCCACCGTGCCGATTAAAAACAGCGGGCCGGACGTCGAACACAGGCACGCAAGTTTGCGGCAGGCCTCTTTGCCGCACATTCCGCTTGTGTAAAACTGGCTCACCGTGCGGCTGCCTGCGGGGTAGCCCGAAGATACGCTCATTAAAAATGCTATGCCTGCGGAGGCGGGCAGTTTGAATACGCCGCCCGCCTTTGCAAGCGGCGCAGAAAGTTTTTCTGCCAGCCCGCTGTTTACAAGCAGCGCGCACACCACCATAAACGGGAACAGCGCGGGTAGCACGCACTGCGCCCACAGCGCAATTCCCTCGGCGCATTTTGCAATATATTTTTCGGGCTTTGCTATCAGCGCCGCGCTGAAAAGTACGAGCGCGGCCAAAAGAAAAGCTGACTTAACCTTTCTTTTTGCCGAACCTTTCCGCCCGCCCGCGCATTTTTTGCGTGCCGCGGACTTTCCCGTGCGCCCCGTGCGCGCGCATACATTTACAGACTTTGTCATTATACTTAAAAACTATTATTAAAACGGAGAATTTATGAGTAAAAAATTGGGACTTGCCCTTGGCGGCGGAGGAGCGCGAGGGGTTGTTCACATCGGCTTTTTGAAGGCGCTCGAAGAGGAAGGCATAAAGCCCTACTGCATATCGGGCACCTCTATGGGCGCCGTAGTCGGCGGTTGCTATGCGGCGGGCATTCCCATAGATGACATACGCGACATTATTTTAAATCTCAAAACTGCCGACATTATCGATATAAACGCCCTTCCGTTTACCAGGCTTTCTGTTCTTCGCAGCAAAAAACTGCAAAAGCTGTTCATTAAAAACCTGGGCGACGTAAGGTTTGAAGATTTGAACATTCCGTTTACCTGCACGGCGGTAGACCTCTATTCGCAAAAGCTGTACGTTTTTGAAAAGGGCAGCCTTGCAAAGGGTGTCCAGGCCTCCGCAAGTATCCCCGCGGTGTTCAGACCCGTGGAGCACGAAGGTATGCTGCTTGTTGACGGCGGCGTGCTCTGCCGCGTTCCCGTAAGGCAGGCCAAGGCGCTCGGCGCCGACGTGGTTGTGGCAATCGACGCGATAAAGAATACCGCCGAACCCGTCAGCAAGATTCCTAATATGATAATGATGCTCATACGCGTGTTCGACATAGTGGATAACCACAACGTCCGCTGCGAACGCGCCGAACCCGACTATCCCTGCGACCTTCTTCTGGAACCCGAACTGAGCGGCGTAAGCCAATACCTTGTAAAGAACCTCGATAAGGCCTATCAGGAGGGGTACGAGCTGGGCAAGGCCAATATAGAAAAAATAAAGCAGCTTATCGCAGATTAAAGATATGGATTTATTTGATTTCAACGGTAACGAAGAGAGCGCGAAGCCCCTTGCCGAGCGTATGCGCGCAAACAATCTGCACGAATTCATAGGTCAAAGCCACATAGTATCGGAAGGCAGCCTTCTGCGGCGCGCCATCTCGCTCGACAGGCTGGGCAGTTGCATATTCTGGGGCCCGCCCGGCACGGGCAAAACTACGCTTGCCAATATAATAGCTTCCACAACTCACGGCGATTTTATAAAGCTCAACGCCGTTCAGGCGGGCGTGGCAGACGTTAAAAAGGCGGTGGAGCAGGCTAAAAACAACTTGAAGATGTACGGCAGGCGCACTTACCTTATGCTTGACGAATGTCACCGCTTCAACAAAACCCAGTCAGACAGCCTTCTCCCCGCAATCGAGCAGGGCACTATAATTTTTATAGGCTCCACAACCGAAAACCCCTACGCCTCGATGACCCCCGCAATAGTTTCGCGTTGCCGAGTGTTTGAATTCAGAAGACTTTCGGAAGGGGACATAAAGGGCGCGCTTATAAAGGCGCTCAAAGATAAGCGCAGGGGGCTCGGCAGTTACCAAGCCGAGGTGAAGGACGAGGCGCTCGACCACATCGCGCGTATGGCGGGCGGCGATTTGCGCACCGCGTATAACGCGCTCGAACTTGCCGTACTCACAACGCTTCCGCAGGAGGGAGGCAAGATTGTGGTGACGCTACGCGACGCCGAACAGTCCATTCAGCGCAAGGCGCTCTCTTATAACGAGGACGAATATTACGATTATCTTTCGGCGTTCTGCAAATCCTTGCGCGGGTCCGATTCAAACGCCGCGCTCTACTATGCGATGCGCCTGATTGAGGGCGGTTGCGACCCTATGACCGTCGCCCGCAGGCTTGTTATTCATTCCGCCGAAGACGTGGGAATGGCCGACCCCAACGCAATGGTTGTGGCAACTTCCGCAATGTATGCGCTTGAAAAGACGGGCTACCCAGAAGGACTCATTCCCCTGTCCAACGCCATAGTTTACGTATGCGAAGCCCCCAAAAGCAACGCCGCCTGCTCGGCATATCACGCCGCTATGGAGGACGCGAAGAATGTCCGCGACGACGACGGCGTGCCCGCATACCTCAAAGACAACACCTTCGGCGATGCAAAAACCAGGGCGCAGAGCGCAAAGTATAAGTATCCGCACAACTATGCCGAAGGCTACGTAGAGCAGCAGTACCTTCCCGAAAAGCTCAAAAACAGGGTATATTATATCCCCAAGGACATAGGCTTTGAAAATACGGTGAAGGAAATCCGCAGGCAAAAGGGCAAGCTGAAATAATTTTTTTGAATAGTTTTATTTGTTTTTATGTTATAGTAAAGGCGGCGCAGGCCGCCTTTTGCTTTAAAATCGGTGCGCTTCGGTATATTGTTTGCTTATACGGTTGTTAAGCTGTAATTATAGAACCGTGCCGCAATACTTCAAAAATGCAAATAAAAATTGTAATTACTGCAAATATTAGTAAATAAAACTTGTAATTTATTCGTAGTGTAATGTACTAAGGCTGTTAAGGTACGCTGAATGGCAATAAAAATTTTTGTTTCAAACGGTTGACAAATCGGCGCGCCAATTATTATAATCTTAAAAAAGAGCACAAAATGCTTGTAATAGTTCAAAAGGCAATGAAGGAGAGAAGTAGTCCCGAACACCGCTTTCAGAGAGCGGGGGCAAGGTGGAAGCCCCGCAGCAATGCTCATGTACGGTAAAGAAGCAAGCAACCGAAAACAATAGATAGACCGCCAGCACTACACTATTCCGAACCAAAGACCAAAAGATAAGCATTG
>URMT01000009.1 GCA_900549005.1 uncultured Eubacteriales bacterium | reverse complement strand
AGAGAAGGAAATCGAGAGACGCAATGACTAGTCTCGCAGAAGCGTGTGCGGTTGCGGCGGCGATACGCACAGAACTTTTGCAAGATACCCCTTCGTTCCCAAAGACGGCTCGCGCCTTTCAGAGCGCACCGAGCTTATTTTGAATTTGCAGACGATGGGGCTGGTAAAGCGCCTTAAACATACCAATGCAAAGACGGCGGTGATTGGCATATCGGGCGGGCTCGATTCGGCGCTCGCGCTGCTTGTAACGCGCCGCGCGTTCGAAAAACTTGGCAAGAATCCCGGGGATATAATTGCAATAACTATGCCGGGGTTCGGCACTACGGGCAAGACGCTCAAAAGCTCGAAAGAGCTTTCTGCCGCGCTCGGGGTTACGCTTAAAACGGTGGACATAACTTCCTCTGTGTTGAAGCACTTCGAGGATATCGGGCACGACCCGAAAGTGCTCGACGTGACTTACGAAAACTCCCAGGCGCGGATGCGCACTATGATACTTATGGACACCGCCAACAAGACGGGCGGTCTGGTTATCGGCACGGGCGATTTGAGCGAGCTTGCTCTCGGCTGGGCAACGTATAACGGCGACCATATGTCTATGTACGCGGTAAATTCGGGAGTGCCGAAAACGCTTGTAAAGCACCTTATAAAGTTCGAGGCAGAAAGACTGGGCGGCGCCGCACAAAAGACGCTCGAAGTAATTCTGGCAACGGAAATCAGCCCCGAACTTCTCCCGCCTGATGCATCGGGAAATATCGCGCAAAAGACGGAGGACATAGTGGGGCCGTACGTTCTGCACGACTTCTTTTTGTACTATGCCGTGCGCTGGGGCTTTTCGCCCGAAAAGGTGCGCTATATTGCACGCAGAGCGTTTGACGGAATGTTTGAAGAGGCTGTCATAGATAAATGGCTCAAAAATTTTTACAAGAGATTTTTCTCGCAGCAGTTCAAACGTTCGTGCATACCCGACGGCGTAAAGGTGGGCACGGTAACGCTTTCGCCGCGCGGCGACTGGCGTATGCCTTCCGACGCGTCGCCCGCCGTATGGCTTTCTGAAATCGAAGATTGAGTTTTAATTAAAAAGGGCGGCATACCGCCCTTTTTAATTTTGGTAATTTTTTATTTGCACCGCTTTGCAAAGTATTTCAACAAAAAACCTGCTATACGTTGACTTTGTAGCAAAATTGTTGTAAAATTATTAAGGATATAACTTACCCTGCGCAAGTTGGCGGTATGCCGCATTTTTGCGGCGCGTATACCGCAGGCAGACAGCGGCGGAACAAACTCCGCCTTGCAGGGTTTCGTATATATTTACAGAACAATCAGGAGGCTTAAATGAATTTAAACGGCATAAGCTCCCTGTTTCTTGCAACCGCCGCAGAAATCGGCCTGGGCGTAGCCCTCGGCATAGTCGCGGTTGCAGCCGTAATAGTTACAGTGCTTTTTTTAATGCACAAAAACAAGGTAAAGAAGGCAGAACTTGAACTCGGCGAAGCGTCTGAAAGAGCTAAAAAGATGGTTGCCGAAGCTCAGGCAGAATGCAAGAACCTCAAAAAGGAAGCCATATTAGAGGCAAAGGAACAGGAACTTAAACTCAGAAACGATTTTGAACGCGAAAGCAAAGAAAAGAAAGCTGAACTTGCAAAGCAGGAACAGCGCCTTACCCAAAGGGAAGATAATCTCGATAAAAGGGAGGACTCGCTGACAAAGAAGTCCGACGCCCTTGAACAGCAGCAGAAAAAACTTGCCGACAGGGAACAGGAAATCAAAAAGACCCAGGATAAAATCAACCATCAGCACGAACTGATGATTCAGGAACTCGAAAAGGTTGCCCAGCTCACCAAAGACGAGGCAAAGCAGCTCCTTTCCAACGAGATTCTTGACGACGTTCGTCACGATGTGGCCTTGCAGGTAAGGAATATTGAACAGACTGCAAAAGAAGAGGCCACAAACGAGGCAAAAAAGATTATCACGCTTGCCATTCAGCGCTGCGCCGCCGACCATACGGCAGAAACGACGGTATCCACCGTTTCCCTTCCCAGCGACGATATGAAGGCAAGGATAATCGGAAGAGAGGGCAGAAACATACGCGCCCTTGAAAACGCCACGGGAATAGAGTTCATCATAGACGATACTCCCGAAGTGGTAATCCTTTCGGGCTTCGACCCCATAAGGCGCGAAGTTGCAAGGCTTGCGCTTGAAAAGCTGATTGCGGACGGAAGAATTCATCCCGCGCGCATAGAAGAGACGGTGGAAAAGGTCAAAAAGGAGCTCGACCAGGAGATAAAGCAGGCGGGCGAAAGCGCGATGTTCGAAGTAGGAATCTTCGGGCTTCACCCCGAGCTTATAAAGCTGATTGGCAGGCTCAAATACAGGACGAGCTACGGACAGAACGTTTACAGGCACTCGATAGAGGTTGCCCTGCTTGCAGGTCTTATGGCTCAGGAGCTGGGGCTCGACGTCAATTTTGCAAAGCGTGCGGGACTTCTGCACGACATAGGCAAAGCGGTAGACCACGAGCAGGAAGGCACGCACATACGCCTCGGCGCAGACCTCGCCAAGAAGTATAAGGAAAACGCCAACATCGTCAATGCCATAGAGGCTCACCACGGCGACGTTGAACCCAAGACGGTTGAGGCCGTACTCGTAGCCGCGGCAGACGCAATTTCAGGCGCAAGGCCCGGAGCAAGGCGCGAAACAGGCACCAACTATGTAAAGCGCCTTGAAAAGCTCGAAGAGATAGCGTCCTCGTTCAACGGAGTAGACAAGAGCTACGCCATTCAGGCGGGCAGAGAAGTGAGGGTAATCGTCAAGCCCGAACAGATTGACGACGCCCAGGCGCTCTTCCTCGCCAAGGATATAGCAAAGAAGATTGAGTCTGAGCTTGAATATCCCGGGCAGATAAAAGTAAACGTAATCCGCGAATTCAGAAGCGTGGAATACGCCAAGTAAAAATTTTAAAAGCAAAAATGAATGTATACGCGCCTGTGGCGCGAAAAAGTGCGGAAGAAAAATCTTCCGCACTTTTTGTGTTGCCTGAGTTGCATATGGCTGAATAACGGGGGCGTTGCCGTAAGAATTAAAAGCGGAATAAAAAGCCGCGGGGCAGATTATTCTGCCCCGCGGCTCGCTCGATTAAGTTGAGTTGCTTGTTTATGCAATAATGCAAAATCAGACTTACTGCCTTACTGTCTGGCCTTTTCCTTTTCAAGTTCGGCCATAACCTGCATTATAAAATCCTGCGCCGCATCAAAATCGTCAATGTTCGGGCGGCCATTGTTTATACCGCCTGCGAGCGCGAAAATAAAGAATTTGCACAGCCCTTTGCAGCCGAACGAGCCTAAAACTTTGCTTCCCCTGCTTTCGAGCAGAGAGATAAGTTTTTTGTTGTGCTTTTGGTACTTGCCCGTGGCGCTGGTGGAGAATACAAACGAATACTTTGGCACGCTTTGCAGTTTCTGCACGAATGATAAAAGTTTTCCGTCGTGACTGCCTGCGTTTATGCCTCCGCCGAAGCCCACCGCGTCGTACTGCGAAAGGTTATATTTTTCTATATTTTCAAATTCTGCAATGGTGAGCGGAGCTACTTCTGCCATAGCTTCCGCTATCTGCATAGTGTTCCCGATGTGCGTTGAATAAACTACGGCCAAAAGTTTCATATATTTCCTCTCACTTGGTAAACAGGTAGAAGCTGAGCGTGAATATGGGTATGTTCAGCGCTATTATGCAGGGTATTACCACGTTTGCCATTACCTGCGCGGTGGACGACCAGTTGGTCTGTATAACAGCCGCGAAGATTATTATTATGCAGATGAGTATGACGGTAATCACGCCCGCGGTGATGATGTAGCGCAGGCTTGTGGGTTTGCGCATATGGTTGCCCCAGCGCGCGCCGAACAGCACCCCGCATACGAGTACGAGCGCAAGGCCGAGCGAGAGTATGACAATGGGGTAGGCTATCGAAACGCCAAGCTCGTTCCTGAACAGCAGAGTCAGCGTAAATTCAAGCAACATTATTATGCCTATTATAAGCGAGCATTTGAATAAAGTTGCGCCTTTGTCGTAGGTGGTCTGCCTTGCCGCGCCCGCCGCGAATGCGTCTTCCGAGGTGTTGATTTTAAGCCCGTCAGAGGCGGCTTTTCTGCTGGCGTCAAGGTAGCTTCCGTAATGCAGTTGCTGAACGGGTTCAGGTTCCGCGGGCGGTTCGTAAGCCTGCGCGGGCTGCTGAACGTACTGCGGCGCCGCCTGGGATTGCTGCGGTGCGGGCTGCTGAACGGGTTCGGGTTCGTTATTTTTCAATGCGCTGTCGAACAGCTTATCTATAAGGTTCTTATAGTCGCGTTCCTGTTCGGGGCGGGCATTGTATATGAGCGGTTCGGCAGTCTCTTCTCTTTCAGGCTTCTTTTCGTCGTCGCCCGCAATCAGCTTCATATAGTTTTCGTGAACCTGCCTGCGCTGTTCTTCTTCGGCAGAGGTCGAGAGCTGAGATGCGTACCGCGCCCTCTCTGCGGCAAAGGCGTCTGCCTGCGGCTGGGGGGAGTAGGTGTTTTCTTCGTAAACTTCCGTGTTTTCGGAAGGCTGCGGTGCAGGCGCGCTCTGAACGCTCTCTTCGGTGCGTTCGGTATACGTCGTCTGCTGTGAGGCAGCTTCCGCCGCAACGCTTTGTTGTTCAGCGCTTTCCGTTACTATGCTTTCGCTTTCCTCAGGTTGCGGCTGTTGGTTTTTTTCTGCTTCGTCCGCAGTGCCTTCGGCTTGACTTTTTTCCGCAGAAAGCGTAGAGCCGCTTTCAAATACCTGTTCTGAGTAAGAGAGTGGTTTTTCAGTCTCTGCGGAATATACCACAGTGTCGCTCTTTTCCCCGTCGCCGTCAGCCTTTTCCTCTTTTTCTGCGGGCTTAGTGGGGTCGTCTATGTAAATCGTCTGCGCCTCTTCCGATACGGTGTAGGTGCGTGCCTCAATCAGCGGCTCGCCCGCGGCGGGTTCTTTGTTTTCGTCCTTTTCCGCGGCTTCTTCATCTTCCTCGCCTTCGCCGTGAATTACGGGCACGCGCGAAGTGGCCTGTTTCAGAATTTTGAAGTCGACGGGAGTGGGAGCAGGCTGGTTGAAATCGAAGTTCCTGTCCGATATAAGATTATCGATTACCGTACGCGAATATTCCCATTCAGCCTGGTTGTGCTCGGTTATTTCGCGGCCGCTGTCCGTAAGGCGGAAATACTTCCTTCTGCCCCCGGCAGACACTTCGTCCTGTTTCCAGTAAGCCTGAATATACCCCTGGTTTTCCAACCTTTTAAGCGCGCTGTAAAGCGTGGGCTGTTTAAGGGTGTACTGCCCGTGGCTCTTTTCGTTTATCTCGTTTATTATCTCGTAGCCGTACTTGTCTCTGTCGTACAGCGAGCGGAGAATTATGGTATTGATATGTCCCCTTATCAGGTCGGCGCTGATAGAACTTTTGCCGGCTGCATTGCCTTCAAATTCTTCGGTGTTGTCGTCCATAGTGTTTCTCCTGTAAATTTGATTAAATTATACCATATATTGCGGCTGAATGTCAATAGTTTGTCAATATTTATAGTACTATGTCAAACATAATAAAACTTAAATGGCGCTTTGCGGCCGCATTTGTTAGACTTTTTTGTTTGACGGTGATATAATAAAATTACGTTGATAAGAGGACGACAATAGTATGTACAGGCATATAAAAACTTACGAAATACGATATACCGACGTCGATTTCAAAGACGAACTCAAACTTTCGTCTTTGCTCTCCATATTGGAGGAATCTGCGTGCCTTTCTGCCGACGAGCTAGGTTTCGGCTACGACGACATCGCTCCGCGCGGCATAGGTTTTATTCTTGCCAACTGGTACATAGAGCTTTATCGTCCCATAGTTTTCAGGGATAAACTTACCGTTCACACCTGGCCGATGAAGCCCAAGAACACCATATTTTTAAGGGAGTTCGAAGTTTATTCGGGCGACGAAAAGGTGTGCGCCGGTTCGACGCGCTGGTGTATGGTCGATTTGAATACTTTTTCCGTTCTGCCCACGTCGGCATTTTTTGAAGGGGATACGCGCGAATATAACGACTTCCGCGCGCTCGACTTCAATTCGTGGCGCTTGCCGCCGCTTAAAGAAGGGGAAAAGAAGTACGGGAAGATTGTATCTTATTCCGATTACGACCATTATAACCACGTAAACAACACCAAGTACGCAGATATGTGTATGGACGCGTTCAGCGTTGACGAAATGAAGGAAAGAAGCCTTAAAAGCGTGCAGATTACATACGTAAAGCAGTGCAAGTACGGCGAGAAGCTGGAATTTTTCCGCCGCGACGACGGGGAATTCAGCTATATCGAGGGGCGCGTGGACGGCGATGCGCGCGTTCGTATGAAGATGTCTTTCTTCAAAAACTGATTTAAAAAATTTTTTGCCCGCGCGGCTTTTCTGCCGCGCGGGCGCTTTAAAGAAAAATGGCAAGATTTGAATATACGGTGCAGAGGAGCAGCCGCAGAACTTATTCCATCAAAGTTACGGAAGACAACAAAATTATTGTGCGCGCGCCCGCGCGTGCAACACAGCGCGACATAGAAAACGTCGTGGCCGAAAAGCGCGCGTGGATTGAGAGGGCGCTTGCCTTCAACAGCGCAAACGTGCTTGCGGGTCAGCGCGTGAAAGATTACGCCGAGGCTTACGTGCGCGGCGAGCGCGTGCCCGTCATAAAAAGTACCCGCAACTTTATCGACGGACAGGGCGTACACGTCACCTCGCCCAGGGGCTTCAAAGCTGCATACGTAAACAGTCTGGGCGAAGAGTTTTTGTCGCGGTTTAAAGAGGAAGAGGCAAGATGCGGGCTGCATTCCGCGGGCGTGGGCTTCCGTGCGTACAAAAGTATGTGGGGTTGCTGCGACGCAAAGGGCAACATTGTTTTCAATTTCAAACTTCTTATGCTTCCGCCCGAATTGCAGAGGTATGTAATGGTGCACGAACTGTGCCACATCGTCCACAGAGACCATTCGCCTTCATTCTGGCAGCTTGTTGAAAGGTTCGTGCCTTCGTATAAACTTCTGCGCAAAGAGATGAAAAGATACAATTTTTTGTCAAAAATGTATTGACGTAGGCTTTGCCGTCGCTTTGTACGCAGCCACGCCGCGTTGCGTTTACAGTTTCTGCGGCGGTGTTTGCCGGCATAATTTTCGGCCGTCGCAACGCAGCTGCAAAACTGCGCATAGCTGCGGCATACTTATATTTGTATATTTATGCAATTATTCGCTGATTTTGTATAAATAATGAATATTTATGCAAAATATTTTATAAAATATTCAAAATTGATATGGTAAACGCTTGACTTGCAGGGCGGTATATTGTATAATTTGCGGGACGAACCGAAGAAGGGGAGTCAAAAATAATCATCGGACGAAATATTGTTATGGAAAAGAAGATTAAAAAGGTAGTTTTAGCTTATTCGGGCGGACTTGATACGTCGATAATCATTCCCTGGCTCAAAGAAAATTATGACAACTGTGAAGTTATAGCTGTTTCAGGCGACGTCGGACAGCAGTCTGAGCTGGAAGGACTTGAAGAAAAGGCGCTTAAAACGGGCGCTTCCAAATTGTATATAGAGGACCTCCGCAAGGAATTCATCGAAGATTACATCTATCCCACGATGAAGGCGGGCGCCGTGTATGAGAACAAGTACCTTCTGGGTACTTCGTTCGCGCGCCCCGTAATCGCGAAGAGGATTGTTGAAATTGCCAAGAAAGAGGGCGCCGACGCAATCTGCCACGGCTGCACGGGCAAGGGCAACGACCAGGTTCGTTTTGAACTTGCGATAAAGGCGTTTGCGCCCGAAATGCCCATAATCGCCCCCTGGCGCATATGGAACATAAAGAGCCGCGACGAAGAAATCGACTATGCGGAAGCACACAATATTCCCCTGAAAATAACGAGGGGGACCAACTATTCCAAGGATAAAAACCTGTGGCACCTTTCGCACGAGGGACTTGATTTGGAAGACCCCGCCAACGAGCCGCAGTACGATAAAATTCTTGAACTCGGCGTGTCCCCCTGGAAGGCGCCCGACAAGAGCACATACGTAACCATTCACTTTGAAAAGGGTATTCCCACCGCAATCGACGGCGAGAAACTCGACAGTGTGGCCATCATCGAAAAGCTCAATAAAATAGGCGGCGAAAACGGCGTCGGCATAATCGATATGGTTGAAAACAGGCTTGTGGGTATGAAGAGCCGCGGCGTATACGAAACTCCCGGCGGTACAATACTCTATACCGCTCACGAGCTTCTTGAATCTGTCTGCCTCGACAAGGCTACGGCGCATTATAAGCAGCTTATAGCTGTGAAGTATGGCGAAATGGTATACGACGGACAGTGGTTTACGCCCCTGCGCGAAGCTCTCGATGCGTTCGTGGATAAGACGCAGGAGACGGTTACGGGCGACGTGAAGCTGCGCATTTACAAGGGCAACGTAATGAACGCCGGCATAAAATCGCCTTATTCTCTGTACAGCGAAGATATTGCAACCTTTGGCGAGGACCATTGCTACGACCAGACCGACTCCGCAGGCTTCATCAATCTGTTCGGTCTGCCCATCAAGATAAAGGCCCTGCTCGACGAAAAGAAGTTGAAGTAAAAAGGACTTGCGGCGGCGTGAATATTTATTGACGCACGCGCGGAGTTTTTAACGCAAAATTTAAATTATTTCAGGTGCAAAGCGGCTTTTTAACGCCGCTTTGTACTGCGTATGCCGCCAAACGCAGAAATTCTGGCGGCGTGAGAGAGATAAAAGATGTATAACGTGTTTATTGACGGGCGGGAAGGCACCACGGGCTTGCAGATATTCGAAAGGCTGGCAAAGCGCGGCGACGTAAACATTATCGCCCTTCCCGAAGAGAAGCGCAAAGACCCGAAGGCGAGAAAGGAGTGTCTGAACTCCGCCGACATCAGCTTTCTGTGCCTGCCCGACGCGGCGGCAAGGGAATCGGTTTCGCTTATAGAGAATAAAAGGGCGAGGGTAATCGACGCCTCGACGGCACACCGCACCAATCCCGAATGGGTATACGGCCTGCCAGAAATTTCAAAGGAGCGCAGGGGTGAGATAGCTGAATCAAATCGCGTTGCCAACCCCGGGTGTCACGCCACGGGCTTCATTTCGCTTGTCGCGCCCCTCGTAAAGGGCGGCATTGTTGGCGCAGACTACCCGTTCGTCGCCCATTCCGTGACGGGGTATTCGGGCGGAGGCAAAAAGATGATTGCCGAGTACGAGGCGGAGGAGAGGGATATCCTGCTCGATTCGCCCAGACAGTATGCGCTCACCCTTTCGCACAAGCACATTCCCGAGATGGTTAAAGAGTGCGGGCTTTCACATTCCCCTGTATTCAATCCCATAGTTTCAGACTTTTACTGCGGAATGTGCGTAACCGTTCCGCTCTATCGCAGGCTGCTTCACAAAAATATGGGCGTAGAGGACATTAGAAACTATTTTGCAGAGTACTATGCGTGGCAGAACTTTGTAAAAGTTGCGCAAAAAGACGAGGTTCCCGCCTATCTTCCTGCAAATATGCTGGCGGGCACCAACCTTTTGAAAATTTTTGTGAGCGGCAACGACGATATGATTCTGCTGTGCAGCGTGTTCGATAATCTCGGCAAAGGAGCCTCGGGCGCTGCCGTGCAGAATATGAACATTATGCTCGGACTGGACGAAACTTTCTCGCTTGTATAAATTTTTCGTATGCATTTTTCTTTTGCCGCTTGGCGCCCGCATAAAAGCGGGATGGCCTGTTTAAAGCAAGCGGGTCTGCGTAAAAGCGGCGGGCGCTGGCGGTTGTTATGCGCGTTACGGCAGGGTGCGGCAAAAGTGCATTGCCGGCGGTGATGTTTATCGGGTATGCAGTCGTGCTCGGTTTATTTGCCCGGTTGCAGGCGGGCGCCTTTATCGGCGCCGTTATACAAAGTTCAGATATATCAAATTTTATCTTTTAATATTTATATTAAAAAGTCGATTGACGGCGCGGCGTTTTTAAGCTATAATCTATATAAGAGTGCCGCGAAGGGCCTTTCGGCCGAAAATAAGGCGTGAACGTAAAATGAAACTTTTGCAAGAGATAAGCGGCGGAGTGTGCGCTCCCAAGGGCTTCAAGGCGGGCGGCATACACTGCGGCATACGTAAAAATAAAGAAAAGAAGGACTTTGCCCTCATTTTAAGCGATGTCCCCTGCGCGGCGGCGGGAGTATATACCCAGAACTTAGTAAAGGGCGCGCCCGTGGTGGTTACAAAGCGCAATCTTTCAGACGGGAAGGCGCAGGCGGTTATCTGCAACAGCGGTAACGCCAACACCTGCAACAAAGACGGCGAAAAGGTTGCCGAAGAGATGTGCGCGCTGGTTACGAAGGTTGCGGGCATTTCCCCTTCCGACGTAATCGTCGCATCGACGGGCGTAATAGGCGTTCCCCTCGACATTGCCCCTATGGCGGCGGCTATTGACGAGCTCTATTCAAAGACGGGCGCAAACAGCGACGCGGCGGCGGAGGCGATTATGACCACCGACACCGTTCCCAAGTCTGTCGCGGTTGAGTTCGAAGTCGGCGGAAAGGTCTGCCGCATAGGCGCGATAGCTAAGGGCGTGGGAATGATTTGCCCCAATATGGCGACCACGCTGATATTCATAACCACCGACGTAAACATATCTTCCGAAATGTTGCAGAAGGCGCTTTCGGACGATGTGAAAACTTCGTTCAATATGGTCAGCATAGACGGAGACCAGTCCACCAACGATACCTGCTGCATACTTGCAAACGGACTTGCGGGCAACGAACAGATTGCAGCGGCGGGGGCAGATTACACGGCCTTCAAAAGGGCGCTGCATCACTGCACTGTAAAACTTTCGCGTATGATAGCCAAGGACGGCGAGGGCGCAACCAAGCTGATTGAGTGCAACGTAAGGGGCGCCAAGACTTCCAAAATTGCCAAAAATGTGGCGAGGTCGGTAATTAAATCTTCGCTTGTAAAGGCGGCAATGTTCGGCTCCGACGCAAACTGGGGCAGGGTACTGTGCGCCATAGGCTACGCGGGCGAAAAAGTGGACGTAAACAGAATAGACGTCGCGTTCAAATCGGCGGCGGGCAACCTTCCCGTGTGCAAAGACGGCAGCGGGGTGCCCTTCGACGAAGATTTTGCAAAAAAAGTACTCTCGCGCGACGAAGTGCAGATAAACATAGATTTTAAGTCCGGCGGCTGCAAGGCCTCGGCCTGGGGCTGCGACCTCACCTACGACTACGTAAAAATCAACGGCGATTACCGCACTTAAAGGGCGGTTAGCCTTCTTAAAAAATGTTCAATAAAGGCCGCGGCGGGGCTTTTAAACGGAGTGCGCCGCAGGTTTTGCCCGAAAGGCAGAAGCCGCAGGGCGCATATAAATTACGGAGAATTTAATGGATAAGCAGGAACAGGCCGAGTTTCTGATAGAAGCTCTGCCATACATCAGGAAATACTATAATAAAATTATAGTCATAAAGTACGGCGGCAACGCTATGACCGACGAAAAGCTCAAATCGTCGGTTATGAACGACGTGGCGGTTTTAAGCGCGCTCGGCATAAAAGTCGTGCTCGTCCACGGCGGCGGACCCGAAATTTCTGAAATTTCCAAAAAGATGGGCATCGTTCCAAAGTTCGTAAACGGTCTCCGTTATACCGACGAGCAGACGGCGGAAATCGCGCGGATGGCGCTTGCGGGCAAGGTAAACAAGTCGCTCGTCGACCACCTCTGCACGGCGGGCGGCAAGGCGATAGGCCTCTGCGGCGAAGACGGGCATATGCTCAAATGCGAAAAACTTTCTGATGACCTCGGCTTCGTGGGAAAGATTGTGAACGTAAACGCAGAGATAATAACAGACCTTTTGAGTATGGGCTACGTGCCAGTGATAGCGCCGATTGGCTTCGACGGCGACGGCAACGTTTATAACGTGAATGCAGACACGGCGGCCGCTTCCATCGCAGGAGCGATAGGCGCCGAAAGCCTCATTCTTATGACAGACATAAAGGGGCTTATGGAGAACAAGGACGACCCCGAAAGTCTTATAAAAAAGGTATACGTCTCAGATATTCCCGCGCTTGTAAAGCAGGGCATAATATCCGGGGGTATGATTCCTAAAATAGAGTGCTGCAAAGATGCAATCCGCCGCGGAGTAAACAAGGTGTTTATAACCGACGGACGGGTTTACCATTCCATTTTGGTGGAGATTTTGTCTGAGGAAGGCAGCGGCACTATGTTTTACAGTTGACTGATTTATTGCATTAAATCAGTCTTTCTTTTAGTATGCGGGTGTTGTAAGCACGGAGAAAAAATATGAAATCGAAGGATATAATTGAAGAGGATAAAAAATATATAGCGGGCACCTATGCGCGCTTTCCCGTGGCGTTCAAAGAGGGAAAGGGCAGCAGGCTGTACGATTACGACGGCAGGGAGTACGTTGACTGCGGCAGCGGAATAGCCGTGAACATATTCGGCGTGAACGACGAAGAGTGGAAAAATGCGGTAATTGCCCAGATGAACAGCATACAGCACGCCAGCAACCTGTATTATACAAAGCCGCAGGCAGACCTTGCGCGCCTGCTGTGCGAAAGGACGGGCGCGGAGAAGGTATTCTTCGGCAACAGCGGCGCCGAGGCCAACGAGTGCGCCATAAAGGCGGCAAGAAAGTACGGGGAAATTAAATACGGCGCCGACAGAAAACAGATAATAACTTTGAAGGAGTCCTTCCACGGCAGAACGCTTGCAACGCTCGCCGCCACGGGGCAGGACGCCTTTCATAAATATTACGGCCCGTTCCCCGAAGGGTTTGTATATGCAGACCCCACAATCGAGGGCGTTGAGGCCTGTATGAACGAGCGCACCTGCGCCGTGATGATAGAGTGCATTCAGGGCGAGAGTGGAGTCAACGTTCTGGATAAAAATTTTGTTCAGGCGGTTGAAAAGCTGTGCAGGGAACGCGATATTATATTTATCTGCGACGAGGTGCAGACGGGCAACGGCAGAACGGGACGGCTGTATGCATACCAGGCATACGGCGTTTCGCCCGACATCGTCACCACGGCAAAGGGCCTTGGCGGAGGGCTTCCGATAGGCGCCTGTATGCTGTTTGAAAAGTGCGCAGGCGTGTTCGGCCACGGCGACCACGGCTCTACTTTCGGCGGCAACCCCGTAGTGTGCGCGGGCGCATACAGCATACTTTCGCGCATAGACGAAAAACTTCTTGTTTCGGTGCGCGAAAAGGGCGAATATTTCCGCGAAGGTCTTAAAAAGATTGACGGGGTAAAAGAGGTCACAGGTATGGGGCTGATGATAGGCATTCATACCGACAAGCCCGCTGCGGAAGTTGCAAACGAATGTATGAAGAGGGGGCTTCTGGTACTCACGGCACACTCAAACGTGCGCCTGTTGCCGCCCCTTACCATAAGCAAAGACGATATAGACTTTGCGCTCAAAATCTTAAACGAGGTAATAAGCCAATGAAACATCTGTTAAAACTCGGCGACCTTTCAAGGGAGGAAATTCTCTCTATACTCAACCTCGCCGACCAGCTCAAATTCGAGCGCAACAACGGCATACAGAAGGAATACCTTAAAGGCAAAAAACTGGGTATGATTTTCCAGAAGGCGTCCACCCGCACGAGGGTTTCGTTCGAGGCGGGTATGTACGAACTTGGCGGATACGCGCTGTTTTTGTCGAGCAACGATTTGCAGATAGGCAGGGGCGAGCCCGTGCAGGACACCGCCCGCGTGCTTTCGCGCTATCTCGACGGCATAATGATACGTACCTTTGCCCAACAGGAAGTCGAAGACCTTGCAAAGTACGGCTCCATTCCCGTAATAAACGGCCTCACCGACTATTGCCATCCCTGCCAGGTGCTTGCCGACCTTATGGCCATACGCGAATACAAGGGCACCTTCAAGGGACTTAAAATGGCGTTCATAGGCGACGGCAACAATATGGCAAACAGCCTTATCGTAGGCGCCGTAAAGATGGGAATGAACTTCACCGTGGCCTGCCCCGAAGGGTACGAGCCCGACGCGGAACTCGTGAAGTGGGGCAAGGAGAGCGGCCTTTTAACCGTCACCTCCGACGTGAACTCCGCAATAGAGGGCGCCGACGTGCTCTATACCGACGTGTGGGCTTCGATGGGCCAGGAAAAGGAGAAGAAGGAGCGCGAGAACGTATTCAAGGGCTTCCAGATAAACGAAAAGAATATAAAGAACGCCAAAGAGGACGTAATGGTGATGCACTGCCTGCCCGCCCACCGCGGGGAGGAGATTACCGACGGCGTATTCGAGGCGCACGCCAAAGAAATTTTCGACGAAGCCGAAAACAGGCTGCACGCGCAGAAGGCGGTAATGGTAAAACTGATGAGGTAAGGCGCGCCTTAACCTTGCGGCGGCACGCCTTATTGGCACGCCTTGTAAATAAAAAAATGCGCGGCCTGATTGTCCGCGCGCAGAATGAGGGAGCAAAGAGGCAGATGTATGCGCCGCCGGTTGCGGCGGTGCGGCTTTTGCAGGTCTTTATAAATTTTATCCGATTACATAACCATAAGAAAAGGAAGGATAGATGAAACACAGCAAAGTTTATTTGACGCTTGAAAACGGCAGACAGTTCACGGGGTACGCCTTCGGCGCACAGAAAGAGGTCGTGGGCGAGCTCGTGTTCACCACCGGTATGACGGGCTACATCGAAACGCTGACCGACCCCAGCTACTACGGGCAGATAGTCACGCAGACTTTCCCGCTCATCGGCAACTACGGAATGATTGAAGCCGATACGGAGAGCAAAAAGCCCTGGGTTACGGCCTATATCGTCAGGGAGAAGTGCGACGAGCCTTCAAATTTCAGGTGCGGCGGCACGATAGACGACTATCTCAAAAAGCAGGGCATACCGGGCATATACGGAATCGACACGCGCGAACTCACAAAAATCGTGCGCGAAGCGGGCGTTATGAACGCGGCAATAACCAAAAAGCCGCTCAAAGACCTCGACGAGGTGCGCGCCTACACGATTAAAGACGCGGTAAAATCTGTCACCTGCGACGAGATTGAATACCTCGGCGACCCGAACGGCATAAAAGTGGCCGTCTGGGATTTCGGCGCGAAGCGCAACATTATGCGCGAGCTTGCAAAGCGCGGCTGTTACTGTATGAAGGTGCCTTCGTACTATACCGCCGAACAGATTCTCGCATTGGAGCCGCAGGGGCTTATGCTCACAAACGGCCCCGGCGACCCTTCCGAGAATACCGAAGTTATTGCCAACATCAAAAAACTTGCGGGCAAACTTCCCATAATCGGAATCTGCCTCGGACACCAGCTGTTTGCGCTTGCAATGGGCGGCAGAACCAAGAAGATGAAGTACGGTCACCGCGGTTCCAACCAGCCCGTCAAAAACCTCGATACGGGCAGGGTATACATTTCCAGCCAGAACCACGGCTACGAGGTAATTTCGTCGAGTGTGGAGGGCGGCAAACTCAGCTTTGTAAACGCCAACGACGGCACCTGCGAGGGCTTTGAATATCCCGAGCTCAACGCATACACCGTTCAGTTCCACCCCGAAGCCTGCGGCGGTCCTATGGACGCTTCTTTCCTGTTCGATAAATTCATACTCAACATAAAGGAGGGCAGGTACCATGCCTAAGAGAGAGGATATCAAAAAAGTTCTGGTAATAGGTTCAGGCCCCATAGTTATAGGTCAGGCGGCGGAGTTCGACTATGCCGGCGCGCAGGCCTGCCGCGTTCTTAAAGACGCGGGGCTCGACGTGGTGCTGTGCAACTCCAACCCCGCAACCATAATGACCGATAAGGCGCTCGCGGACGAAATCTACCTCGAACCCCTCACCATAGACACGTTAAAGAGAATTATAATCAAGGAGAGGCCCGACAGCCTTCTTGCCTCCCTCGGCGGACAGACGGGCCTTACCCTCGGCTGCCAGCTTGCCAAAGAGGGCTTTCTGGACGAGTGGGGAGTAAAGCTGATAGGCGTAAATTTAAGCGCGATAGACAGGGCGGAGGACAGGGAGCTCTTCAAAGAGACTATGCAGAAGATAAACCAGCCCGTCGTTCCCTCCGACATCGCATACACGGTGGAAGAGTGCCTTGAAGTGGCAAAAAAGATTGGCGGCTACCCCGTAATAGTGCGCCCCGCATACACGCTTGGCGGCGCGGGCGGCGGCGTTGCTCATAACGAAGAGGAGCTTAAAATCATAGCCCACAACGGCCTGATGCTTTCGCCCATAACGCAGGTGCTCATCGAAAAGTACATTGGCGGCTGGAAGGAGATAGAGTTCGAAGTTCTGCGCGACGGCGCGGGCAACGTGCTCACCGTCTGCTCGATGGAAAACTTCGACCCCGTAGGCATACATACGGGCGACTCGATAGTAATCGCGCCCGCCGTAACGCTTTCGGACAAAGAGTACCAGATGCTGCGCACCGCCTCGCTCGACATAATAACCGAGCTGGGCATAGAGGGCGGCTGCAACTGCCAGTTCGCGCTCAATCCCGATTCCTTCGAATATTCCGTAATAGAGGTAAACCCCAGGGTTTCGCGCTCTTCGGCGCTGGCTTCCAAGGCTACGGGCTACCCGATTGCCAAAGTCGCCACAAAAATTGCCCTCGGCTATACTCTCGACGAGATAAAGAACGACGTCACGGGCAAAACTTATGCCTGCTTCGAACCCACGCTCGACTATGTGGTAGTAAAACTGCCCAAGTGGCCCTTCGATAAATTCCTGTACGCAAAGCGCACTCTGGGCACCAGAATGAAGGCCACGGGCGAAGTTATGGCAATAGGCACCTCCTTCGAGATGGCTATAATGAAGGCCGTGCGCGGCGCAGAAATTTCGCTCGGCACGCTCAATATGCCCAAGATGGCAGAGTTTTCTGACGAAGAAATTCACGCCAAGCTGCACGAACTGACCGATGAAAGGCTGTTCGTTGTGTTCAGCGCCATAAAGCGCGGAATTACGATAGACGAGATTCACTCAATCACCAAGATAGACAAGTGGTTTTTGGAAAAGCTCAAAAACCTCGTAGATTTTGAAAACGAGATTGCGGGCAAGCCTATGACGCGCGCGCAGTATATGCACGGCAAAAAGATGGGCTACCCCGACAAAGAGCTCGAAAAGATTTCGGCGCACAAGCTGCCTATGCACAGGGACGCCGTGTTCAAGATGGTTGACACCTGCGGCGCAGAGTTCGCGGCGCAGACGCCGTACTTCTATTCGACCTACGACGAAGCCGACCACGACGAGGCCAAGCCCTTCGTAAAGCGCAGCAAAAAGCGCAGGATAATAGTTATAGGTTCCGGCCCCATACGCATAGGTCAGGGCATCGAATTCGACTATTCGTCCGTTCACTGCGTGTGGACGCTCAAAGAGCTCGGCTATGAAGTGATAATAATAAACAACAACCCCGAAACGGTATCCACCGACTTCGATACGGCCGACAGGCTGTACTTCGAATCGCTCACGCCCGAAGACGTGCAGTCGGTAATCGACGTTGAAAAGCCCTACGGCGTGGTTATAACCTTCGGCGGACAGACTGCCATAAAGCTGTGCAGTTACCTCGACAAGAAGGGAATAAGAATACTCGGCACCCCCGCAGACAGCGTGGACCTTGCCGAGGACAGGGAGAGGTTCGACGAACTTCTGGAACAGTTCTCCATAGCCCGCCCCAAGGGACTTACGGTAATGACCAAGGAAGAGGCCATCGCCGCCGCCGAAAAGCTCGGCTATCCCGTGCTTCTGCGCCCCTCGTACGTAATAGGCGGCCAGAATATGACCATCGCCTTCACGCAGAACGACATCGAGAGGTATATGGACGTAATACTTTCGCAGAAGATTGAAAACCCCGTTCTCTGCGACAAGTACCTGATGGGCACCGAGCTCGAAGTCGACGCCATATCCGACGGCGTTGACGTGCTCATCCCCGGCATAATGCAGCATATAGAGCGCGCGGGCGTGCACAGCGGCGACTCGATTGCCGTTTACCCGCCCTATAACCTCAGCGACGCAATGCTCAAAAAGGTGGTGGACATATCTGTTGAACTTGCGCTCTCGTTAAAGACAAAGGGCCTTATAAACATACAGTACCTTATCTACCACAACGAACTGTACGTAATCGAAGTGAATCCCAGGGCGTCACGAACCATACCCTACATTTCAAAGGTTACGGGCGTGCCTATGGTTGAGCTAGCCACCAAGATACTTGTAGGCGCCAAGCTCAAAAAACTCGGCTACGGCACGGGGCTTTACCCCAACTCACCGTACGTCGCCGTAAAGGTGCCCGTGTTCTCGTTTGAAAAGCTCAACGACGTGAACTCTCAGCTCGGCCCCGAGATGAAGTCCACGGGCGAGGTGCTCGGCATAGGCAAGACGATAGAAGAGGCACTGTTCAAGGGCCTTGTTTCTGCGGGCTTCAATATGAAGCACCCCACAAAACAGCACCCTTCGGGCATCTACTTCACGGTAAACGACCAGGATAAGTACGAAATAGTAAATATTGTAAAGAAGTTCGCCGACCTCGGACTGACTTTCTACGCCACCAAGGGTACGGCGCAGGTAATACGCAGCCTGGGCATAGACTGCACGGAAGTCGCCCGCCTTTCCACCAACGACGATATATTTAAGCTGATGGACGAGGGCAAGATTGACTACGTGGTCTATACGGGTAAGACGGATATGGAGTCAATCACCAACTATATTTCGCTCCATCACCACGCAATACTGCTCGGCATAACCGTGCTTACCTCGCTCGATACCACCAACGCCCTGGCAGACTGCATTGCGGGCAGATACACGCAGTTCAACACCGAGCTCGTGGATATCAACCACCTGCGCAAAGAAAAGCTCAAACTCAGCTTCTGCAAGATGCACAGCTGCGGCAACGACTATATATTCTTCAACAACTTCGACAACAAGATTACCTGCCCCGAATCGCTTGCGATAAACTTTTCTGACAGGCACTACGGAATAGGCAGCGACGGCATCGTTATGATTGAAAAATCTGACGCGGCCGACTGCAAGATGCGCGTGTTCAACCGCGACGGCAGCGAGGCGGGACTTGCCGCCAACCCTTTAAGGTGCGTTGCCAAGTACGTGTTCGACAAGCGCATAGTCAACTCCGACAAGATTACCGTTGAAACGTGCGGCGGCGTCAAGACGCTGGAAGTAGTTTCCTTCAACGGCGTGGCAAGCTCTGTTTCGGTAAATCTCGGCAAAGCGGAGTGCAGGCGGATTGCCGAGGGCGACAGCCTTAAAAACGCCGTGGACGGCAACCTTGCGGGTGACGGCGAAAAGTGCGTCTATTTTGTGAATGTGGGCAACGAACACTGCGTTGCGTTCTGCGACAGAGTGGACGACGTAGACCTTGACGCGCTCGGGCAGGAAGTTATGGCGTGCGATTCGTTTAAGAACGGTTCGTATGTCGAGTGTGCAAGGATTGTAAACGACCTCACCGTAAAGGTGCGCGTCTGGGACAAGGTAAACGGCGAAACGATGGCCTGCGGCACGGCCGCGGCGGCTGTTGCGGCGGCGGCAATCGATATGGGCGCGTGTGCAAAGGACGGCGTGATTACCGTAAAACTTCGCGGCGGCGACCTGTTCGTAAGGCGGCTTGAAAACGGCGACTTCGTGCTCGACGGCTCGGTTAAACAGTCGTATGAGGGCATAATAGAGATATAATGATTTATTTGGACAATGCGGCGACCACCAGGCCCGAAGACTGCGTGCTTGAAGCGGCCGACCGCTACTTAAAAGAGCAATTCTATAATCCTTCCGCGCTCTACGCGGAAGGATATAATTTGCACCTCGAACTTGAAGAGGCAAGGCGGAGCATACTTTCGTATGTGGCCGACCCCGACGAATACTCGCTTACAATCACGTCCTGCGGAACGGAGGCCGACAACCAGGCAATATTCTGCGGAGGCAGAAGGGGCAACATCGTCACCACTATGGGTGAACACGCCGCCGTTTTTGCCGCGGCGCAGGAGGCAGGCAGGAGGGGCGTCGAGGCAAGGTTTGCCCCGCTCAACCAAGACGGAAGCGTAGACGAAGAAGAGCTTTTGAAGCTCGTCGACGAAAAGACCTCGCTCGTTTCGGTCATTCATATAAACAACGAAACGGGCGCGATTAACGATATTAACAGCCTTGCAAAGAAGGTAAAGGCAAAGAACCCGCGAACCCTGTTCCATTCCGACGGAGTGCAGGCCTACGGCAAACTGCCGTTCAGGCTGGACGGCAATGTGGATATGTACTCTGTGAGCGCGCACAAAATAGGCGCTTTGAAGGGCACGGGCGCGCTTATTAAAAAGAAAAAACTTGTTTTACAGCCCTACATCTGGGGCGGCGGACAGGAAAGCGGCCTCAGAAGCGGCACCGAAAACGTTTACGGAATAAAGGCGTTCAGCCTTGCCGCACAGGCTCACTGCTCTGATGGCGGGCGCGAAAAGGCGTGGCAACACGTGCGCGGGTTGCAGGCAAGGTTGTGGCAGCTTCTGGATAAGGAGCTTTTCGTGCGTATTTCGCCCGAAGAAGGCTCGCCATACATTCTTTCCGTAGCGGCAAAGGGCGTGCGCGGCGAAACTATACTGCATATGTGCGACGACGAGGGGCTGATTATAGGTACGGGTTCGGCGTGTTCTTCCAATGCCGCAAAGCGCCATTCGCGCGTAATGCAGGCGTGCGGCCTTGCGCCCGAGCTTATCGACGGAGTGCTTAGAATAAGTTTTTGCACGCACAACACAGCGGAAGAGATTGAAGAAGCGGCGGGCATACTCAACAGGGTGGTGCGCGCCGACAGCGAGATGATGAAATAAATTTTATGGAAAAAGTAGTTATTATCCGCTATGCGGAGATACATTTAAAGGGTAAAAACCGCGGTTACTTCGAGCGGGTGTTTGCCGCCAATATGGAAAAATCTTTGAGGGGCATCCGCCACGAAATAAGAAGGCAGAGCGGAAGATACCTCGTTGAAAATTTTTCGGAAAACGACGTGGATACGATAGTAAAGCGCCTTTCCAGGGTGTTCGGCGTACACTCGCTCAGCGTAGGCTACAAGGTCGATTCTGATATGGATAAAATCTTCGCCGCCGCACAGGCTGTGACGGGCGAAAGCGGCTCGTTCAAGGTGGAAACTCACCGCGCAGACAAGACTTTTTACCTTAATTCGCCCGCAATCAGTGCGGAAATCGGCGGCAGGTTGCTCGATAAGAATAAACAGCTGAAAGTGGACGTGCACAGCCCCGACTTCGTAATCAATATCGACGTGCGCGAAAACGGCAAGACGCTTGTATTCAATAAGTTTATAAAGTGCGCCGACGGTATGCCCGTAGGCACCGCGGGGCGCGGGCTTCTGCTTCTTTCGGGCGGAATAGACAGCCCCGTCGCAGGCCATATGATTGCGAAGCGCGGAATGAAGATAGATTGCCTGCATTTTCACAGCTATCCCTATACAAATATGCAGGCGAGGCAGAAGGTCAACGATTTGGCCGCCATACTGTCGGAATATACCTGCGGCATAAAACTTTCTGTAATTTCTGTCAAGAGAATTCAGGAAGAGATTCACAAAAACTGCAACGGCGCATATATGGTGACTCTTCTGCGCCGCTTTATGATGAGGCTTGCAGAAAGGCTTGCCAAAAAGGACGGCGACCAGTGTATTATCACGGGAGAAAGCCTTGGCCAGGTTGCCAGCCAGACGATTGAGGGTATGACTTCTTCCAACAGCGTGATAGAGAGTATGCCAGTGCTTCGCCCCCTGTGCGGCTTCGACAAGAACGAAATTATAGAGCGCAGCCGAAATATGGGCGCCTACGACGTTTCAATCAGACCATACGAGGACTGCTGCACGGTATTTCTGCCCGATTACCCCATAATCAAGCCCAAACTTGCCGACGTGCTTGCTGAGGAGGCAAAACTCGACGTGGAAGCTCTGCTCGACGATGCGTTCTCAACGCTCGAAGTCACGGAATTTTAAGCGTAGTAGTTGTATTACGGCGCAAACAGAGCAGTATAAAACAAAAAAACGAGAGATATTTTATAGAATAAGCCGCGGCATAACAAACGTTTGTTTGTTATGCCGCGGTTCTCATTATAGTATAAAGTTCTTTAAATTGTTTCACAGAACGACAAATTAAATTATAAAACGCAAAGCAGGTATAGATGGTGAATCGTAATGGCGGGGCGCAAAGTAAAATCGGCCATAGATTTGCTTAAAATTGCTTTGCGCTACAAAAAAAACAATTGCATTGCGCCATACAATTAACGCAATAAAAATTACGCATTAAAGTCGACGGAGCATAGTAAATCATTGCTTGATTTTTTGTTGATAACAGAAATTGTTTCACGCGAAACGCAAAAAAGTTATTCGTTGAACCAATCTTTTTGGGTTATGTCGGGCAGGTCTTGTTGAGGGGAGCTTTTGCCGCCGACGATTACGGCAGGTAGCTCGATTGTTTTTCCGTAATGTTTTTTAACGCCGTCGAAATAGTAGGGGGTCACTGTGTAAACATAGCTTCCTTCTGCAACCTCATCTGTTATAATTTTTTGATATTCCCCGTCATAGATGGTAACTTCCTTGCCGTCTGAACGTCTTTTTATTAAATATGCGTAGTACTTCGTCTGACATAGTTCTATGCAAACATTGCCATAAGTTGCCTTTATTGCAGGCGTTTTGATGGTAGGATAGCTGAATTTTTGCGATATCTGGGTGGGAACAGCGTTTGCAAGCACTTTGATTTTAGCGGTGCTAAGTTTTGGCGCGCAGCTATCTGCAAGCACTATTTTGTTGTTGTCGGAATATTCGTCTTTATCGATTTCTACGGTCGCCGTGCCTGCCTCGGTTTCAAGTTTGTGCGGAGCGTTGTTTTTGTATAACTTTTCAAATATCTGTTTTGCCGCTTCGCAGCAATCTGCCCCGCTGCTTATTTCAAGCGGCTCATTGTCGCGGCTTCCCAGCCAGACGCCTATCGCATCGGAGGAGGTGTAAGCTATGCAGTAAGCGTCGGTATTTCCCTTTGCGCTCCCGCACGTTCCCGTCTTTGCGGCAATGTCGAACGAAAAGCCGTTCAGCCTTTTTGCTGTGCCGTATTTTACGCTGCCTTCAAGCATTTCGTTCATCAGCGAAGCCGTACCCTGCGAAAAAACCCTTTTCTTTCTGCTTTCGGCGCGGTAAATGCTTTTGCCGTTTTTAAGCCGTATTTCCTTTATAAACCGCGTGTTCGTGTATGCTCCGCCGCCCGTGAATGCGCGGTATTTTTCGCACAGCTCCGCAATGGTAAGCCCGTGTTTCATTCCCCCGAGCGCAAGCGAAAGGTTCTTTTCGTCGTCTTCGAGCTGTATGCCCATTTTTTCGGCGTAATCTGCCGCCTTGCCGACGGTGAGGGCGTTCAGCGTTTTTACCGCGGGAATGTTGTAGCTTTTTGCAATGCTTTCGGCCGCCGTAAGGTAGCCGTGATATTTTTTGTCGTGGTTTTCGGGCGAATAGCCGCCGAAATTTATCTTTTCGTCAAGTATTTTGGTTGCGGGGCAGATGAGTTTTTCTTCTATCGCGGGGGCGTATACCAAAAGCGGTTTTATCGTTGAACCGGGCTGGCGCTTTGCGCCGCCTATGCTGCTTTTATATGCCTTCACGCCGCCGTCCTGCGCGGTTATTATTACCGCGCTGTCGCAATCGAACTGCATAGAATCGACGTAAGTCTGCAAGTCTTTGTCGGCGTAGGTAATTATCTCTGCATCGGTAAGCGCATACCCGTCCAGTCCAAGTTCTTCAAGCTCGTCGAATACGGCCGAAAGGTAGCCCGCCGCGCCGCCGAACGTGCTGTTTTCCTTGGCGGAAAGGGGAAGAGCGGCAGTCTTTTCGTAAGTGCCTTCGTCGATAAATCCGCAGTCGAGCATACATTTTAATACGGTGTTGCGCCTCTTTATGCACCTTTCGGGGTTTTTGAACGGCGAATAGTTGTTGGGCGAAGTCAGAAGTCCGACTACTGTTGCGCTCTGTTCAAGCGTCAGCTTGTCGGCAGTGGTGCCGAAGTAAAACTCTGCCGCGCTCTCCAACCCGTAACAGTTGTGCCCGAAGTAGATTGTATTGAGATACATCTCTAAAATCTGCTCTTTCGAGTACTTTTTTTCAAGTTTTTTGGTGAGTTTTATTTCGCTCAGCTTGCGCTTTATCGTTTTGTCGCCCGAAAGGTGGGTATTTTTTATAAGCTGCTGGCTTATCGTCGAGGCGCCCTGGCTGAACGAGCGCGAGGTGATGTTTGTTGCCAGCGCTTTAAGCATTCTTGCATAGTTGAGTCCACCGTGCCTGAAAAAATTTCTGTCTTCCGAGGCGATAAAGGCGTTTATCGTATCTTCTGAAAGGTCGCAAAGTTTTACGCTCTTTTTCTTTGCGTCGAGCGAGGCGCTGGTCATCTCTTCGCCGTTTCTGTCGCAAACCGTTATGCACCTGCCGTAATCGGTAAGTTTGCTTTCGTCCAGTTTGGCGTCCTTCGTTACGAAGGCGAATACGGCAAACGCCGCTGCGATTGCTATTGCGACGAGCGCGAGGAGTATAAGTATGGCTTTAAATAATTTTCTCATCTAAATTAGTATCTATAAAATATATAATTTGTTGCAAATTTATTTGAAAAAATGCGCGCAAAATTATATAATTGTCTATATCGGTCAAAGTGCCGCCGCGCGCCGTTTCTGGCGCGGCCCCGGTCGGCGCGGAATTTTTTATATCGGAGAAATATGCAAAAACACTACCACATAGTAACTTACGGCTGCCAGATGAACGTGCACGATTCAGAGAGAATCGCGGGAATGCTCGAAGAGTTGGGCTATTCTTCGTGTGACAGTATGGAGGATGCCGACATTGTTGTGTTCAACACCTGCTGTATAAGGGAAAACGCCGAAAACCACGCCTACGGCAATATAGGAATGCTCAAAAAGTTGAAGGCGGCGCGCCGCGATATGATAATTGCGGTAGGCGGCTGTATGCCCCAGCAGATAGGAAAGGCCGACGTGCTTCACAAAAAATTCCCCTACGTAGACGTAATATTCGGCACGCACAACCTGCACAAGCTCAAAGATTACATAACCGAAAAGCAGGGCAGAAAGAAGGCCGTTATTGAAATTCTTCCCCGCGAAGGGGAGATTATCGAGGGTGAAAACCCCTTGCGCACCAGCTATCCCAACGCGTGGATAAACATAACTTACGGCTGCAACAATTTTTGCAGTTACTGCATAGTGCCTTACGTGCGCGGCAGAGAGAGGAGCAGACGCTCTGAAAACGTAATTGCCGAGGCGCGTTCGTTGGTTGGTCAGGGCTATAAGGAACTCACCCTTTTAGGTCAGAACGTAAATTCTTACGCAAACGGCACAGACGATATCTCTTTCCCCGAGCTTATCGAAAAGATTGCAGACATAGACGGCAAGTTCAGGCTGCGCTTTATGACCAGCCACCCCAAAGACTTTTCCGAAAGGCTTGCCGCCGCGATGGCTTCAAACGCTAAAATCTGCCGCCTTTTGCACCTGCCCGTGCAGAGCGGGTCAGACAGAATTCTCAAAGCTATGAACAGGAAGTACACCTCTTCCGACTATCTTAAAAAGATAGAGATTTTGAAGAAGTACATTCCCGACTGCGCAGTGACCACCGACCTGATTGTGGGCTTCCCGGGCGAAACTGACGAGGACTTCAAGGCCACGCTCCGCCTTGTGAAGGAAGTGGGCTTTGCCTCGGCGTTCACCTTCGTGTATTCCAGGCGCGAAGGCACGGTTGCGGCCACTATGCCCGACCAGGTTCCCGAAGAGGTTTCAAAGGCGAGGATAATTGAGCTTGTAGAGCTTGTGAATTCGCTCACGCGCGAACACAGCGCCAAGTACGTGGGAAATACGTGCGAGATACTGTGCGAGGGGTACGACGACAAGCGCGGGCTGTACCTCGGCAGGGACGAATTCGGCAGAATGGGCTATTTCCACAGCGATAAAAACGTGGTGGGCGAGTTTGTCAACCTCGCCGTAAAAGAAGCGAGCGGCGTTTCGCTTATGGGCGAGCTTGTAAAATAGTTTTGCGCACGGCTTGAATTTTTGCGCTTGTGTTAAATAAATTACAGTTTTGCGGCATAGGCCGCGACAGGTGCCGCATTTGCGGCGCGTATAAATTGCGGGCGTTTTTTGCGCCCTTTATGAAGGTTGTTTATGGCACTTTCACCTATGATGAAACATTACCTTTCCGTAAAGGAAAAGTATAAAGACTGCGTGGTATTTTACCGCCTCGGCGACTTCTACGAAATGTTTTTTGAGGACGCCGAACGCGTTTCGAAACTGCTCGGGCTCACCCTTACGGGTAGGGACTGCGGGCTGGACAAGCGAGCGCCTATGTGCGGCGTTCCGTTCCACGCTGCGGACGGCTACATTGCAAAACTTGTGGATATGGGCGAAAAGGTGGCAATCTGCGAACAGCTCGAAGACCCGTCCAAAACAAAAGAGATGGTTGCCCGCGACGTTATAAGGGTGGTGACGGCAGGTACCGTTACCGACGAAAAGCACCTTGACGAAAAGGCGGCAAGCTACGTTTGCAGCGCATTCTGCACGGCAAACGAAGATATTGCAGCGCTTGCGTGGGCCGACATCACGACGGGCGAATTCTGCGCCGCCGAGTTTACAGGCGGCAGTGCCTGCGGGCAGGTTGTTGCCCATATGGTTAAACTTGGCGTAAAGGAAGTAATCTGCAACGACGCCTTCCTTCTCGCCACGCGCGAACTGTCCGAAGTGGCAAGGGGAGTCCTGCCAAAATTTTCGTCCTATCCCGAATGGGCCTATGGCGACAAGGCCGCCGAACGCGCGCTCTGTGAGCAGTTCGGCGTGAAGGAACTTTCTGCCTATTCTGTAAGCGGGCACGGCGGCGCGGTATGCGCGGCGGGGGCGCTTTTGGAGTATCTCAAAGATACGCAGAAACACGCGCTGAAAAATATCGACGGCATAAAGTACATATCTGCCGACGGCTATATGAAGCTCGACAACACGGCCATACGCAACCTCGAACTTGTAAAAACGCTTTCCGAGGGCAAAAAATACGGCTCTCTTTTATGGCTTCTCGACAAGACCAGCACAAATATGGGCGCAAGACTGCTTGCGGCGAACGTAGTTTCCCCGCTCGTCGATAAAGACGCCATAAATTACAGGCTGGACGGTGTGGAGGAGCTCTTCAACGCTCCCGTGGTAATGCTCTCGCTCTCTGAGCTTCTTTCGGAAGTGAGGGACGTCGAAAGGCTTTCGGGCAAAATTTCAAACGACAACATTATGCCGCGCGACTGCATTGCGCTTTCGCGCTCGCTTTCGGTAATACCAAACATAAAGTTTCAGCTCTCGGGCTTCACCTCCAAGGCGCTTAACGACATAGCTGCCGACCTCATAGACCTCAGCTCGGTATCTGACCTCATAGACAGAGCGATAGAGCAGGAAAAGACCCCCGCAAACTTAAAAGAGGGCGGCTACATAAAGGAGGGGTATTCGGCCAAGCTCGACGAACTGCGCAACATAAAGGAGCACGGCAGGGACATCGTAATCAGAATGGAATCGCGCGAGCGCGACGCGACTGGCATACGCACCCTTAAAATAGGCTATAACCGCGTGTTCGGCTATTACATCGAAGTATCCAAGTCGTTCAAAGACAAGGTTCCCTTAAATTACCAGCGCAGGCAGACGCTCGCCAATGCCGAGAGGTATACGACAGACGAGCTGAAAGAGATTGAAGAAAAGATTTTAACCAGCGAAGATTCGGCGCTCAGGCTGGAAGCCGAGCTGTACGAGAACATAAAGCGCGTTTTAAGCGATAACATAAACAATTTAAAGCGCCTTTCGCACGCGGTGGCGCGGCTCGACGTACTCACTTCGTTTGCGCGCGTGGCAAAGAGCAACAAATACGTGCGCCCCGTCATAGTCGGGGGCGACAAGCCGCTTATCATCAAAGAGGGCAGGCACCCCGTTGTTGAGGTAATTTCGAAGGAGCGGTTCGTTGCAAACGACACCCTTTTAGACGAGGGCGAAAACCGCACGATGATAATAACCGGCCCCAATATGGCGGGCAAGAGTACCTTTATGCGCCAGACGGCGCTCATAACTCTTATGGCGCACATAGGCAGTTTCGTCCCCGCAAAGTCGGCCGAAATTCCGATAACTGACAGAATTTTCACCCGCGTGGGTGCGAGCGACAACCTCATTCTCGACCAGAGTACGTTTATGGTTGAGATGATAGAGGTGGCTTCAATCTTGCAGAATGCGACTAAGAACAGCCTGCTCATCCTGGACGAAGTAGGTCGCGGCACCAGCACGTACGACGGATTGAGTATTGCGTGGGCGGTGATTGAGCATCTCACCAACAAGATAGGCGCTAAAACTATGTTTGCGACGCACTACCACGAGCTGACCGAACTTGAAAACAGGATGCAGGGCGTCAAAAATTATAAGATAGCTGTAAAGGAGATTAACGGCGGAATAGTATTCCTGCGCAAAATAATGCGCGGCGGTGCTAACCGCAGTTTCGGTATAGAGGTTGCCGCGCTTGCGGGCGTTCCCGTCGAGGTAACCGACCGCGCAAAGCAGATTTTGAAGGCGGTGGAGAGCGGCGAGGGCGCCGTGATGGCCAGGGCGGAAGAGCCCGATGAGGCTGAGGAGAAGCAACTTTCGGAAGTGGAAAAGATTTTAAGCGAGACCGATATAAATTCGCTTTCGCCTATGCAGGCGTTCCTTCTCGTTTCAGACCTTGTGGATAAGGTGAAGAATAATGGGTAAAATAAACATTCTGACCAAAGAAATATTCAACCGCATAGCCGCGGGCGAGGTGGTGGACAGGCCCTATTCTGCTGTAAAAGAGCTGATAGAAAACGCTCTCGACGCGGGCGCGACGGAAATTTCCGTGTATGTGGAAAAGGGCGGCAGACAGCTTATAAGGGTGTGCGACAACGGCGGCGGCATAGAGCCAGACGATATGCGCAAGGCCTTTATTCCCCACGCTACAAGCAAGGTTGCAAAGGTTGAGGACTTAGACAGCATTGCAACGCTCGGGTTCAGGGGCGAGGCGCTCGCCAGCATATCTTCGATTTCGCGCACGGAGATAACTTCCAAAACGGAAAGCAACCCCGCTTGCAGAGTGTTGTGCGAGGGCGGATATATCGGTAAAGTTGAGCCTGCGGCGCTTGACAGGGGCACGGAAGTTGCCGTGCACGACCTGTTTTACAACACACCCGCGCGCGCAAAATTTTTGAAGTCGGACAAGGCAGAAGAGGGCGACATACACAACTTTGTGTCGCGCTTCATTCTCGGCAACCCGGATGTTTCTTTTAAATATTATTCAGACGGAAAACTTAAATTGCAGTCCTTCGGCAACGGGCTCGACGAGGCGGTAACGCAGGTTTACGGCGCAAAAGTCATACCAAACTGCTATAAAATCAACGCCGAAAAGAATGGCATAAAAATACACGGCTTTATAGGCAACCAGAACTTTTTCAAGCCGAACAAGAGCTACCAGAGCCTGTTTTTAAACGGCAGGTATATAGTCAATTCCATAGTTTCTTCGGCGATAACCAACGCGTACGCCAGCTACCTTATGAAGAGGCAGTATCCCTTCTATGTGCTGTTTTTAGACGTGCCTGCGGAGATGGTGGACGTCAACGTGCATCCCAACAAGGCCGACGTGCGCTTTACCGACGGCAGGGCGGTGTACGGCGCGGTCTATTCGGTAATTTCGGGCATACTCGACGGCACTGCGCGCGCCGCGGACTTCGTTGTAGACTATGCGCGCATACCTGAAATCAGGTCGTCGATGCCCGTTCAGACGAGTATTGACGAAGGAGCAACGCAGGGCGCGGAAGTAGGTTCTGGTACGGGCGGCACCGAGGGCGGCAAAGCCGTACAAGCTCAGCCGAAGGCGCCCGATTTATATGGCGGCGATTTAAGTAAAGAAAAGCCCGAATCTTCTGACGGACAGCAGTCGGACAGCGGATATCTTTCGTATGAAGAGGTGCTTTCGCACGGTGGCGTACAGGAAAAATCAAGCGGTGCCAAGGCTGAGCCTGCGCCCGATTATTCCGCATACGAAAATTATGCCGAACCTAAGTTCGAGGACAGGGAAAAGACCTATCCCGTATATGCATACTATTCTGGCCTCAAAGAGAAGAACGTGCTGGGCGTAAGCAGTCCCACGTTGGGTATATCTGATTCACTCGTGCCTTCGTCAAGGCAGAAAAAAGCCGAAGAGCAGGAAAAATTTGTCTGCCGCGATTTTACTTACAAGGGCAATCTGTTTAATACCTATCTTTTATACGAGATAGGCGGTGAAGTTTATATAATCGACCAGCACGCCGCGCACGAGCGCCTCATCTACGACAGGTTCAGAAAACAGGTTGAAGAGCGCAAGGTTGCCCGTCAGGGTATGCTCGTGCCCTATATAATAAGCCTCACTCCCGAAGAAAACTCCTTTATGGAAGAAAACCTTATGCTCATCCGCGAGATGGGGTTCGATATAGAGCCGTTCGGCATAAACGCATACAGGGTGTGCGAAGTTCCCGCCGATTTGAAAAACCTCGACTTTGCGGCGTTTTTCAACGAGCTTTTATCCGACGTTTCGGGGCTCAAATCTATAAAAATGGCCGACGTGCTCAAAGATAAAATTGCTATGGCGGCGTGCAAACACGCCGTAAAGGGCGGGATGGAGCTGACCAGGCAGGAGGCCGACGGTCTGCTTGCCGAAATGCACGGCGATATGGGGCTTAAATGCCCTCACGGCAGGCCCGTTGCCGTCAAACTTACAAAATACCAGATAGAAAAGATGTTCAAAAGGATTGTATAGCCGTGAAAGAAGTGCTTGTAATATGCGGTGCAACGGCTACGGGCAAGACGGCGCTTGCGGCGGAATGTGCAAAACTCTTGGGCAGTGCGGTAATTTCGGCAGATTCCCAGCTTGTGTATAAGGGGCTGGATATCGGCACGGCAAAACCTGCAAAGGAAGAGATGCTCGGCGTGCCGCACTATATGATTGACGTGGCGGGGCCGAAGGATGAATACAGCGTTTCAGATTACCGCGACACCGCTCTGCCGATAGCGGAAGACCTGGTTTCGCAGGGGAAAGTTCCCGTAATATGCGGCGGCACGGGTTTTTATATAAACTCGCTTCTGTTCGATTACAGCTACGGCGGCGTCCCTGCAAACGAAGAGGTGAGAAGTAAGTACGAAAGTCTTGCTGCCGAGCGCGGCAAGGAATATGTATACGATATTTTAAAGGAAAAGGACTGGGCGAGCGCCGCAAAACTTCACCCTAACGACTTGAAGCGCGTTATACGCGCTTTGGAGATTGCCGAAAGCGGCATAAAGAAGTCTGATATAGACGACGGTAGTTCGCCGCGCTTTTCGTATCTTGCCGTGGCGGCAGACTTTCCACGCGAACAGCTTTATGCGCGCATAAACGTGCGCGTGGATAAAATGTTTGAAGCGGGGCTTGTTGACGAGGTGCAGGGCCTTCTTTCCCGCGGGATAGACGAAAATTGCCGCTGTATGCAGGCAATCGGCTATAAAGAGGTGCTTGAAGGGCTTAAAAACGGATATTCGCAGAGTACTATGCGTGACATAATCAAACAAAATACACGCAGATACGCCAAGCGACAGATAACGTTTTTTAAAAAACTGCCAAATCTTGTATGGCTTCCGCCTGAGGAGGCTACGGCAGAAAAAGTGCTTTCTTTGCTCAAAGACTGAGCGCTGAAAGTCAGACTTACAGAAGAATAAAAGGCGGACTTGCAAAAAGTTGTTATTAAAGCCGTCTGAATTTTATCCGATTGAGCGGATTTAATCGGACAGTCAGATACTTAGTCGGGCGGTTTGATTTATAATGTTTTAAGGAAAAGTATGACAGAGAGTTTTGATAAAGATAAATATATTGAAGAGTGTGAAGAAAGGCTTGCCGAAAAATTTGCCGAGATAGACCAAATTGCTTTTTTTAATCAGAGCAAGGTGTGCAATGCATTTGCCGAAAACCGCATTGCCGCCCGCCATTTTGCGGGAACGAGCGGTTACGGCTACGGCGACGAGGGAAGAGATTGCCTCGGCAGCGTTTTTGCAAGGGCGTTCGGGGCAGAGGCGGGAATTGTTTCGCCGCATATTCTTTCGGGCACGCACGCGCTCACCGTTGCGCTTTTCGGCCTTCTGCGCCCCGGCGATACGCTCTTTTGCATAAGCGGACTGCCCTACGACACAATCCGCGGCGTCATTTACGGCGACGGCAATGGTTCGCTCAAAGATTTCGGCATAAAATTCAGGTGCTGTGACCTCGCAGACGGCAAGTTCGACTACCCCGCAATAAAAATGGGGCTGAGCGAGGCCAAAGTGGTGTACATTCAGCGCTCCCGCGGGTACGAGCTCAGGGACGCGTTCTCCGTTTCGCAGATTGCCGAGGTCTGCAACTTCGTGCGTGCAAACGGCTTCAACGGCTGTATTTTTGTAGATAACTGCTACGGCGAGTTCGTTGAAAAGCTGGAACCGACCGACGTCGGCGCCGATATTATAGTCGGTTCGCTCATCAAAAACCCCGGCGGCGGGCTTGCGCAGACTGGCGGCTATATCTGTGGAAAGGAGACGTATATCGACCTCATCGGAAAGCGGCTCACCGCGCCTTCAATCGGTACGGAGGTAGGTTCGCACGCGCTCGGATACCAGTACTATTACCAGGGCTTTTTTATGGCGCCGCACACCGTTGCGCAGGCGCTGAAATGCAGCCTGCTGATAGGCGAAGCTATGTCGGGGCTGGGCTACAAAAATTACCCGCCGACCGACGAGCTTCCGCACGACATAACGCGCGCGATAGAGTTCGGCGATGCCGAAAAAATGGTAAACTTTATACGCGAAGTGCAGTACGCCTCGCCCGTCGACAGCTACGTCACCTGCGAGCCGTGGGATATGCCCGGCTACGACGATAAAATCATTATGGCGGCCGGCACGTTCGTTTCGGGCGCTTCGATAGAGCTCTCTGCCGACGGCCCCGTGGTGCCGCCCTATATCGCCTATTTTCAGGGCGGGCTCACATACGAGCACGGCAAATACGCTCTTATGAAGATTCTTGATAAACTTGTATAAAATATAATCGCAGCGCGGCGGCAGGATTCCTGCCGCCGCACTGCGATTTTTATGCAAAAAATTTTTGTAATATCGTTGACTTAAAGCGCGCTTTAAGTTGTAGAATGTGTTCGTCGATAAAACTTACGGAGGTAATTTTTATGGCGCTTTCAGAAGAGGCAAAATTATATATCAGAAAGGCATTCGGCGATGAGCAGGAGCTTGAAAAGACCGACCCTGAATTTTACGAATTTTTTTCAAACTTCGCTTACGGCGAGGTTAGGGGTGCCCTTTCGCTCGATGAAAAAACCGCGCATATGTCGCAGCTTGCG
>URMT01000008.1 GCA_900549005.1 uncultured Eubacteriales bacterium | reverse complement strand
GTTTGAAAGGCCTACATAGCCCACTCCGACTACTGCTATTTTCATAAACTTCTCCCTTGTTTGTTTTTTATTTGACTGAACGGCGCTGCGCACCTGTGATTTCTTTTTCGTACGGCCGCCCGGCAGATTGGTTGAGTAGCGTCACCCGCGTCTGAGTACCGCAATATCGTCCGTATATCGTCCGGAGCAAAAATTTGCTTTTGCCACCGTTTTGCGGCCGGGTTTGTCACCATTTTGCCGTGATTTTATTGCGATTTCGCCAGAGCAGAACACTTTTCTCGTCACAGAACGTTTTTGTCGTCGCATATTCTTGCCGTTTTTGCCTTTGCGTCACGCAAGATAAAAAAGCTTTCATGCCTTCGCGACGGGCCTTTAAATGACGACCGTAAAAAACGATTGCATGCCACATATATATCGGTCAATTGCACTTTGACAATAAATTTGCACGTCCACGCTGTGCCTTGAGTAAATATGCCGCCGGTCAACGCCATGCGCCCGTTTGCCGCCGCAATACATCTCGCACATAAAGAAAAACGAATAATTGATCGCCATATATGGCGCAATTATTTGACGAAGTAATGCTCCTCTTCCATCTTGTGGATGTGGTAGTAAAAGCTGGACTGCTTCATGCCGGTGAGGACGAGCGCCTCTTTCATGGTTATCTCGCCCGAATTGAACCGACGGGCCGCGGATATGAATTCGTCGCTGTACTTCTTTGGCGGGCGGCCGAATTTTACTCCCCTCTGTTTGGCCGCCTGTATCCCTTTTGCCTGCAACGCCGTCTGCTTGCGGACCCGCTCGTCACAAAAATTCATAAGTTGCACGACCACCGAAGATATAACCTCGCGATCGCTCCCGAGCCGCGTATCCAACGCCGGCATATCCAGCACGCAGATGTCGGCGCCGTTAGCGCCCGTTATCCTGCTCCACTCGGTGGCTATCGCGCCATACCCTTCCCCGAGCGCGGACAACGTCTTTATTACAAGTATATCCCCTCTTTTTAAAGTTTGAAGAAGTTCGCCGTACGCTCCGCGCGAGGTCACGCCTTCATCCGTGAAAATGTTCTCTTTAGGTACGCCGAATTGCGAAAAAGACTGTATTTGTTTGTTTAAACTCTGCCCTTTTTGCAGAGCTCTCGCGTATGCGTACTTCGCCATCCGCCGCACCTCCCCGTCTGTTTCTTATAGTAAATGTGTACTTTATTTGACTAAAATTTTCTAACCGTTTTCTATTGCAAAATGCGAAAATATATGCTAAAATAGTCAATGCAATATAAGTTTTCAAATTTGATTTGCCAGCCAGTAAAAGTACGCTTTTACTGCACATTCAGAACAAATAAAGCCGAGGCCCACCAACTGTGGGCCTCGGCTTTTTACATAACCGCTATTACAAATGCTTGCCCCATTTTATCGCATACAGCATCTATCGTCTTAAAGTATTTCTTTTCTTAACTCTACTCTGTAATATTTACTCCCGAATAAATCTGCTTAAAATCATTCATCCGAAACGGGGAAAAGTATGCACAGCGAAAATATATTTCCGTCGGCAGAAATGCGCAAATCTCCGCCGTATTTTTCCACTATCAGACTGACCGATTTGAGGCCGTAGCCGTGATAGTCCTTGTTCTTTTTTGTAGTGACGGGCATACCCGAATCGTCAGTCTTCACCTCGCCGTCGTAATAATTTTCCGCCTCTATCGATATGAAGGAATTTATATTCCTGACGTTGATGCTTATTTCCCTCTTGGTTTCGTCCTCAATCTTCATCACCGCTTCCATAGCGTTGTCCACTATGTTGCCGAACAGGCCGTACAGGTCGGCATTGCTTATAAAGCCGAGGCGCGAACAGTCGGCGAAACACGTAAGGCTTATGCGGTTCTTTCTGCACGAAAGACTCTTTTCGGTAAGAATGAGGTCAAGCGCATCGTTGCCAGTCTTTACGGGAGAATCGTATATATTGACAATATTTTCAAGGTCCTTTATATACTCTTCGTCAAGCGTATGCTTTTGGGTATACTCCCTTATCTGATGTTTCAGGTCGTGGCACTTCAAATTGAGCAGCATAATATTTTCGTTGCTCTGCCGATACTGTTCTTCCGACTGGTGCAGCAAAAACGAGAGCGTCTGCACCTCGCTTTCCAACTTTTTTTGCACGCACAGTTTGACCTGTATATACAGAATGAGGATACAGCATATGAGGTTATACACGCAGGAAAGCGCAGTATAGGTACGGTTGTAACCTTCCGGGATATATACGGCGATGGCGTTCATAACTATGTCTACAAGCAATATGAGCGCGGCGATGACGGCTATCGAAAAGTTGCTTATGCGCATATCGTCGCGGTTGATTTTTTTACCGAAAATTTTGTACAACGCCCAATACGAGGCAAAGTAAACTTCTATGTACACAAGCACGGAAAACCACGCACGGATATCGGAAAAGTCGAAGCTGAACATCTCGTCGCCGTACATTCCGAGCGTGGAATCGAGGGCGAGCGTTGTGGTGGTTGCTATGAGGGAATAAAGTTCGTGCGCAAAGTGCTGCGTGGTGTATGACGCGACGGCAAGGAAGAATACCTGTTTTACGGGGATATCGTAGATAAAAAACAGCGAAACCGAGCAAAAAAAGAACAGCACGAAGAACATCAGCGAAGCATACCACGCCGAAAACGACGCAACGGGATAGGCATAGCCGAGAGCCATACACAATAGCGAACCGAGTATGACGCGCAGCACATATTTATTCCGCTTTTTCATACGGAACGAGTACATATGCATAGCGATAAGCAGTTCGGCGATAAACACAAACTTATACAAAAACAATTCCGTAAGTTTATACACGGCGCGCTCACTCCTTCCCGGTATGCCCGGCGAGATATTCGTTCAAATCGTGCATAAATTCCTTCCTGCGAGAACGCGACAGCGCAAGTTTTTCGCCCGCGACGACCACGTTCTGCCCGTCTGCACACATTACGTAGCGAAGATTTACAAGATAAGACTGATTGCACAGCGAAAAGTTAAAACCTGCAAGTTCTTCGCAAACCTTTTTCATTGTGCCGGTAGCCGTAACCGTGCCGCCTCGCGTATGATAATTTATCGTATGAGAGGCAATTTCTATATAATAAATATCGCATATGCGCAAAACGTTGACGCGCGTCTTGTTGCGCACAACCAGATTTTCGTCGCGGTTGCGCCCCGCGGCCGTTACGGCACGGCGGAATTTTAACGCAAAGCCGTAATAATTGAGCGGCTTCACCATAAAGTCCGTAGCTCCCACTTCATACCCTTTGAGAGCATACTGGGCGAGCGAGGTCACAAACACCACAACCACCAGTTCGTTGGTCTTGCGCAGCTCTTTTACGGCCGACATTCCGTCCATCTCCGGGAGCTGTATATCCATTAAGATTATGTCGAAAGAATCTGCCCCGCCGAACAAAAAACTTTCTGCGGAACCGAACGTTTCGACGTGGTAATCCATATCGTTCTCGCCCATATATCTGGCAATATATTCTTTAAGCTGGGCCACAACGTCATTGTCGTCTTCAACTATGGCTATGTTTATCATACGTATTCCCATAATAATATTGCCGCGGCAATAAGTCAAATATATGTAACGCGCAAATACCTATGGAAAAGTTTTCCATAGGTATTGCGCCCTGTTCAAGCAGCGGCTCAGGATATTACAGCCGTTATTTCAGAAGCAGAAATAAATTCAAGATAGTCTAAATTGCCGCAGCCTCCCGTTACGGTGAGCACTATAACGTTTTTACCTGCATTCAGGTCAATGTTTGCCAACCAGTAACTTTCGTACGTGGTCCAGTTTGCCGCGCCCTGCGAAACAAAGGTGGTCGGGACGACGACGGACTCTCCGTTTACCGTGATAGTGAGAATGCCTTCCGAAGGGCTTGCCCCGAGGGCCATCTGCATATAGAGCCCCGCTTTTGCAGCCTCCGCCGAATTCACTGTGAAAGTGAGCGTGGCGTTATAGTTATTGCAGATATTGCCTATGGCCTTGCCGCCTTCGGCAGTGGCTTCGTTGTTCACAGAGGGCATTCCCATACTTCCCGCGGCAAACACGGCGTCTTCGCCGTTGACTTTGTACGACTGCCCGTCCGTTATGGGGTCTTCCGGCTCCTGAGGCTCTTCGGGAGGAACTTCTCCGGGAGTAATTTCGGCAGGAGATATAAGTTTTATGCAGTCGAAATTGCCGCATCCGCCCGTTATGGTAAACGTTATGGTATTGTTGCCGGCCGTAAGGTCAACGTTAGTCACCCAGAAATCCTGTGGCGTCGTCCAGTCGGCAGCGTCTGCCGAAGGCGTATAAGTCAGGTTGACGGGAACGCTCTTTCCGTTGACTTCAAGGGTGAATATCCCAACATAATCGGCAACCCCGCCGAATGCAAGGGCCGCATACAGGCCAGCCGTGCAATCTTCCGCGGCATTGACGTTGAACTGTATGGTAGCGTCGTAGTTGTTGAAAACATTGCCGAGGTGCTTGCCGCATGCCGCCTTTTCGTTATCCTCTATGCGGATGTCGCCCGTTTGCCCGGGCGTAAGCAGGGCTTCTTCGCTTTCAAACGAATACCATTCCCCTTCGGTCACGGGAGCTTCGGGCAGCTCTTCTTCGCCGTCGGGCTTTTCGGCCTGCGCCGCAGTGAGGGCGCCGTTCTGATAAATCAAGTCGAGCGAACGGATATTGTAGCCCATAGTGGTGTCTTTGTGCACCATCATAAACGTGTTGAGCCCGGGCTGTGCCTTGACATATGCCACCGTGCTGAAAGTGTATGTGGCATATACGCCTGCGGAAGTATCTCCGTCATATACCACGGTATATCCGTCCGTTTCAACGGGCTGGTCGTTGAAGGTAAGCTCCCACAGGTCGGCAAACGCCGTTCCCCCGCGGTTTATGCTTGTTTCCAGAGAAAGTTTTACATATGTTTCTTCCGTCGCCTCGAAAGACCATATCACCGTCTGTCTGGTATTTGCGCCGTCTATATAGCCGATGCACTGTTCGTTTTCGGCGTCGTTCCAGAGCGTTCCGCCGCCTGAATTATATTTGAGCACCTTATCGTCGCCGCCCCATATATTCAGCTTCTGCCATCCCGTGACGTCCTTGTCGAGGCAATAGTAGTTGTTGCTGGAATAATCGGTGCAATAACCCTCATCGTTCTTGTGCGTGCATTCTTCGCGGCCGAGCGCGTCCTGCCATTCAAGCTCTACGGGCGTCATAAAGCGTATGTCCTGAATGTTGTACGCGCCCGAGGAATTGGGGTTGGTTATGACGATATCGTTGACGCCCTTTTTGAGCGTGACGCACCCCAGCCACGACGTGACGAAATTGCTCCACGACGTAGACCCCGCGGGCACTTCCGCACGCGAATAGAACGGTTCGCCGTTCACCGCAATGGGCGTCGCGCTGGTGACGAAGTTGGATTCCGTCATTTCAGAGACGGTTGCGCCGAGGCACACCACCACGTCTTCGGGAGCATACACGCGCCACGTTATCTTCATATTTGCGTTCTGGCTTATGCCGCCTATGTGCGTTCCTTCGATGAATACTCCGCCCTCGCGGTTTACGCGCTCGTCGGTGCCGTTGAGCACCATTTCTGTGCGCTCGCGCCCCTCCGCGTCGTGTTCGTAGCATTTTGTTTTGCACGGCTCTTCCTCACAGGAAGGGTCAAGGCAATAGCCGCACACGAAACAGGCGTGGTTGCACACGTGGACTTCCGGCTCGTCGGGAATGTCGGGCATATCGGGGCGTTCCCAGTTGCCCTGCCACTCTTCGTCGGTGCCGGGAGGCGTATCGGCAGAGTTTTGTCCGCCGCAACCCGAAAGGCCGAAAGCAAGTACGGCAACGAGGATTGCAGAAACGGCTAATTTAATTTTTTTGTTCATTTACATTTCCCTCCTTTTTACTGCGCCCCACAACGGCGAACGAATACGCTGCCATTGCAATGCACAGACCTGTTACTATGCCCGAAACAATCTCAGCCGCAAGCAGCGCAGTCTGCCACCAGGGAGTTATTTCCACTATGCGCGTGCCCGACTTCATACCGTTCATCGCCGAAGAACGCAGCTGCGAATACAGGTTGTTTTTTGCCGCCTGTCTTATCGCCCGGGCGACCACGGGATTATTTTCGTTGCCGCCGAAGCCCGCTTCGCGCTGGTCGCCGAGCCAGATATCCTGCCCCGCGCACACGGCCGCTGCAACAGTGTCGGTATTGCCGTTCGCGCCCATAAATCCGCCCACGGCGGCGTCGGTCATAACGGCGCCTTCAAAGCCCCATTCTTCCCTGAGAACGTTCGTAAGCAGTCCTTTATGCGTGCCCGACCAGGTGGTGCCTATGCGGTTGTAAGACGACATCAGCCCCACCGTGTTGCATTCTTCGTCCACAATGGAATATTCAAAGGCTTTCAGATATATCTCCCTTATAGACTGCTCGTTCGCCCACACGCATATGCCGTAGCGGTTGCGCTCCTGGTCGTTCAGAGCAAAGTGCTTGGTATAGGTGATGATTCCCATCTTTGAAAGGCCTTTGAGTTCGGCGTCGAGCATATAGCCGCTCAGAACCCCGTCCTCGGAAAAATATTCAAAGTTGCGTCCGCCGAAGGCATTGCGGTGTATGTTTGCACCGGGGCCGTAAAGCGCCGCATAGCCGAGATACTGCATCTCCATTCCGAAGGCCTCGCCGAGCAGTTCGATGAGTTCGGTATTCCAGGTGCAGGCCATAAGAATCTGTCCCGGATAGGCAAAACTGCCCGCAACTTCCCTCAGTCCCGCAGGGCCGTCGCCGACCTTTGCTCCGGGAGCGGTTACCGAACTTACGCCCGCAAGCTGCCTTGAACCGAGCAGAATTATTTCTGCCTGCTCTTTGAGCGTCATCTGGTCGAGCAGCTTGTCCCACTCTTCGCTGTCATAATCTTCGTACATCATATCGATGAGCGAAAGGCCGTTATTTGCGCCATATGTGGGCATCTTTGCGCTGCCGTCATCCTCGGGAGGAGTGGCATACTGCATATCCGCCACCATTCCCGAATCGACGCAGGTCAGCTTTACCGCCTCCTCGGGATAGGTGCCCGCCCAGTCGTTCCTCGAAAGATAAGTTACCTTCTGGTCGGCCGTATGCTCATACAGATTGAGGTCTGCATCGTTGAACTGATTGGTTATGGCGGCATCCGTGGCGGCGCTTACGGAATACGTAGAGAAGTCGTCCTCCGCCACGGTATGTTTATAGGTCATTTCCGCATTGCCGCTGCCGTCCACATACGCCTCGTTCGCCGCGCCCTTGGCAGCTATGATGTTGTTTACCGCCTGATGGCTGTCCTGTGCGGCGGTGAGATAATAATCGCCCTTTTCGAGTATATATGTGCCCGCCCCGTAGGCATCGTAAGAGATGAAGTCTGAAAGGTCTACCGTCACTTTCACCGTCTGCTCTTCACCGGGAGCGAGGGTATCGGTCTTTGCAAAGCCGACAAGCTCTACCGACGACTTTTCGATGTGGTTTTCAACGTCGTAATCGGTATACGGCTTTTGCAGATAGAGCTGGAACACGTCCTTTCCCGAGTAGGTATCGCTCACGTTCTTTATTGTAACGCTTGCGGTAAAATAGCCGTTGTTGGCCTCCACCCGGAAGTCAGACCACTCGAAATCGGCATAGCTTGAACCGTAGCCGAAGGGATAAGCCACTTCTTCGGCATAAGTCCAGTCGCCTTCGGAATTTTTTGCACCGAAGGTGCCCGCCGCGTTGCCCTTGTTCATCACCATATCTTCGTAGCGCGTTTCGTAATATTTGTAGCCGACGTATATGCCCTCCTGATACACCACGTACTTTGTGCTGTGGGCATACGTTTCCGTTCCGGGAACGCCCGCCGACTGCGCATATGTGAAGTCGCCCGTGTTGACCGACGAGGGAGCGCTGTAATTATCGTATACGTAAGTATCGGCCAGATGACCGTTGGGGTCGGCCTTGCCCGTAAGGACGTCGGCAAGGGCGCGGTACGAGCTCGTTCCGCCAGTGCCCGACCAGAGTATCGCGTCTATCGGGTACTGCGATATCGTCTGGAACTGCATAGAAGTGCAGGTATTCAGAACGAGCACAATATTTTTAATCGTACCCGCTTCCTTATACCCTTTAAGAAGTTCGAGCACGGATATCTCGTCCTCGGTCAGGTCAAGGTAGTTGTTGTCTACGTAAGTTTCCTTTCTCTGGTCCGAATTTGTGGAAGTATCGAAATTTGTATCGCCGTTTTCCGAACCCAGGCGGGAAATTACGAACACGGCGCTGTCGCCGTACCTTCCGACGGAGCTGTCTGCCACGTCTTTCAGTTCGGAGGCGTTGGCTTCGTTTACGGAATATTCAACATAGTTCAGGTCGCCGCCCGGCCACGTGTTGAACATATTTTTGGAGTGAGACTGCCCGAGTATTTCGTAATGGCTGTAAAGTTCGGGATTGACCTCCACCCCGTTTGCTTCAAGAAGATTGCGAAGCGTATCCGACGTTTTGGGGTCGTTATAACCGCTGCCGTTGCCCGTCGTTATATAGTTGGAAGAGAGCTGGCTTATGCCGAAGAGCGAAACTTTTGCGCCCGATTTTAAGGGCAGGGCGTTATTTTCGTTTTTAAGGAGCACTGCGCCCTCGGAATTTACCTGGGAGGCAACCCCTTTGATGTAGTTATAAAGCCCTTCTTTGTTCCACCTCTGCTGGAATTCATATTTCTGAGCCTCTTCGTTCCAGTGCCAGCGGTATTGCATAAAATCGGACTTGTAATACAAAACGTCGGGAGTATCGTTTTCGGAATCGTCGACGCGTACGTACGGGTCTATGCCGAGGAAGGAATTTATCCAGCCTGCATAGCCTGCGGCGATTTTATCGCCCACCATAAGAATTGCGAACAATATGGCAAAGAACATAGCAAGCAAGCCCCAGAAAGAGCGGCTTACCAGTTTGTTAAAGAATTTTTTCATTTATCCCCCTCCGCTTTGCGCGACTTTAATTTTTTTAAAATAAACAACGCTAACGACGCCGCGAATATCACTAAAAATACAATATCCAGCGCAAAAATAAGCGTCTGCCACCACGTATCGAATATCGTGGCGACCTGGCCCGTCTGCCCGTTGACCTGCGCAAATATAAAGCGTATGCCGAACACGCCCGCGGTAAGATAAAAGGCAAGTATTCCGGCTGCGCCGGCTACCACGCCCCACGAAACCTTGTTAAGAAACTTCTGCATCTTTTCCTCCGTATTTTATTTGTCAACGGAATGCCGGCCGGGCCATCCCGTCATTGCAATCGGATTATAGCATACGCCCCGAAATTTTTACAATATCAAATGCATATTCAGTAGCTTTACTTTCATTTCAGGAAATTGTGAATTATCGGTATTTGCCCTGCCGCAGACCGTACAATCCGCGCGCAAACACGCCGTTAAACTGCATAGGCGGCTTTAAATTTCCGGCAGCATTGCACTCAGAATAAAGCAGCAGCGGGACGGCTGTCAGCCGCCCCGCTGCTTTTTTACAGGAGCGAAAAATATATATATTATATGATTTTTACGCTTATTCTTCCGCCGCCCTTATTTTGCGGCAAGTTACGGTTTTCTGCACAGATTTATGCAGAAACAATCAACCTGCCGTGCTTTCGCTGTAATAATTTATAACAGCGCCTTCGGCAGCGTCTATGCCTATCGAACGCAAGTTATAGTATACTTCGCTGGACGAGCCTGCAACCCACGAAATTTCGATGGTGTTCTGGCCTTCCGAAAGGTCATACTCGCCTATATATACGGGCTTGTAATCTATCCATTTATCAGCGGCGGTATGTATAACCGCGTCGGTCGTAATCTGCACGCCGTTGATTTTTACCGTATAGATTGACGAGAACGCATTGGCCACGGTGTTGCCCGTAAGGCATACGTACAACTTGACTTTGCCGCCCGCCGAAGCGTTGAGCGTGTACGTAAGTGACGCTGCCTTGCCGCTCTGCATACCCACGCAGTTTTCGTTGGTGTTCTTTTTGGTAGAGCCGCTGATTACAGTCTCTTCGTCTACCGCATAGAATGTGAACGGGTTGACGCACTCGCATTTATTTGCGCAGACAGCTTCGGCACATTCATCATTCTTGCAGCCGCCGCACGCTTCGCAATAGCTTTCGCATACGTGAGTCGTCCAGCCAACCTTTACCTCTTCCGAGAAGGATACGGCCAGAATATTGTAGTATATGCCGTCGCCACCCTTGTTTACCTTGACAGGAGTGTAAGCAAAGCTTATTGTGTTGGGTCCCTCTTTAAGCGTAACTTCGCCCACCTCCACAAGCACGAACGACGATGTATCCGAGGCTTCGAACGCAGGGATTTTTCCCGCCAAAGAGAGTTTTTCGCCATTCAGCGTCGTGGCAATCTTATCGGTAAACACCAGCTCGGCGGTGTTTTTCGACATCGTGACGTACAGCGTTGCGGTGCCTGCCTTTTCGGCAACAAAATCAAACGAGAACGAGGTTTCGGTATTCCATTTGGCGCCTATGGCCTGAGTTTCGCCGTCAATTGCCCTTGACCTTGTAACGCGGTCGTCATTTACAGCAAACTGATACCTGAAAAGTTTGCCGCAGTCACGGCAGGTTACCGCCGTATTATTGCGGCCGTTTGTGGCCTCCACGTGCTTTTCGGGATTAGCGGGAATCATTACCTCGGTTTCGTAATCGAGTTCCTGCGCGGCCTCGGCATCGGCAAAATACTTGCCGCAGTCTGCACAATAGTAGCATTCTATATTGCCGGGCTTGGAGCAGGATTCGGGAGCCGCGTCGAGCTTGGTGAGCACGTGTTCTGCACAGGTGCACTTCTTTTCGCATTCGGGGGCAGTACATTCCATATCTTTGCATCCGCCGCAGTCGGGGCATATCTGCGAGCAGAAATGGGTGCCCGCTTCGTCCCACGAACCGTATGACTGGACGTTGAGCCTTATTTCGTTGATATGAGGAACATCTGCGCCCGTGATTTCTATGATGAAAGTATGCGTGCCGGCAGAGAAATTAACGTTGCCCTGCGTTGCATTGACATACTGTTCACCCGCAGACCAGCCGCCCTTATCTGCCTTTTGCAGCCTGTAATCGGTTATTTCGTGGCCGTCTACTATGAATTTGAGTTTGCCGTCTATGGTATAGCCGTCAGCACTATCAGGGATGACCACCGGCGTCATTATAGGACGAAGTGCAATAGCGGCGTCGTCCAGAAGGTTGAATCTTACCACTATTCTGCTGCCAACGCCGAGAGCACGGCCGTTAAGTCCCTTGTTTGTGCTGTCGTAAATGAAGAGGTCTTTGCCCTCTATAACGTTGAGTTTGTCATAATTGTAGAACGATTCTACCGCGCACTTATAATTCTTGTCTTTATTTATGGTTAAATCGTAACCCGTAAAATCGGCGTCGGGATTAGTATGCCCGTTGCACTTCGTGGCGCAGGCACTCTCGGTGCAGGCAGTGTCCGTGCAATATTCGCATATAGGGCACCTGCTTGTGCAGATATGCTCATACCACCCCGTCTTAACGTCATTCGAGAAAATGACGAACGACTGGAAGTTATATGCGCCGCCGTTGCCGCCGTCTTCAACCTTCACGGGCGTCTGCGATATCACTATCGTATTCCTGCCCTCTTGCAAATCGAGGTAACCGGCGACCACAAGCCTGTACGTGTTCCACTCCCTCACTTCGCCTACGGGGCACTTGCCGAAGCCCGCCTCAACAGGGGTGCCGTTTACGGTAATCTTGAACTGGTCGGTGAACAGAATGTCGAAAGTGTCGACGGAAATTACGGCGCCGTACTCCACTCTGCCCGCCTTGTCGGCAATTATGTTGTAAGTAACCGTGGTAGTTTTGCCCCACGTAACGCTTATGCCGTCAAGTTCGCTGTTTGCCCCTCTGTTGGAAACAGCTTTGGGGTCAAGCGCCCAGAATAAGGTTGCGGCAGCCTTGGACTGGTTTACGCAGGTGCATTTGTTTGCGCAGCCGGGATTATAGCACGAGAAGTCTGTGCATCCGCCGCACGTTGCGCAAACCGATTCGCAGGTATGCGCTACGCCCTGGGCAAGCTGCCAGTCGATTCTTGCGGTATCGAAATAGAGCTTTATGCTTCTGAACGCCCACGCGTTTATGCCGTTGCCGTTTGCCACGAACGATATTACGTTTTTGCCCTCATTAAGGCTGATGCAGCCGAGGTTTACTTCCGACCACATTGCCGCAGCCGTGTTGGAGAGTGCGGGAACGGTTGCCGGACTGCTTACTTTTTTATCGTTTACCAAAACGTTGACATAATCTGTATATACGGAAGATTCAACCGTTCTGCGGACAAATACGGACATAGTTACCGTCATCGCCTTTGCAGCGTTGAACTGATAGGATATAGAGGCCTCGTTTGAAAGATTGAAGTCGCTCACATAACCGGCAGTATCTACCGTAACTCCCGATTTTGCAACTTTAAGGTCGGTTACCGCATACTCCATTGCGTTGGTATGGTCGGCGCCGCACTTATCGGCGCAGACTTCCTCTTCGCACTCCATATCCAGGCATTTGCCGCATACGGGGCACTCTGATTCACATTCGTGAGGCTTATGTCCCTGACACTTTTCAGCGCATACAGGGTCGTCGCATTCCGGGTCCGTGCACAGTCCGCAGATGGGACAGACGTGCTCGCACACGTGTTTCTTTCCGTCATCTTCACACGCGGCCGCAAACATTGCGAACATCATTACAACCGCTATAATGAGCATGACCGAAAATTTAAAGCCTTTTTTCATTATTTTTCCTCCTTATTTTATCGAGCGGAATCCCCCTCGTTTTTTCTCTTTCTGCCAAGCACTATCGGAAGGGCTATCGAGCAGGCAAACGCAAGTACTATCACCACGGTCACTACCGTAACGGCAATCTGAGCCGTGTACAGTGCGTCGAAATACCAGGGCTGTACGTACACTATTCTCGTGCTGGAATCTATGCCGTTCATTGCAGCGGAGTGAAGCACTACGTAAAGTATCCTGTGGGCGCTTTCGCGAAGTCCCTGCGCAACGGTTGCGTTTTCGGTGTAATCGCCCCAGAGAAGCGATTCTTCTTCGGTGCCTGCAAGCCAGAGGTCGTTGCCGGCAAGTATGGCTTCGGCGCGCGCGTCGCCGCGGCCCGCATACGAATACCTGTTCGCCGCGTCGGTTTCAACAAGACCTTCGAAGCCCCATTCGTTTCTGAGCACTTCGGTGAGAAGGCCGTAGTGCCTGCCCGCCCAGGTGGTGCCTATACGGTTGAGGGACGACATTACGCCGTTTGCCTTCGCCTCGGTTACGGCGGCTTCGTACGCCTTCATATAAATTTCGCGTATGGACTGTTCGTTGGCCCACGTTGCGGTGCCGCAGCGGTAAATTTCCTGGTCGTTGAGCACGAAGTGCTTGATGTTTACTATCGCGCCCCTGCCTTGAAGTCCCTTTACTTCCGCGCAGAGAATTCTGCCCGACATAAAGCCGTCTTCCGAGAAAGATTCCCAGTTGCGGCCGCCGTATACAGAGCGGTGAAGGCCTGCGCAGGTGCCGTAAATTTCGCCGACGCCGGCGTGAAGCATCTCCATACCGAATGCGTCGTAAACTTCTTCTACCACTTCTTCGTTCCACGTGCTGGCAAGAATTACGCCGCACGGGAATGCCATATAGGAATTGACGTCTTTGGGCTTGCTGTTTTTAACGCCCGCAGGGCCGTCGTGCGCGACTACTCTGGGCGAGTTTATGCCCGTGGGGTTGGTCGCTTCGTCGTAAGTTATGCCCGTGATTTCGTGCGAGCCTATGCCGCAGAGACGGACGGTATCGTACCAGGTGAGCTGATTCAAAAGGTCGTCCCACATAGGCGCGTCGAAGGGAAGGTCTTTGAGCTGAATGAGGCTGAGCCTGCCGAAATCGGAGGTAATCGTGCCATATGTGGGCATCTCCGCCTCGGGGTCTTCCTCTATTCCCGTCGAATACTGCATATCTGCAATGAATTTATCGGAAGCCAGCGTCATCTTGTAGAAGGACTGGGGATACGTGCCCTGCCAGTCGCTGCGCGAAAGGTAGGTGACTTCCATATTTTCAGTGCCTTCGTACTTGTTGATGTCGGCGTCGTCAAACTGATTGGTTATGGCATAATCCGTGACCGTTGACTTGGAATACTTTGTGAAGTCATCGGAAGAAACGGTAATTTTATTGGCGAACTGCCTGTTGCCGTCGGCGCTGTTGCCCAGGCTGTCAACCATACCGTCGCCCTTGTCGTAGCCCTTGGCGGCAAGTATGTTGTTGAGCGCGTCGTGCGCGTCGCTGCCCGTGGCGAGATAATAGTCGCCCTTTTCGAGTATATAGGTCTTGTGCCCGTTAGCGTCGTATGTTTTGAACTCTTCCGCCTTTACGGGTATGGTGTAAGTTTCGGACTGGTCGGGTTGAAGAAGGTTGGTCTTGGTGAAGCCTACAAGCTCTACCGAAGCCTTTTCTATTCCCACCTCTTTATCGTATTCGGTGTAGGGCTTTTGCAGGTAAATCTGAACGGGAGTCTTGCCCGCAACGTCGCCCGTATTGGTTACGGTTACCGATACTTCGTAGGTGTCGCCCGAGGACTTTACGCTGAAATCGGAATAGGCAAAATCGGTATAAGATTCGCCGTAGCCGAAGGGGAAGGCCACTTCCTGCGAGTAGTTCCAGGTGTTGTTCTGCGAGCATTTTACGCCTGCGGAAGAAGCGGCGTTGCCCGTGTTCATAACTACGTCCTCGTACCTCGTTTCGTAGTAGCGGTAGCCGACGTATATGCCCTCCTGATATACGATGTAGGCGTGGTTATACGAGTTGTTGCTGCGCGCGTCGTCGGGAAGGCCCGCCGTGTCGCCGTAGAATTCGTACGCGCCCGTGTTCACCGTAGAGGGTGCGGAATCGCTGTCGTAAGCATATGTATCGACGAGTTTGCCCGAAGGGTTGACCGCGCCCGACATTACGTCGTATATGGCGCCGAACGAGGCGTTGCCGCCCATTCCCGCCCACAGGCAGGCATCGATGTCGTAAGAAGTGATGTTCTTCATTGCCATAGGCGTGCCGGTGTTGAGCACGAGTATGACAGACTTGAACACGCCGTCCTTTTTGAGGTCGACGAGAGCTTCGATTGTATCCACTTCGTTGGCGGTGAGGTCGAGATAGTTGTTTTCGATATGATTCTGCCCCGTGTTGGCGCTGGTATCGAACCACGTGTCGCCGTCTTCGTTGCCGTTGCGCGAAATGAAGAAGATGGCGGCGTCGCCGTAAGACGAGAACGTGGAGCCGACGTCGGAATAGAGGCCGGCCCACTCCTTTTCGCCTACCCTGAATTCGCGGTAATGGGGGTCGGCCTTATAATTCGTGCCGTCTGCGTTGGCGTGCGAAAGGCCGCTTAATATGGCGTTTGCAGCCAGGTTTTTATACCAGGCGTAGAGCTTTGAATTTACGGTGTATTTGCCTTCCAGCTCGAAGGTGTCTTTGAGGTTCAAAAAGTCGCTGGTGGTTACCGTTACTTTGCCCGAACCCGCGCCCGTATACAGCCAGTTTGCCGACTGCGAAGAGACGCCGAACATACTCAGCTTGCTGCCCTCTTTTAAAGGCAGGGCGTCGTTCTTGTTCCAGAGCAGAACCATACCTTCGCCGTTGGCCTTGCGCGAAACGTCCATCGAATGGTTGCGCATAGCCACGTCGTCGTACGTTTCGCCGTCCGATTTATAAAAATCCGACTTGAAATACTCCGTATCTATCGAACCGTCGTTATCGGTTATCTGCTCGTACGGGTTTATTCCGAGGGCATAGTTGATGTTGCCCTCGTTTTCGATGACGTATTTTTCGCCCACGAACAGGATGACCATAAGAATGACGAAAAACAGCGAAAATATTCCGAGTACGGGGCGAAGTTTTTTAAGAATTTTCATTTTGCCTCCTCCTTTTCGCTTAAACCGCGGCAGACTATTTTATTTCTTACGAACATAGCCAAAGAACCTGCCATCACCGCGGCGACGACTACGTCTGCCACAAACAGGGCTATCTGCCAGCCCTCCTGAAAGAGCGAAGCATTGCCCGTGGTCTCAGCCTCGATTCGGTCAAGAATCACCCAGCCGACTATTATGCCGGCCGTAAGATAAATAACAAATACAAGACAGACCCCGGCGATTATGCCCCAGGGGATTTTCTTCATCATTTTCCTGCTTCTCCTTTATGTTTATTTGCAGGGCGGGCGCGCCGCACGGCGCCCTTCCTTATGCATCCTCAGCATAAAATAAAACGGTCGGCAAATCAATGCCAACCGCATATTCTCGAATTCTCAGTGCATATGCTCGTTTTCTGATACATTTTTACACTGTATGTTTGAAGTTTTCATTAAACGGAGAAAATATGTAATCTTATATCATTACCCCCCCCCGTCTACATTTTTTGCGCCCTTGCAGGGGATGAGTATATTGATTCTGAATATGTTGCCGTTTGTCACCACCGAAACGGTGCCGCCGTATTTGTTGACCACGCCCTTTATGCTGAGCATACCGAAGCCGTGGCCTTCGTCGGCAGACTTTTTTGTGCGGGGGAGCCCGTCGGCGCCGAAGTTCAAATCGCCCACGAAATAATTTTCGGTGGAGATGCTTATCATATTGCCGACGTTGCGCACGTTGAGGCTTACGCACCGCTTATCTTTATCCTGTATTTCAGAGGCGGCGTCTATGGCGTTGTCGAGCACGTTGCCGAACAGGGCATACAGGTCGCCATCGCGCATAAATTCTATGCGGTTGCACTCTATAAGGCAGGTCAGGCGGATATCCTTGCCCACGCACACCAGACTCTTTTCGGTGAGGATGACGTCGAGCGCCTCGTTGCCCGTCTTTACCGCGGCGTCGTATACAGACACGGCGCGGTTCATTTCGGCGACCTCCTCTTCGTCGAGCTTGCCGCTGTTTGCAAAGCGGAGCATCTGATGGCGCATATCGTGAATTTTTACGTTGATGAATTTAAGGTTCTCCCTTTGCAGCTCGTACTGCTTCTGCGACTGCCGCAAAAGGCGCGAGGCCATCTCCATCTCCTCCTTCATATCGCTGACCTCTATCATATTTATCTGCATATACAGCACCAGAATGCAGCACAGCACGTTGTATATGCCGACTATTATGGTGTAAGTATTGTTATACCCTTCGATTATATATACGGCCACGGCGTTTAAAATTACGTCAATCAGCAGAAGCAGCGAACTTGTGAAAATCATATAGAACTTTTTGAGGTGAAGTTCGCCGTTTTCAAAACTTTTGAAGCGCAGCCCCAGAAGGTAGAAGGCTATTCCGTAGGCGAGCACGTATACGTCGAGATATATGAGTATGGAAATCAGCGTGCCCGTGGTGAAATTCTGCAAGTCGAAGGCAGAGCCCGAATACATATCGAAGCCGCCTTCCAGCCCGCTCACGTTATATATAAGCGAAAAACTTTCGTAGGCGAAGTGCTGCACGGTATATGCCGTTATGGCGCAGAACACCGCCGTTGAAACGGAGATTTTGAAGGTAAAAAGAAGGGCGGCGAGCGTGACCCCGAACATAATGACGAACATAAGCGAGGTATACCACCACGTGTAGGCGATGCGCGCGGGCAAAGGGAACAGAAAGGCGACGGCGTAGCATATAATTACCGCCGCTATGCACCTGAGCGCAAAATACCTGCGCTTTTCGAGGCGGAACGAAGCCAGCCCCTCGGCAAGCAGAAGCTCCGTCATAAACAGCAGCTTGTAAAGACTGAGCATACTCATAGGCCGCCGCCTCCCGCGCCGAGGTAGTTATTGAGCGCGCATAAAAAATTTTTGCGTTTGGGCGCGGATATCTGCAATTCGTCTTCGCCCACAAGCACGGTATTGCCGTTTATGCCCGAAACATAGGCGAGATTTACAAGATAGCACTGGTTGCACAGCGCGAAGGGCAGCCCTTCCAGAAGCTCGCAAATCTTTTTCATAGTTCCCGTGCCGCGCACCTCTTCCGCAGTGGTGTGGAACACGAGCATATGGTGCATCACCTCGACGTAGCGCAGGGTGTCTGCCGAAATCATCTTTTTGCCCGTGCGCGAAGGCACCCATATCTGCCTGCGGCTGATTGTGCCCAGCGTTTCAAACGCGCGCGAAAGTTTCATAGCGAGGCTGTAATACCCCACGGGCTTTACCATAAAGTCGAAAACGCCGAGTTCGTAGCCGTTTACCGCATACTGCGCAAGATTGGTGACTATGACGACGAGCACGCTCTTGTCAACCTGGCGCAGCTTTTTTATGGTGCTCATTCCGTCGAGCACGGGCATCTCTATGTCCATAAACACGAGGTCGAAATTGGCCCTGTACTTTTCGATGAATTCCATTCCGTCGCCGAAGATTACGGTGCTTACTTCAATCCCGTTCTCGGCGGCATATCTGCGGATGTAGCCCTCTATCATCTCGGCTATCGCACGGTCGTCCTCGACTATCGCTATCCTGTACATAAAATCCTTTTCCCCCCTGCACCGAGCTGCCCGCCCGTTGCCGCACTTGTTCCCGATGCAATTTAAATTATATCCCCAAAGGCCGTTTTTGTCAAAACCCAAATTATGGAAATACATATTTTGCAGGTTCCGCTGCATATTTTGGGGCGGCGCGGCGGAAAGACGGGCGGGCAAGCCCTTGGCGCAAAGCAGAGCGCAGCCGCAAAAAATATGTGCGGAACAAAAAAGTATGCGGACGCCGCAGAGCGTCCGCATACCTTAGCGTAGTTTATCCTGCTTTATCCTCCGCGGAAACGCCTCACGCGCCTTTGCCTGCTGCGCCTGCGGCTCGCCGCGAAAAACTTACTCCTCGTTTTTATGGCGGAGATTGCGCCTGATTTTTTTGACGAGGAAGAATACGAGCACGCCTATGCCTGCCGCGGCAAGCACATCCCACGCGATTATGATTATCTTGTAGTATGCAAAGCCGTTTACGTATTCCATTCCGTGAACGTAGCCGTTCATACCCGCGGAGTTCACCACGGTATACAGTATGCGGTGAGCGGCTTCGCGCGCGAACACCTGCTCGTTGGGCTTGCCTTCGAGCGTATAGCCGTAAAGCATATTGCCCGCAAGACCTACCGTTTTGAGCTTGCCGTCGCCGCCGGCGGGAAGGGACTGGTCGGTGTGCATATACGAAGATACTTCGTAGTCGGTGAGCACGAAGCAGTTCGAGCCCCATTCGTTCCTTAAAACTTCGGTGAGCAGGTTATAGTTGCCGCCCGCCCAAGTGGTGCCTATGCGGTTGAAGGAAGACATAAGGCCGGTCGCCGCGTTCACTTCCGTTTCCTTCAATACGTATTCGGGATTTTCGTAGTCGGGATTGCCGCTTGCGTCCTTTGCAACGTTTTCGTTATACTTTATCGTTACGGTATTGTCGGTAAGCGTCATCTCGAAGGGTTTCAGGTAAATTTCGCGGATAGTCTGCTCGTCTGCCCAGGTGATGAGGCCGAGGTGGTCGCGGTGGGTTTCCTGGTCGTTGAGGGCAAAGTGCTTCAAGAAGGCGTACATACCCTTCGTAGCCGCGCCGTTTACCGCCTGGTAGCCGAATACGCCGCTTATGAAGCTGTCTTCCGAATAATATTCGAAGTTGCGCCCCGCAAAAGGCGTTCTGTGAATGTTTACGGCGGGGCCGTACCAGCCCTCTACTTCGCCGTAAAGGCCGTCTTCGCCTATTCCTTCGCCCATCTTGAAGGCATAATCTTCTTCCCACGTGCTTGCAAGCATATACTCGCTGCACCACGTCATTGCCTTTTTGCCTTCGCCGATGGGAACCGAGCCGTGGCCTACAACGAGGTTGAGGCCGGCAGGGCCGTCGAGGTCGGTCACCTTGGGCTTGTTTATAGACTTCATTTCAGGCGTGCAGTAGCCGCACTCGTCCATAAGCAGCGCAAGTTCGTCCATATCCATAGCGTCGAGCAAATCTTCCCACAGGGGGTCGTCGAAGTCCTTGCCGCGCAGGTCGATGAGTTCCACGCCCGTATTCTGCCCGAACTTGGGAATGTCTTCCGAAGCGGGAGTCTTATACTGGTCGGGGTTGCGCGAATCGTGCTTTTCGAGCTCCTCTTCGAACCCTTCGTAAGGTACGGCGTGCGTCCACTGCTTGCCGCCTATTTCGGCGCCGCTGGCAACGTCTGACGCCGTGCCGTAACGCAGGCCGTCAGCTTCCATTACAGACCAGTCGGAGCGCGAAAGATAGGGCGTATCCTCTATCACCGCGTAATCGAAGCGGTTGGTTATCTTTTCGCCGTCGGCGCCCACGGAGTATGTGGTTGCATCGAATTCCGTCTGCACATATTCCGCAACGAACGCCGTCTGGGGAGCATTTTCAGAGTTGTTGAGCCCGCCCGCGGCAACGAGTTTTTCGGAACTTACTCCGCGCTTTGCAAGCACGTTGTTGAGCGCCTTGTGAGCATCGGAAGCGGCGGTTATATAGTAAGTGCCGTCTTCCAGAATGTAAGTTTCTGCGCCATTGGCGTCGTAAGAGACGAAGTCTTCGAGATTTATGGTTATCTCTACGTCCTCGTGTCCGCCCTTTTCAATATAGCCCGTCTTGGCAAAGCCTACGAGAGACACAGAGGCCTTTTCAACGCCGTACTCTTCATCGTATTCCGTATAGGGCGCCTGCACGTATACCTGCACTACGTCTTTGCCGCGCCTGTCGCCCGTGTTGGTGACGGTGAGCGAAACGGTCATATTGCCGTCCGCGTCGGGCTCGGTCACGTTAAAATCCGACCAGTCGAAGGTGGTGTAAGAAAGTCCGTAGCCGAAGGGATACTGCACGGTCGCCGCATAGTCGTAATCGCCCGCCTTGCCCTGGTTTAAAACTGCGTCTTCGTACCTCGTTTCGTAATACTTGTAGCCTACGTATATGCCTTCGGCATAGTTTACGTAATAGTAATCGTTCCTCGTCGTGCCGCTGTACTTATAGTCGCCCATATTCTGCATTGCGGGGGAAGAGAAGTTATCGTAAACGATTGTATCTACCAGGTGGCCGGAAGCCGAGATTTCATTGTCGTCTTTATCGTAACCCGTGAGCATATAGCCGAGGCCGTAGGTGCCCGTTCTGCCCGCGCCGGGGAAGTTGATTACGGCATTTATGTTCTCGTAATCGTGTATCCAGCCGAGTTCCATAACGTTGTTGGCATTCACGAGCAAGATTACGTCGTCGAAGTTCCTGTTGAGGAAATCTATGATTTCAAGCTCGGTTTCGGTGGGTTCGAGGTAGTGCTGGCCCGATTTGCCGCCGTATGCCGCCATATCTCTTGCAAGGTCGGCGCCCTCGCCGCCCGTGCGCGAAAGCACGAACATTGCCGTGGTGCCCTTGAACGAACGGTACATACCGGGTTCCTGCAAAATCACGTCTATGGGACATTCGGGAAGAGACCAGTCGAGCGCGCGGCCGTAGTTTATAGAGCCCGCGCCGCGGGTATAGCCCGAGCCGTTGCCGCTTTCGTAGAAGTTCCACAAAAGGTCGTTTACTTCGAGGCCTGCGTTTTCAAGTCCCTCTTTGAGGTCGGCCGTAAGTTCGAAGCTGCCCGAGCCTGAGCCCGAACCGCCGCTTACCAAATCGACCGAAGAATGGCTGAAAAGGCTGAGCGTTGTGCCCTTTTCGAGGGGAAGCACGCCGTCGTTTTCCAAAAGGGTGGCGCCTTCCTGAGCAATTTCGGCAACCAGGGCCTCTTCGTATTCGTAAAGGTCGGTAGCGCTGTCGAAGCTGCTCTTGTAATACTGAGTATCCGCGCCGTGGTCGTCGCCGCGCACCGTATCTGCCGTCTTGCCGATAAACTGTTCCAGAATGTTGTCGAACTTGTTGAACGCAAGGAAGTTTATGAAGAAGGTGACCACTATAATCGCGGCAATGCTTATTGATATGATTATTATACCGAGTTTTTTGGCTTTCATTTAAACTCCTTTATGGGGATAAGTTTTTATTCAGGCGGGCGGCGGCCGCCGCCCGCCGTAAAGTGATGCCTTAAAATTTACCTGTTTAAAAGATTTTAACTTATTTTGCCGCTTTAAGCACAAGGTTCGATACCGTTATGTTGCCCGTATAGGAGTTTGTATCCTGATAAACGTGCGAATCGGGCATAAACTGAACCGAAGTGGGAGCAGCGCCGCCGAGAGTATAAACTATTTCGATAACCACTTCTTCGCCCGCGGCTATGGTAAAGTAAGAACCGCCGTTTACAAGGTCGGTATTAACCGCTTCGCCGTCCATAGTCGCGGAAGCATTGAGCTTAACAGTGCCGCCCATTATATCTACGCGCAGGTTCACAGATGCGGTGCCGTTGTTTTTAACGGTTGCCGTAAACACATTGTGGTCTGCCATATCTGCGGCAAAACCAGAAAGGTCTACGTTATTCCACGTTCCGCCCGCCATATTTGCATAAGAAATGTTGAGTTTGCCGTCTGTCACAGTTGCGGTGTAAGGCCCGCCGGCAGCAACAAGGTTGCCGCCTATGGTTGCATTGCTTAAATCAATGTTTGCGGGTTCGTCTGAAACCGTAGGAGGAGTTACGGGCTCTTCGGGTTCGTCGGGTGTTTCGCCAGCCTCGCCGTCTGCCTGAGTGAACAGCGTCATATCGCTTATGGTGATGTCGCCGCTGCGCGCGGTGCTGTCGCCCATATGGGAATCAAGCATAAACTGCACTGCGGTGGAAGTTCTTTCGGTATCGTATATGACCACTATCTCTATCGTCTTGCCTGCATCTACCGTGAAGAACGAGCCGCCCCATTCGGTATCTGTTCTTACAGACATTCCGTCCTGCGTTGCTGAAAGGTTGCTCGACTCGCTGTTGCCTACCTTATTGGCAAAAATATTTACGCGCACGTTCGCCGCTTCGGTACCGTTGTTGGTTATTTTTGCAGTAAATACGTTATTTGCCTGAATATCTTCGGTAATGCCGTTTATCTGCACGTTTTCGTAACCGCCTACGAGGTTATTGTACTTAACGTTGAGTTTGCCGTCCTTTACGTCAACCGTATATACATCTTTACTAGGAGCAGCTTCAACGCCCTCTTTCCCAAGGTCTATTTCAATAACTTCTCCGTCGGGAACTATGGGGTCAACCTCTTCGGGGGGCTTGGGTTTGTTCGGGTCAGTCCAGTCAACCTTGGCAGAGGTCTTTACCCACTGATATTCGGGGCCCTCATCGCCGGGATTGGAATACTTGCCCATCCAGCCTTCGGCCTCCGAGTTGCCGCACCAGTAGTTCATAAGCATACGGCCTGCCGTAGAGGGAATGGGATTGGATTCGGTGGCGTCTACCCTGTAAACGGGCTTGCCGTCAACGAACCAGGTGATGTAATCTTCCGCCCAGCGGAAACCGTAGGTGTGGAACTCTTCCGAGGCGTCGAAGCCGAGGTCATACATATATTCGTGCTCGCCAACACCGTTTACAAAGTAGTTAAACTGCACTTTGGTGGTGTCGTTGCCGAGGAATTCGATGTCTATCTCGTCCCAAGGGTTCTTTTCACCCGTATTCGGGTTGGTATCGTAATCGCCCGTGCAGGTGAAGAAAGTGCTCGCCGTGCCTGCTTTTTTGGCGGGTTTCATACGAACTTCATAGTCGCCGTAACCATAATAGCCATAGGTGCGCATCTCGCCGCCGAGATAATCGTACTTTTCCGACTCTTCGTTTGCGGGGTTTGTGTTTTCTGCGATAGTGAGCTTTGCAACATTGTTTTCATAGGAAACGTTGCTACTGGACCAATACGTATTGAACACGCTGCCGTTACCCCAGCCGTTCGATTCAAAAATCTCGTCGCCGGGTTCGCCTTCCGACCAGTCTGCAATCGTGGTGGTGGCTTTTAAAGGCTCGTCGGTCAGATTTTCGGTCTGTCCGTCGGGGCCGCATCCTGCAAGCATCAGAGTGCCGGCAGAGATTGTTGCCGTCAGCGCAAGCGCCGACAGAAGGTACAAAAATTTCTTTCTCATAAAACTTTCTCCCTACAAAAATTTGTTGTTTTATATATGAAGGCGGCTGCGCCGCCCCTCTATCCCCGAAAAGGGCGGCACATATGCCGCAATCATTCATTTAATCGCCTGCGCGGCGCCGTTTTAAGCCGCGCTGTAAGCTATCCACTCGTACTGCGCCGTGGCGGGCAAAGAGCTTTCGTCGAACTTCCCAGACCAGCCGTCGTAACCTATGCAGTTCCACACGTTCATCATAAGCTGCTGGGGGTGCGAGGGTATGTTTTCGGTTGCCCTGTAAATGGGCGTGCCGTCAACGTACCAGGTTATGGAATCTTCCCGCCAGTCGAAGGCGTATTCGTGGAAGTCTTCCGAGGCGTCGAAACCGAGGTTATAAAGATATTCGTGCCCGCCGACGCCGTTCGTATAATAGTTGAACTGCACCTGCGTCATATTCTTGCCCAGAATCTCTATATCAATCTCGTCCCAGACGGGGCTGTTGGTGTAAGTAAACATAGACGAGATTACGCCCGAGCAGTCCGCCGCCTTCATACTCACGGCGTAAAAGCCATAGCCGAAATACGATGACGAACGGTATTCGGCGCCGTAGTAAGCGCCGTCCGCGCCCTTGGTGACCGACATATTCATCACGCCGCCCTCTATCACGGCGTTGTTGCGGCTCCACGTGCAGTTGAACATCTGCCCGTTGTGCCAGCCGTCGGAGGCCCAGAAGCCATCCGTTCTGCCCTCGGCAAAGACGACTATCTTCTCTTCGTCCTTTACAAATCGCTTTGGAAGGCCGCTGACGGACGAATCTATTCCGCACGCCACTCTTCCGCAACCCGAAAAGCTGAGCGCCAAAGCCGCCGCGCATAAAACCGTAACCGCCGGCAAAACCAATTTTTTAAACAAAGACATAAACGCGCTCTCCTCTGCGCAGGAAACTTTAAAGAAACGTTTGCGGTTTGCTTGCCCTGCAAGCAAACCGGGGGGCCCCTCGGTTTTTATTGTTTAAGGTCGCCCTTTTTCTTTGCGCATACACTATAAAAAAAAGAACGCCTGCTGTCAACAGGCGTTCCCTTAACTGTAAATTATTTACTTATTCTGCAACTTTTTTTCGTTTTTCGGGGCTGAAAATGATATTAAGATAAAAAACACCGTTCTCCGCCTTTGCCGAGAGCGCGCCACCGTATTTATTCACTATCATACGTATGCTGCGCATACCGAATCCGTGGTAATTTTTATCGCCCTTGGTGGTCTGGGGCAGACCGTCTTTGAAAACAAGTTCGCCCGCAAAATAGTTTTCCGTCTGCACGACGAGCATATCGTTTTTTGACTTTACAACAAAATTCACAACCCTGCGCTCGCGCTCGTCTATGGCGTTCACCGCCTCCAAGGCGTTGTCTATTATGTTCCCGAACAGGCAGTAAAGGTCGCCTTCGGCCATAAAGTCCAGCTTTGCGCCGTCTGCCATACACGAAAAGGTTATGCCGTTCTGTTCGCAGTAAAGGCTCTTTTCGGTGAGAAGGACGTCGAGTATCTTGTTGCCCGTGTTGGCGCGCGTATCGTATATCGATATGCTCTTTTTCAGGTCTTCGGCGGCCTCGGCAGAGAGCGCCGTCCCCTGCGAGAGCAGGGAATTTACCTTGTACTTTATGTCGTGGCACTTGATATTTATCATATCTATCGTGTCTTTTGAAATTTCGTACTGCTTTTCGCCCTGGCGGACGGTATATTGCAGGTACTCCACCTCCCTTCTCAGGTCGCGGTCTACAAGCGTCTGCGAGGTGAGAAGAAGCACGACGGCGCAGCACACCACCGAAAAGAAGTTGCCCGTCTGGCGCAGCACGAACACGTCGAAATTGTCGTACCTGTTTTCGCGCACCGAAGAGAGGGCGGCGAAATGCACGTCTTCGAACGAACAGAGTATAATCGTGACGAGCAGAACGGACACGGCAATGGCCATCATCCTGACGTTTATGTTGCTGTCGGAAAGCCTGCGTGTCTGGCGGCGGACGAGCAGAAAATATGCCGCAACCGTGGCCAGAATGAAGAACGAATAGTATATCAGGCGGTAATACAGCGAAAATTCAGCCGCGTCCGTCCAGCCGTCGAACAGACGGAGCTGCTCGCCCCCGCACCAGAACAGCAGAAAGAGCTTGTATACGGCATTCTGCGCCGCATAGGCGAGCGAACAGCAGAAAAGCACGGTTTTATACGGCTCGTCGAAGCAAAGTTTTGCGTGCGCGGTGGTGAGCGCGAACAGGAACACGTATACGGCTATTCTGCCATACACCGTGCCGCCGTAAAAATAATAGAAAAACGCCACGCCGAAAGCTATGGCAAACACGGCGGCAAGCCCCGCAAACACTTTAAGCCAAAAGCGCGGCGCGCGGCCCAGCCTGAACATTATTATGGCATAAAATATATACAGCTCGGCAAGGAACTGCACCATCACCCGCCCGTAGACGACGGCGACTTCTGCAATCATTCTCCTCCTCCCTGACCGGCATACCAGCTTGCAAGCTCGGCCAAAAAGGCGGCGCGGCGCGGACGGCTTATCTGCAACGTGCGGTTGCCCACCTGCAAGTCGAATCCCTTTACGCTGACGATGAATTTGGGATTCACCAGGTAGCACTTGTTGCAGCGCAGAAAACCGTATTCCCTCAGCTCGCGCTCGACTTCCGAAAGCACGCCCGTCACCTCCAAATCGCCGTCGATGAGGTGGTAATACAGGCGGTGGGTTATTATTTCCACATACATCAGCTTGTCGGTGGAAATGCGGCACAGTCCGCCCTGGTATTTTATTGTTATGCTGCGCTCTTCGTTCATCACGTATATGTCGAGCGCCTTTCTGAATTTGAGCGAAAAATCGAAGTAGCTGACGGGCTTTACGAGAAAGCTGACGGCGTCTACCTCATACCCCTTCTGCGCGAACTGCACCAGATTGGTTATGAAGATTATAGAAACCGTCTTGTCCAGCTTGCGCAGCTCAACCGCGCCGTCCATACCGTTCATTTTGGGCATCTGAATGTCCATAAACACCACGGCATAGACCGCCTTGTAGTCCGAAAGAAAGTCCGCCGCGTTTGTAAAGCGCGTGACTTCAAATTCCTGCCCGAACGCCGCGGCGTACTTTTTTATGTAGTCGGTAAGTTTTGCCGCCGCCTCGTCCTCGTCTTCGACTATTGCTATATTGCGCATACCCTCCCCCTGCACAGATATATTCATATAAATTTTAACACACCCGCGCGGCGTTGTCAATGGCAAATATTTTGCAGCGGGGCGGGCGATTTGAGTTGCGCGCAGCGGCTTACCCCCGTCATTTCGACCGAAACGAACGTAGCGAGTGGAGCGGAGAAATCTCTTTGCAAATGTTGCAAAAAATCAAACAATTTGAGTTGCGCGCGGCGGCATACAGTGATATAATCTGCTGCGTTATGAAAAAATTTATGTGTGCGGCGGCGCGCTTTGTAAAGAGCGAAGTGGTTCTTTGCGTTGCGCTGCTGCTTGCAATAATTTCAATGTTCTTCGTTCCGCCGGACGCGGGGTACTTAGATCACATCGACTGGGACACCCTCGCTTTGCTGTTTTCGCTGATGGCGGTGATGAAGGGTTTCCAGAGCGCGGGAGTGTTTTCATTCCTTGCGGGCAAACTTTTAAAAAAGGCGAACACTTCGCGCAAAATAATGCTCGTGCTCGTCTTTCTGCCCTTCTTTCTGAGTATGCTGGTCACAAACGACGTTTCGCTGATTACCTTCGTCCCGTTCGGCTTAATCGTTCTGCGTTCGGCAAAGCTCGAAAGGCTTGCCGTGCCGCTTGCCGTATTGCAGACGCTGGCGGCAAACCTCGGCAGTATGCTTACGCCGATGGGCAACCCTCAGAACCTCTATCTTTACAACTCTTCGGGAATGTCTTTCGGCGGGCTGGTGCTGCTGATGCTGCCATACACGGCGCTTTCGGGCGCGGGGCTGTTCGCCGTGATAATGTGCTTTAAGTCGGTGCCCGCAGAGAGTGCGGAAATAGATACGGAGATAACGGGCAAATTCCCCATAATATATTCCTCGGCAGGTTTTGCCGTGTGCCTTCTGGGGCTGTTCGACGTTATCCCCTCGCTTATAATCGCCGCCGCCGTGCTGGTTTTTTTGCTGATATTCGACAGAAAAGTGCTTATAAAGGTGGACTATTCGCTTTTGGCAACGTTTGCCGCGCTGTTCATTTTTATAGGCAATATGGGCAATATAAGCGCGGTGCGCACCTTCCTTTCCTCGGTAATATCGGGCAACGAAACGCTTGTGGCGGTGCTTGCAAGCCAGGTGCTGAGCAACGTGCCCGCAGCATTGCTGCTTTCGGGCTTTTCTTCCGAATGGAGCGCGCTCATCGTGGGGTGCAACCTCGGCGGTCTGGGCACGCTGATAGCTTCGATGGCCAGCCTGATATCTTACAAAGAGATTGCAAAAAGCTACCCCGAAAAGCGGCTTAAATACCTGCTGCAATTCACCGTATACAACATTGCCTTCCTCGCCGCATTGATTGGACTGTATTTTATAATAAAAATCGCGTAAAAATCGCGGGCTGAATTTTTGCACAGCTGTTGCAATCGAAGGACGTTTGTGCTACAATTACGTTGCAGGGCAAAAATCCCTGCGCGTAAGTCTGTTATAAATTTGTAAGGAGAAAGAGTATGACAGAACAGGAAATGATTGAAAAAATCAAACATGTCAAGGTAGTGCCCGTAGTGGTGTTTAACTCCATAGACGAAGTTATGCCCAAGATGACGGCGCTTGTAAAGGGCGGCCTGCCCTGCGCGGAGATAACCTTCCGCACGGCGTGCGCCGCAGAGGCCATAAAGCTGACGGTGGACAACTTCCCCGAAATGCTTGTGGGCGCGGGCACGGTAATCAACAGGTTGCAGTGCGAAGAGGCGATAATAGCGGGCGCCAAATTCATAGTTTCGCCCGGGTTCTCGCCCGAAGTTGCCGACTGCTGCAAAGAGCACAATATGCTCTATCTGCCCGGCGTGGTAACCCCCACCGAGGCTATGGCGGCAATCGCAAAGGGCCTTACCACCCTTAAATTCTTCCCCGCTTCAAACTACGGCGGACTTAAAACGATAAAGGCGATATGCGCGGCGTTCCCCTACCTGCAAATAATGCCCACGGGCGGCGTTTCGGCAGACAATATAATGGAATACCTTTCGTACGACAAAATAATCGCCTGCGGCGGCAGCTGGATGATGAGCGGCACGCCCGACGAGATAGAGGCCAAGACGAGGGCCGTTGTAGAGCTCGTAAAAAACGCGTAAATTAAATCAAATATTTAAATTCATTTAATTAAAATTATTGTAAAAAAAGCGGCTGTCCGGCTTTCGCGCCAAACAGCCGCTTTTTTTATTTTTTTACCGTAGCATATCACGCCCCCATCAACACTCTGTCATTCCGACTGCCCCTCACCCCGTCCTGTCATTTCGACCGAGCGAAGCGAGCGGAGAAATCTCAAAATTATATCTTTAAAATTTACAATTTTATTACACCGCACTGCATAACTTTGATACATTTTCTGTGTACAATAACATAAAGTAAAAACACTTTCGACATTTTTATAAACAGGAGTTATTTATGAAAAGAATCAGAACATTTTTATGCGTAGTTATTGCCGTTTTAAGCGTGCTTGGAATTGCGGCGCTGGCAGGCTGCGCCGAAGAAGAAACCAAATACGACGTGGCGATACGCGTTGCGTGCAGCGACGGCACAACGTACGACTTCCCCGTAGGCACCGACGAAAGGCACATCACTATCCCCTACGACGGCACGGAGCGCACCTTTTGGGTGGATAAATTCAACCTGCCCGACCACCCCCGTTGGAGCGACGAATGGATTTCCCCAAGCGGCGAGGGCGCAAATGTGTTTATTTCCACTTTTGGGAAAGTAGACCAAAAATATGATGAAGAGCCGCCCGAAAGTGCTTGCGAAAAGGGTGAGTACTTTTACTGCGTTCACGCAGATTCATCGTCAAATCTTTGGAATTTCAGAACAATATATCTTTATATCACAATAATTTAAAAGGAGAAATAAATTATGACAATATTAAGAAAATCAATTATTGGGATTCTATGCGTGATAGTTCTTGTTGCAAGCGCTTGCGTATTGATGGGGTTTACAACGGAAAGTGCATACGCAATTGAAACGAGAGCTTTTGATGTAGATGATTATACTGCTGATGACAGACTTTTAAAAGAAGACGGTACATTATCTACAAAAGACATTATTGACTTTTCCAATGAAGTTAAAGCTGCAAAAGTGAACACATCGTTCCCAGAGCTTTCACAAGTGATTCCGCTTGAATATCTGGAATCTTCGGTAACAAAAGATACTTTTAAGCATTACGGCAAAAAGATTTCTCCGTGCGGGCTGCGCCCTTAGTCGAAATGACAACGGGGTAGTCACTTAGTTTGCGGTTTCCCAAAGGGACCCTCCGCAAAGTGGCGTCGACTTCGCCTTATCTGCCGTTTCCACACAAAGCGTGAAGCTGCGGCAGTGCAGCGCTTCGCTCTCGCACGCGAAATGGCAAAATAAAAAATGTCATTCCAACCGAGCGAAGCGAGCGGAGAAATCTCAAAGAAAAAAATAAATTATATAAAATTTACAAAAATAAAAATAAAAAAATCTGCGGGGCACAGATAAAATATCTGTGCCCCGCAAGCATCATTTAAGGAGAGATTTATGCAAATAACCGCCGCATATGGCGCGGGTAATCACAAATTTTGCTCCCCGCAGACCGGGGCTTAATACCCTTTTTCTGCGGTTTATTTACTTGTGCGACAGATTTGCCTCCGCCGCGCAAAATCGCCTTTTTTTATTCGCGGCATATGCCGCATAAAAATCACTCGCCGACCTCACTCAATTTCGATGTTGTGCGAGGGAAGCTGTTTGCGCTGTGACTTGGGCAAAGTCAGGGTGAGCATACCGTTTTCGTACTTGGCCTTTACGTTCTGCTGTTCTACGTCGTCGCCGACATAGTAGCTGCGGCTGCACGATACAGAGCACTCCTTCCTTATATACCTTTCGCTCTTTTCCTTGCCCTCCTCTTCCTTTGTATTCTTCTGGGCGCTTACGGTGAGGTAGCCGTTTTCAAGCGATATCTTTATATCCTTTTTATCGAAGCCTGGCATTTCAACGTCGAGCTGATAGCCGTTTTCGGTCTCCTTTATATCGGTGCGCATACTGTCTGCGCTGTTATCGTAAAATACGGGTTTGAAGAAATCGTCGAACGCATCGAAGAAGGGGTCGCGGATATAAGAATTTCTTTTCTGCAAATAATTTTTCATAATATTTCAATCTCCTTTAAATTTATTTTTTTAAAGGACCTGGGTCGTTGGCCTTGATTCTTTTTTCACTTTATTTATACCACTCTTTTTACCCGTTTAAACACAGAGTAAAATAATTTTTTTACGAATAATTTAACAAAGAGCAAGCGGGCGCGGCAGAGATTGCCGCGCCCGCGTTTATATTCGGGAAAAACATTACCAAAGCTATTTTTGACCCGAAACCGCTGCTACTTTGCTGAGGGTTATCTGTGAAAAACAGCAAACTAAGCAGACCTATTACCCCACCACTGTCATTTCGCGTGCGCGAGCAAAGCGCTGCTCTGCCGAGGCTCCGCACACTGTGTGGAAACGGCAGATGAGCGTAGCCGACGCTACTTTGCGGAGGGCTCCCTTTGGGAAACCGCAAACTAAGTGAGCCGAAGGCGAACGCACGGAGAAATCTCATTACCGCTGATTTGTCTTTTTGAGATTTCTCCACTACACTCGCTTCGTTCGTTTCGGTCGAAATGACAGCAACAATAATCGCGTCAATGACACAGGGACACTGTCAACGACAGATACCCCTTTATTTTCTGCGCTTCAAGTCGCCGTCGCGCTCTATAACGCCGCAAATCACCTCTATCGCCTCGGAAACTTTTTCGGCGGCGAGGGCCATTCCGTCGCCTTCGGAAGCCTCTTTTTTGCCGTACTTATACGGCGCGATTTCCGTGCGGGCCTCGCCGAGGAGCGTGGCTATCCTGCCGAGGTCGGCATACCGCTCCTTTTCGGCCATAACGGTGGCCGTATAGCGCAGGTTATCGGCCTTGTAAAGCGCGCGCGTGGCGAGCTTTATGAAGTTCATACGCTTTTCGTCCTGCGACGAAATCATTGCGTTGATATCTGAAAGCAGGTCTTCGAGCTTCTTTTTGAGTTCGCCGTGGCGCGGCAGCCTGGTGCGCTTGCGCAGAAATATGAGCAGAAATATGCTCACGACTATTATCACGGCGTAAACGACGTATTCCACCACTATGTCGGCAACGGCGGGCGTTTCGGGCGTGTCCTGCGCCGCTTCCGACAAGAACGCTGCAAGCAGGTTAATCATCGTTCACCTCCCCTGCGGTGTCGTCCGCAGACGGCTTTGAGCCGTTTGCCGCCGAAGGCGCGCTGAAACTGCCTGAAACCCCTTCGGGCAGAGCGGCGGGCATATCCACACGCACCCTGCGGGCGGAAGGTTCGGCGCCAAGCCGCCTTATGACGGAGTACACCGCCTCCTTCACGGCAGTTTTTGCCCCGCCGTAATTTTCCACCGCCGACCACGCGTAGGCCGTGCAGCGCACGGTGGCTTCGCCGAAGCTATCGAACAAAACCGCCGGCGCGGGAGTATTTATTACGTTATCGTCCTGTTCCAGAAGTTTTAAAATCTCGCCGCGCACTTCGGCAGCGTCGGCCGTGTAAGAGATGTAAAAGGGCAGCTCGACGCGGCGCAGGGGCATATTGCTCTCGTTGACCAGCGTTTCTGAAAGAATGTCGCTGTTGGGTATGATTACCTCTTCATTGTTGAAGGTAAGAATTTTGGTATTGAACAGGCGTATATCCTGCACGGTGCCCTCCTGCCCGTTTATCATAATGGTGTCGCCCTTTTTGAACGGCTTGGTGAAGATTATAATCACGCCGTTGGCAAGGCTGGCAAGGCTGTCTTGCAGGGCGAGGGCTATGGCGAGGGCTATGGCCGAAAAGGCCGCTATTATGCCCGCGGTGGATATGCCGAGCGAGCTTACCACCACTATTACCAGCGCCACATATAAAAGCACGGTTATGATTGAAATAACGAAGGTTGCGGCGGCGTTGTCGAGCTTGCTGCGCAGAGCCACGCGGCGGGTTATCATACGCACTATTTTGAGCACTACAAGCCCGAGAAGGGCAAACGCCACCGTGCGCACTATGACGAGGCCGCCGTCGTAAGCAAAGCGGGAAAAGAAGTCCTTTACCGCCTTAAAAAATTCATCCACTTTTATCTCCTTGACCGGGCGGGCGCGGCAACAGCGCCGCACGTGCCCCGAGTTTGGCTTTCGGGCGCCGCAAAAAACAGGCGCCCCGTATGCGAATATTTTAGCACACCTTTTCCGCCGCGTAAACTGTTTTTTAAAAATTAGTTATCAACGTAAAATGTCATTCTTGCCAAAGAAAAAGTAACCGTCATTTCGAGCGGAGTGAGGTTCGCCGAACGCAGTCGCGCGAGGGCTATGCCCGCTGCCCTGCCGAGGCTCCCGAAGGGAAACG
>URMT01000007.1 GCA_900549005.1 uncultured Eubacteriales bacterium | reverse complement strand
GGGCAAATCATAGCCCGAGCGGTGACCGAGCGCGGCGGCTACTTCACCGCCCGCCGCGCGAGAAGGCACCTAAAAATCACGAAAAATTTAGCTCTCGGCCAGAGCTAAATTTTTGCGAACTCCTTTTCAGTGCTTAAAATGCCTTTCGCCTACGAACACCATAGCAATGCCCGCCTTGTTGGCTGCCTCTACCGACTCTTTGTCGCGGATGGAGCCGCCCGGCTGGATGATTGCAGTGATGCCCGCCTTTATGCACTCTTCCACGCAGTCAGAGAACGGGAAGAACGCATCGGAGGCCATTACCGAACCCTTTGCCTCGGCGCCCGCGTGCTCTATGGCCTGCTGTGCCGCCCAGATGCGGTTGGTCTGCCCCATACCTATGCCCGTGGTTCTGCCGGGTTTGCCGATTACGATTGCGTTGGACTTGGTGTGCTTTACCACCCTCCACGCGAACATCATCGCCTCTACCTCTTCGGCGGTGGGAACGCGGTCGGTTACAACGCCCAGGCCGTAAACCGTCTTTTCCTTGCCCGAGGGGGTTGCGGTTACGGTTACTTCCGCCTTGCGCGTAAAGAGCGACATATCTTCGTCCTTTATAAGACATTCGTCGTAGCTCTGCACGAGCAGGCCGCCGTAAACCTTTTTCATATCGCGGGCGTCGGGGGCGCGGCGCGCGGAGATATCGTCTATTTGCAGAAGGCGGATATTCTTTTTGCCTTCGAGTATTTTAAGCGCCCCGTCCGTGTATGCGGGCGCCATTACTATTTCGATGAAAATTTTGTTGATTTCTTCCGCCGTTCTTTCGTCAACGGTGCCGTTGATGGCGAGTATGCCGCCGAACACCGATACGGGGTCGGAAGTGTATGCGCGCATATAGGCTTCGTAGATGTCCTTGCCCGTGCCTACGCCGCAGGGGTTTGCGTGCTTGCAGGCAACGACCGCGGGCGTGGTGCCGAACTCCTTTAAAAGCTCCAACGCGCCGTTGGCGTCGTTTATGTTGTTATAGGAAAGTTCCTTGCCCCAGAGCTGTTTTGCCGACGAGAGCGAGCCTTTGCGTATGAACGGCTCGTTATAGAATACCGCCGACTGCTGGGGGTTTTCGCCGTAGCGCATATCCTGCGCCTTTTCGTAGGCGAAGGTTATGGTATCGGGATACTTTATGCCGAGCTGGTCTGCAAGGTAGTTGGATATAAGGCTGTCGTATTCGGCGGTGTGCGCGAATACCTTGTATTGAAGGTACTTTTTGGTTTCGAGCGTTACGCCGCCCGCGGCGAGCTCTTCAAGCACCTTGCCGTAGTCCTTGGGGTCTACGATTACGGCCACGTCCTGATAGTTCTTTGCGGCAGCCCTTATCATTGTGGGGCCGCCGATATCGATATTTTCGATGCACTCGGCAAAATCTGCGCCGCGCGCAAGCGTGGCCTTGAAGGGATAGAGGTTTACGCAGACTATGTCTATCGTGTTTATGTTAAGTTCTTCGAGCTGCTTCATATGCTCGGGATTGGAGCGCATTGCAAGAAGTCCCGCGTGCACATTGGGGTGAAGGGTTTTTACCCTGCCGTCGAGACATTCGGGAAAGCCCGTAATTTCTGAAATGCCTATAACGTTAAGTCCCGCCTCTTTCAGCGCCTTTGCCGTGCCGCCCGTGGATATTATTTCAAATCCGTTGGCAACCAGTCCTTTGCAGAAGTCAACCACTCCCGTCTTGTCGGATACGCTGACGAGCGCCCTCTTTTTCATCTCCATATATGTAAACCTCCCGTAAAAATTATTTTCAACAAAAAAATTACAGCGCCGCAGCTTGGTGCGGCGGATGTATGCCTTATGCGGCGGCAGGAACGCTCAGCCGAGCACCGTTACCCTGCGGCCGTTTTTTATAACTTTTCCCTCGCACAGCTTTTTGACGCAGTACGGAAGGAGCATATGCTCCACTTCGAGTATGCGCGCCTGCAACAGTTCGGGCGTGTCGCCGTCCTCCACGTCCACCGCGCGCTGCGCGATTATGGCGCCGCCGTCGGGCACTTCGTTTACGAAATGCACCGTGCAGCCCGAAATTTTTGCGCCGTATTCCAGCACGGCTTTGTGCACTTTCAGCCCGTAGTAGCCGCCTCCGCAGAACGCGGGTATGAGCGACGGATGAATGTTTATTATTCTGTCTTCAAACTTCTTTATAAAACTTTCGGGTATTATTTTCAGCCAGCCTGCGAGCACTATATAGTCTACGCCCAGCCCGTTCAAAAGGGCGGCGAGCTTTTCGTACAGTTCCTCCAAATCGGGGTAGTCGGCCTTGGAAAAGACCTCTGCGCGGATGCCGTGCTTTTTTGCGCGCTCTATCGCGCCTATGCCGCCCTTGGAGGCGATTAGCACGGAGATTTCGCAGAAATTTTCGGCAAGGTTTGCATCTATTACAGACTGAAAATCGGTGCCGCCGCCCGAGGCGAATACTGCTATGCGCTTCATTTTATGAGTTTTACCCCGCTGCCCCTGGTGGTTTTGCCGATTACGCAGCACTCTTCGCCCGTGGAGCGAAGGATTGCGAGCGTTTTATCGACGTCGCGCTTTGCAACGCACACTACCATTCCTATGCCCATATTGAAGGTGTTGTATATCTGTTCGTCGGATATGCCCGCCTTTTCCTGCATAAGTTTGAACACGGGTGGAACTTCGTAAGAGCGGAGCCATACCTCGCAGCCCACTCCCTTGGGGAATATGCGGGGAATGTTTTCGATAAAGCCGCCGCCCGTGATGTGCGCGATGCCCTTTACCTTCACCTTTTCGATGAGGTTCAAAACAGAGCGCACGTATATCCTTGTGGGGCGCAGAAGTACGTCGATGGGACGCGCGCCGAGGCGCGGTTCGTACTTTTCGAGCTGGGCTTTGTCTTCGCCGAACAGCTTTCTTACGAGCGAATAGCCGTTGGAATGAACGCCGCTGGATTTGAGGCCGATGAGCATATCGCCGGGCTTGATTTTGCTGCCGTTTATAATCTTCTTTTTATCGACTATGCCCACGGCAAAGCCCGCGATATCATATTCGCCGTCGGCATAAAAGCCGGGCATTTCGGCAGTTTCGCCGCCGATTAAGGCCGCGCCGGACTGTCTGCATCCTTCTGCCACGCCCGAAACTACCGTGGCAACCGTCTCGGGCGAGAGTTTGCCCGTAGCGAAGTAATCGAGGAAAAAGAGAGGCTTTGCGCCCTGGCACACTATATCGTTGACGCACATAGCAACGGCGTCGATGCCTATCGTGTTGTGTTTGTCGGCTATGAAGGCATATTTGAGCTTGGTGCCTACGCCGTCGGTGCCCGCAACGAGCACGGGGTTTTTCATACCCTTCGACAGTTCATAAAATCCGCCGAAAGAGCCAATATCGCCGAGGACGTTGTTGTTATAGGTGGACTGAACGTACTGCTTCATCAGCCTTACCGCCTCGTACCCCCTTTCAACGTCTACGCCGCTGTCTTTATAAGAAATTGCCATAACGCTTAAACCTCGCTTATTCTAATTTGAGTTTATCCGTCTCGTTATCGTCCATCGGGTAGGGATATTCGCCCGTGAAACAGCCGAGGCAGAAATTTAAATTTGATTTTTTGCACGACTCGACGAGGTGTTCCACCGAAAGGTAGCGCACGCTGTCGGCGCCGATGCACTTGCATATCTGGTTTTCGTCCCTGTATGCGCCGATGAGCTGGGAATAGGTCTGTATGTCTATGCCCAGGTGGCAGGGATGTTTTACTATGGGCGAACAGATGCGTATATGCACCTCTTTTGCGCCCGCGTCGCGCAGCATCTTTATTATCTTGCGCATAGTTGTGCCGCGCACGATGGAGTCGTCTATTATTATCAGCCTTTTGCCGCGGATATTTGCGCGCAGCGCGTTCATCTTTACGTTCAAAGAATTTTCGCGCTGGCGCTGGTCGGGCTGGATGAACGTTCTGCCCACGTACCTGTTCTTTGCGAGAGCTTCCACAAAGGGTATTCCGCTCTCTTCGGCGTAGGCGCGCGCGGCGACGTTGGCACTGTCGGGCACGCCCGCGACTATGTCCGCCTCCACTCCGTAATATTTTGCAAGCAGTCTGCCCGCCTCCTGGCGCGCGTGGTATACGCTGCAACCGTCGATTATTGAATCGTGACGGGCAAAATAGACGTACTCGAATATGCACAGCGCACTCTTTTTGGGGACATTCTCCATCATATGCGACTGTATGCCGTTTGAATCGATTACCACGATTTCGCCAGGCTTTACGTCGCGCAGGAAGTTTGCGCCCACCGCGTCGAGCGCGCAACTTTCGCTTGCGACCACCACGTCGTCATCGACCGTGCCCAAGCAGAGAGGACGTATGCCGTAGGGGTCGCGCACGGCGATGAGCTTGTCCGCAGTCATTATGACGAGCGCGTAAGCGCCCTTGAAGAGCGGACAGGCGAGCTTTACGCCCTTTAAAATGTCGCCGTCGGAGAGCTTGTTTATAAGAACGGCCATAACCTCGGAGTCAATCGTCGTCTGGAATACGGCGTTCTGCGCAATCAGCTCGTCGCGTAGCTGTTTTGTGTTTGTAAGGTTGCCGTTGTGCGCAAGTGCCATTTTGCCGCACTTGCCCGTGAAAACTACGGGCTGGGCGTTTAAAAGCTGGCTTGCGCCCGTGGTTGAGTAGCGGACGTGACCTATTGCGATGTCGCCCTCGGGGAGCTTATCGAGGTTTCCGTTCGCAAAAATTTCGGGGATGAGCCCCATACCCTTGTAGTAGGTGATTTTGTCGGCAAAGGCGACGGCTATGCCGCCGCTCTCCTGCCCCCTGTGTTGAAGGGCGTAAAGTCCGTAATATACGGTGTGAGCGACCGTGCGGTTTTCGGAGGAATATACGCCGAACACGCCGCACTCTTCGTGAATTTCTTTCTGAACGTCGTCCATATGTCTCCGCAAAAAAATTTATTCCTTGCCTGTCCAGCAATATGTGCAGAGTTTGCAGGGGTCTATCCCTATGGCTTCTATCAGCCCCTCTATCGACTGGAATTCCAGAGATTCAAACTGGAACTTGTCGCAGATGGCCTTTCGCATTGCCTTGCCGCGTTCGGTGCGCGAGTCGCTGTATTCTTCGAGGTGTTTTACCGCCTCGTCGCCTTCGAGCTCGGCCATAGTGCGGCGGGTGATGAGATCCATATCGCCCGACGAGCGCGAGAAATTGAGGAATTTGCACCCGTACATTATGGGAGGGCACGCCGAACGCATATGCACGGCCTTTGCGCCGTGGGAATACAGGAAGTCTACCGTTTCTTTGAGCTGGGTGCCGCGCACGATAGAGTCGTCTACCAAAAGAAGGCGCTTGCCCTCAATCAGCTCGTGAACGGGAATGAGCTTCATCTTTGCTATCTTGTTGCGCTCTGCCTGGTTTACGGGCATAAAGCTGCGCGACCAGGTGGGCGTATACTTTATATAGGGGCGCGCAAACGGAACTTTGCAGGCGTTGGCGTAACCTATCGCGTGCGGAGTGCCCGAATCGGGAACGCCGCCCACGTAATCTATCTGGTGCACGTCGTGCGTTTTGGCGTCTTCCCTGGCAAATATTTCGCCGTTCTTGCAGCGCATCATCTCTACGTTCACGCCCTCGTACGAGGAAGTGGGATAGCCGTAGTAAGACCATAAAAAGGCGCAGATTCGCATCTTTTTGCCCGCAGGGGCGAGCTGTGTGACGCCTTCGGGCGAAATTTCGACAATCTCGCCAGGGCCGAGTTCGCGGAAGTCGGAATAGCCCAGCTTTCTGTAAGCAAAACTTTCAAACGAAACGCAGTAGCCGTCCTCACCCTTTCCGAGCTGGACGGGAAGCCTGCCCACCTTGTCCCTTGCGGCAATCAGCGTGCCGCGGTCGGTGAGTATCAGAATAGACGCAGTGCCGTCTATTCTGTCCTGCGCGTAGCGTATGCCATCGGCATACGAATCTTTGCTGTTTATCAGCGCGGCGACGAGCTCGTTGGAGTTGATTTTGCTGCCCGTCATCGCGTCGAAATATCCGCCGTGCGAGAGCACTTCCTTTGCAAGCTCTTCGGCGTTGTTGATTATGCCTATGGTGCTTATGGCGTACTTGCCGAACCGCGAAACCATTAAAAGAGGCTGGGGGTCGGTATCGCTTATGCAACCTATTGCGGCGTTGCCGCTCATATCGGTGAGGACGCGCTCGAACTTAGTGCGGAAGGGCGCGTTTTCTATGTTATGAATTTCGCGCTGCAAACCTATTGCGGGGTCGTATGCCGCCATACCGCCGCGCTTGGTGCCGAGGTGGGAATGATAGTCCGTGCCCAGAAACACGTCGAACACGGCGCTGCTTCTTTTTACGGAGCCAAAAAAACCGCCCATACAGCCTTATTCCCCCGTGAGGCGTTTGAAAACTTCGTTGTAGGCGTCTTCAACGCCGCCGAGGTCGCGGCGGAACCTGTCTTTATCCAGGCTGACGTGCTTTTCGGTATCCCAGCTGCCCGCTTCCCAGAAACGGCAGGTATCGGGGGAAATTTCGTCGGCGAGAATTATCTGGCCGTGGAATCTGCCGAATTCGAGCTTGAAGTCGATGAGGTCGATGTTGAGGTGCTTGAAGAACTCTATCATCACGTCGTTTACCTTGAACGCAAGCTCCTTGATTTTTGCAATCTCCTGCTCGGTGGCGAGGTTTAAAGCGAGCGCGTGGTAGTCGTTGATGAGGGGGTCGTCGAGTTCGTCGCACTTATAGGAAAATTCTATGGTGGGGATGGAAAGTTTTGTGCCTTCCTTTACGCCGTAGCGCTTGGAAAAGCTGCCTGCCGCAACGTTCCTGATGATTACTTCGAGGGGAACTATCTGCACCTTTTTAACCACGGTGTCCCTGTCTGAAAGCTGCTCTACGAAGTGGGTGGGTACTCCCTTCTTTTCGAGCATAGCCATCATCATATTGCTCATCTTGTTGTTGATTACGCCCTTGCCGACGATTGTGCCCTTCTTCTGGCCGTTGAAAGCCGTTGCGTCGTCTTTGTAAGACACGATTACATAATCGGGGTTATCGGTGGCAAAAACCTTTTTTGCCTTGCCTTCGTAAAGCTGTTCCTTCTTTTCCATATCTGAATTTCTCCTTAGAAAAAATTTAACCGTTTTAATCGCCGCGGAAGCGGCAAAAAAATGCAAGAAAACTTATTTTACCCGCAGCCTTCTGCGGGTAATCGATTAAATGTCGCCGAGTTCGGCCTGCAATGCTACGTCGTCTGCGTTTATCTTCGCCTGCATAGACTTTTTGTATGCGGCGAGCTTTTCGGCTATTTCGGGGTACTTTATGCCCAGAATCTGCAATGCGAGCAGTCCTGCGTTTTCGCCGCCGTTTACGCCGACGGTGGCAACGGGTATGCCCGAGGGCATCTGCACGATTGACAGAAGACTGTCGAGCCCGCCCATCATATCGGTCTTTACGGGCAGACCTATTACGGGAAGCGTGGTATAGGCCGCTATTACGCCGCCGAGATGTGCGGCCTTGCCTGCGGCGCATATTATTACTTCAACGCCGTTCGATTTTGCTTTGCTTGCAAATTCGTGCGCCTCTTCCGGGGTGCGGTGTGCTGAAATTACGCGCACCTCTACCTCTGCGCCGAAATCTTTGAGCACTTTGACGGCGGGTTTTACAACGGGAAAATCTGATTTTGAGCCCATAAGAATGGCTGCCTTTGCCATAAAACAACCTCCTGAAAATAAACGGTTATAAAGCGGGGCATACTTTTGGTATGGTCCTTTTATACATTCTGGTAATAGTTTATATAATCGCCGTCAACTTTTACGCCGTGATGCTGATGCGTGCGCAGAAGAACGAAGAGGGCGACGAAGATAAAAGCGCGCACCGCGGCGACGGGAAGATTATTCTTACCGCGCTTATGGGCGGGGCGCTTGGCGTGTACTGTTCGATGTTTGCGATGAAGTACCGCCTTAAAAATCTTTTGTTTATGGTGCTGATGCCCGTAATCGCCGTGCTGAACGTATACTTCTTTTATATCGCGTTCAAATCGGGCTTCACCTTCTTCATCGTAGGCGGGGCGTGACGGCATTGCGCCGCGCAGAGGCGGTGCTGCAAAACACGCCGCGGCGTGCGGAAAAACTTATACCCCACTATGAAATTACAAGCAAATTATAACACAATGCCGCGGGAAAAGAAAACGTTTTGAGAAGGAATTTTTTACAATTTTTTATAAAATTGCAAAAGCGCGGAGCGCCGCTTTAAAGCAATAAAGCGGCGCTCCGCGCAGGTTTATGTTAAACGTGCATAAAAATATATTTTGCTTTCAGTTAAGGAGTGATTTTAAAAGTTTCTGTCTGAGCCCTTCCCTTGCAAAGAGGTCGGCCGAGGGTTCGCCCTCCGCAGAAAAGTCGGCGACTACGGCGCCGTCTTTGAGTACCACCACTCTGTTTGCAAGCATTGCCGCCTCGTCCACGTCGTGCGTGACGAACACTGCCGTGCGCTTCTCACTCCTCCACAAACCGAGAAAGAGCGCCGCCATCTTTACTTTGAGCGCGATGTCGAGCGAAGAGAACGGTTCGTCCATCAGAATGACTTCCGAAGGGTATAAAAAGGCGCGGGCGAGCGACACGCGCTGCGCCTGGCCGCCAGAAAGTTCGCGCGGGTATGCCCCCTCCCTGCCTTCAAGCCCGACGGCGGCGAGCATTGTGCGTATTCTGTCCCCGTCGCGGCAGACGAGGCCGAGGTTGCCGAAAACGGTGAGCGAGGGCACGAGGCGGGGTTCCTGAAAGACATACGAAAATTTGACCCGCGGCGTAATTTCGCCCAGGTACGGGGTGAGGCCCGCAAGCATATTCAAAAGGGTGGTTTTTCCGCTTCCGCTTTCGCCGAGTATGCAGGTTATGGCGCCCTCTTCCAGGGAGAAGTTGAAATTTTTGTAGACTGCGTTTTCGCCGTAAAACTTGGAAACGTTTTTAAACTCTATCAACGCCGCCCTCCTTTTCGCCGCCCTTTTCAGCCGATTCGGCGACGGACTTTGGCGAATTCCTGCCGGAAGGCGAACCCGTCCAGCGGCGCGTTAAAAGAGTGAGCTTTGAAAGCGCCCATTCCAAAAGGCCGCCGACGATTACCGTGACGAGCGTGAGCGCGAAGAGTTCCGGAATTTCGAGAAAGTTTTTGGCGTCCTGCATTAAGCCGCCTATGCTGACGTAAGTGCGCGCCATTACCTCTGCCGAGACCATTACCTTCAAGGTGAGCGAAAAGACTGCGCCTGTCTGCGAGAGTATGTTTGGCAGAACGGCGGGAATATATATTTTTAGTATGCGTTGCGACGCGGGCACGCCGTAGACTTTTGCCATTTCGGCAAGTTTTACGTCTATGCCGCCGAACGCCGCCATAAACTGCGAATACACCATAGGGAACGCAACCAGAAAACTGACGACGACGGGTGCCGCCGACGGCGACGTCCACAACAGCAGAATGAGTATTATTGCCATTGTGGGCACCGAGCGGAGCACAGCCACGACGGGGCGCATTATGCCGCCGAACGCTTTGCTTGCCGCGGCGAGCGAGGAAAGGACGGCCGCCGGAACAAACGACAGCGCAAAGGATATGAGCGTGCGCAGCATCGTCATACCGAACGCGCGCCAGAACTCCGCGCCGCCGAACAGCGAAAACATTGCGGCGAACGTATCCCAAAACGACGGAATAACATAGTCGTTGCCTTCGGCGAAGTATGCGATTATCCACACCACCCACATAAGCGCTATGGCGCATACGGAATATATTATATTCAGTTTTGCCTGCGAAAGTTTTTTTATTCCCGACACCTGAAATCCGCCCGTAAAATTATTTTTGTTACAAAGTTATTTTAAGTTTTCCAGCCCGCAAAATGCGGCCGCATTACGAAATGTAGCCGTAGAAGAAATCATCCTCCGCAATGAAGGCGCGGCCCGCGACGGCGCTGAGCCTTACGAGGAAGTTGCTCACTTCCTGCTTGCACTCCGCCGCCGCGACGAATTCAATCGCGCAGTTTTCAATGACCTGCGCATTGAGATTTTCGGCAGTGAACGTGGGCGTCATACCCTCGGTAAGGTGCGACTGCACGGCCTCTACCACCGTCTGCATAGAAGTTGTGTCGGCGGCAAGCCATTCGGCGCTCCCTTCAACCGCGGAGATAAAATCCCCGATAAATTCTTCATTTTCCTCTATTACAGTTGTCTTTGCCACCATCACCGCCTGGGGGTAGCCGTCTTCGCCGCCATAGAGTTCCTGCAAATCGCCCACGAATTCAAGCGATTGAAGCCTGCCCGTCATAGTGGTTGCGGCGGGTTCGGGCAGAACGTAATAATCGTATGAAGTGCCGCCCACGTCGGAAGCGGATATCGCGTACAGGTTGACTGCCGTCTCGCTCTCCTCTCCGCTGCTGCCCACTTCGTTATATGAAATATTCGCCGCGCTGAGCACGACTTTGAACGTAAGCCCCGGAACGGCCGCAAGGTTGACCACGCCCACCGACTTGCCGACGAGCGAGGAAAGGTTATCGGAAGTTATCTGCGTATCGTCGGTCTTGGAGAGAAGAAAGAGATTGCCGTGCGTGACCGTGCCGAGCATTTTGTAACTTTCGCCCGTGCCGAGGAGCTGCGCGGCGAGATTTACGGGAAGTATGCATATGTCGGCTTCGGGGGAGTTGCCCGTGACGTAAGTCTGAATGGTGCTTGAATCAACCACGTTGTAGTCAACCTCGCCGCCGAACTGCATATCTTCGGCCATAAGCTGCGCCACAGAGAGCGCGGGGGCACCGTCGGGCATATACACCGAGTAGCTGAAATCGCCGTCGCCCGTTTCCTGTCCGTCGGTGCAGGCGGCGAAGCCGAACGCGCACGCTATGGCCGCGGCGCCGCATAAAGCCGCCGCGACAATCCTTTTTATACCTTTCATAAGTGTTCTCCTTAAAAATAAAGTCAATGTAAAATAACTGCTTTGGTTGGGGCATATGTGCGGGGCAATTGAAAATTTTGCCGCGACAAAAAATTATTTACAGCTTGCCCATAAGCGTCTTTGCGGTGACGCCCGAAAGGCTGCCGATTTTGCCCGTGATTGTGTTGAGCACTTCGGTGGGAGCATCGGCAACCACGCACATAATGTTCACGTTTTTTGCCTTGTACGGTATGCCCATTCTGCCCACGATGTATTCGCCGAACTGCGACAGCAGGGCGTTTATGTTTGCCGCCTGCGTCCTGTCTTCCACCATTATGCTGATTACCGCTACCCTCGATTGCATAAAAAATTCCCCTTTCCTGAACGGACGGGGAGAAAAAAACCAGAAGCCTTGCCGCGGCGAGCCGCGGCATTGCGGATAACGCTTATTCACCCCTTCGCAGTCAGATTTGCGCTCTTCCCGCTCAGGCAGAAATGATTTTAACATATGGCACAAAAAAAAGCAAGCATATGAATAACAGCAACCCATTTTCACATACTGCGGGTATGAAAAAATTGTTACTGATATTGCTTACCGCCGTAATTGCGGCGGCAGGCCTTGGAACCGCCGCCTGCTCGAAGGGGCAGACGGGCGGAGGAAACAACGCACTGAGCGGATACACGCGCTCTGCCGGGGAAGAAAACGGCGACGACGGGTGCAAAGCGGGCTACTGCGACTGCGGCGACGACTGCCCTTGCAGGCGTGACGGCGAGCACAGGCCTATGCCGAAAGACAATATGCCCCCTATGCCCGGCGACGAGGACACTTCGGGCGGAATGAACGGATTTGAGTTCGACCGCGGCAGGCTTGGCAAAGACAGACGGCCCGGATTGCCCGGCTTTATAATGCCGAACGGCAATGTTTCGGGCAGGCCTCCCCTGCCTGACGGCGACATTCCGACAGGCGACGGAGCTGACGGCGCCGAAGGCGCAAAAATCACCGATGCGGACGATGCAGACGGCACAGAACAGCCGGACAAAAACAAGAACGGCGAAAACAAAAAAGCCGCGCCGCACGGGGTGAGAAAAAACGGCAGGCACAGGCAGAACGGCGGGCGCAAAAACGCAAGCGGCAAGCTGCCCAAGATGCCCGCAGAAAACAACGGAATTTAAAAAACAAAACCACCGCAGCGGTGGTTTTGTTTTTTATCATAACTTTGAAATTCAAGCTAAGTAAATAAAGCAAACAGTTAGAGGAATTTGTTTATTTTATTGAGATTTCTCCGTGCGTTCCCTTCGGTCACTTAGTTGCAAAGAGCGAAGCGACGGAGGTGATTATTAATCTTTTTCTAATCTATTATTTCCTTTCCATTTTAGTGTCTGCTCAAACTTCTTTATTTTATCTTCTTTTTCCTTAATCGCCTTATTTAAATTTTCTATATCATTCTCTATACCTGATAATTGTTCTTGCACTTCATTATATCTTCTTAAAGTTATATCTAAATCTTTTGACTCAATTTCCAACTTTTCTTTTTCTTTAAGTTTACTTAAAATATTTTCCCACAATTCGTGAATTTCATTTTTAATTTTGTTTATATTTTCTTTTGCTTCTTCTTTAATTTTTATATCGCATTTGATTTGTTCTGCTAACGATAAATTAAAAAATTCAAAATGCCCGCAATTCAAACAAATAAAAGAATTGCAATACACTTGATTTTTAATGTCATAATCATTTGTATATCCCGACAATCCAATCTCAGTTAAACTCAAAGACACTTCCTGCGGAAATTTTACTTTAACTAAATCTGTACAACCACATTGACTACACTTCATAAGTTCCCCCTTTCATTTTTTGCTATGGTAAAAATAATATTGTCTATATGATGATACTATATTTGCATTGCCTTCAACAAACAACTTTATTTCAGGTATGCCGCCTGCCGCAAAATGCGGCGGGCGGCATATATAAATTATGCAAATTTACAGCTGAAATTGCCCTCTTAGCTATGTCAATTACTTCCTGTTATAGTTTATAAGGCAACCGGAAAGAATTATCTGCTTTTCTTCGGGGGTGAGGTAGCCGAGTTCGAGCTGAATGTTCTTTACTTTGCCGCCCGATATGTGTTTTGCGGGCACTACTTCCGCACCCTCTTTTAAAAGTCCCGCAATGTTTTCGATATACACATAATCGCCCAACGCAAAGTCGAAATTGCGGCAGATTAAGGGAAGCATACCCCAATTTATTAGGTTGGAGCGGTAGCGCTTGGTGGCGTATTCCGTGGCAATGTTGGCCACGCCGCCAAGAACGCGCTGGCAGGAGGCCGCCTGCTCCCTCGCCGAACCGTCGCCAGGCTTGCGCGCAACTACGCAACTGCCGTACATCGTATCTTTATCGAGCTGAATGCCCACTTCCTTCAAGACCTCTTCGGGAAGTGCGCCGCTTTCGCGCCTTGCCTTTTCGTCTTCGAAGACCGCCTTTGCCCTGCCCACGTAGCCGGGGTCCTTGCGCGAGAGCGCGAACTGCGCGAGGCGCATAGGGTTGGAGCGGTAGCTGGAAGTTTCGCCCGAGGGAATGAGCTCGTCGGTGGTGGTTACGGGGTCGGTGAGCACAGACACAGCCTTCATCAGAACGCTGTTTGCAAGGGGTATCTGTTCGGGCCAGTCGGCAATGTTGTTGCCGTATACGAGCTTTTCACAAGGTTCGGCCTTGCCCCAGCCGCGGTATACCCTCTTTTCGTATATAGAGCCGTCGAAGTAATACTTTTTGAGCTTTTTGGTGTACTCCGCCTCCGTCGCGGGGGTAAGTACGCCGCCGTTTGCGGCGGTTGCGGCTATCGAGCGCGCGTCCATAAGCGCAACGGCCGAAAGCTGGCCTTCGCCAAGTTTGGAACCTTCCCTGTTTTCAAAGTTGCGGGTGGTGTGGCGGATGGAGAGGCCGTTGTCGGCAGGGGTGTCGCCCGCGCCGAAGCAGGGGCCGCAGAACGCCGTCTTTACTATGGCGCCCGCGCCCATAAGCGTGGATATGTAGCCGTTATCAACAAGGCACTTGAACACGGGCTGGCTTTGGGGATATACGCTCAAAGAAAATTCGCCGTTACCGCAACTCTTTCCCTTTAAAATTTCAGCGGCTTCGGCAATATTTTCGTACATACCGCCCGCGCAGCCTGCTATTATGCCCTGGTCTACGTAAATTTTTCCGTCCTTGACTTTATCGAGGAGATGGAATGTATGCGCGCCCTTCAACTTATTGCCGCGCTCTTCAACCTCGCCCAGAATGTCCTTCGCGTTTTCGATTACCTCCCTTATCGTGTATGCGTTGGAGGGGTGGAACGGCAGGGCTATCATCGGCTCGACGCGCGAGAGGTCTATCGTCACGGCGCCGTCGTAGTAGGCGGGCTGTTCGGGGTGGAGTTCCTTGAAGTCCCCCTCCCTGCCGTGAATTTTAAAGAATTCCTTGGTGGTTTCGTCCGTCTCCCATATGCTGGAAAGGCAGGTCGTTTCGGTGGTCATTACGTCGATGCCCAGGCGGTAGTCCATTGAAAGGTTCTTTATTCCGGGGCCGATGAATTCGAGCACCTTGTTCTTTACGAAGCCCTTTTTGAAGGTGGCGCCCACGAGAGCTATGGCGACGTCCTGCGGGCCGACGCCCTTTTTGGGCTTGCCCTTTAAGTATACGGCTATCACCTCGGGGCGCTTTACGTCGTAAGTCTGACCGAGGAGCTGTTTTACGAGTTCGGGGCCGCCTTCGCCCACCGCCATAGTGCCCAGAGCGCCGTAGCGGGTGTGGCTGTCTGAACCTAAAATCATAGCGCCGCACTTAGCCTCGGCCTCGCGCATATACTGGTGGATTACCGCAAGGTGCGGGGGAACGTAGTTGCCGCCGTATTTTTTTGCGGCGGAAAGGCCGAAGACGTGGTCGTCTTCGTTTATGGTGCCGCCAACCGCGCACAGCGAGTTGTGGCAGTTTGTGAGGGTATATGAAAGGGGAAATTCTTTGAGGCCGGAAGCCTTTGCAGTCTGAATTATGCCCACGTAGGTTATGTCGTGCGAGGCGAGGGCATCGAACTTGATTTTCAGATTTTCGTCGTCGCCCTTGTTGTGCGCCTTTAAAATTTTATATGCCATAGTGGACTTTATGGCCTTCTGCTTCTTTGCCTCGACCATAAAGGCGTCCCTCTCTTTGAAGAGGGTGCCCTCCATATAATATACTCCGCCTTTGATAAGTTTTATCATAAGAAATTCTCCCTTTTGCCTGTTTTGTGTTACAAATTCAATTGTACCAAAAAATCGGCGATTATTCAAGGCTTTGGCGCAAACAATTTTTACCGCGCGCTTACTTTTTTTGTCGGACTGCGCCCTCAGCACCGTGATTTTGCATAAAAGTTACCCAAATTGCACGGTTGCACGCCTTTTTTACAGGCGTTTCCCCTTGATTTTGCGGAAGGAATGGTATATAATTCTGCTATGAAAATTTTCAGATACAAGTTTACAAGAGTTATATACATACTGATTGCCGCAGTTATGGCCATTGCTCTGGCCGGGCTTGGCGTGACGCTGTGGCAGGTGATAGCCTTCGGGCTGAGGCACTCCGCCGTGGAGGCGTTCACCATTTTGAGATACGTTCTGCAATTCATAGTGACTACGGCGCTGTTCACAATCTCGCTGCTCTTTCTTACAGCGTCTTATTACGGCGTTGACGAAAAGCACTTCAAGACCAGCTTCGGCTTTTTGAAAACCAGGTACGACATTGCCGACATAGACGAGATTACCCTTGACCGCGCCACCGAAAAGCTGAGCGTGATTTTAAAAAACGATACCTGCGTGAACGTGGTGATTAAGCGGAGCGAATACGAAAACTTTGTGCAGGCCGTGCTTGACGTAAACCCCAAGATTGAATACAGCATAAAGTCGAAGACGAGCACGGGCGGGGACGACGAAAAGAAATCGTAAAGGCGCGATAAAACCGCCTTTTTAAACAGAATGTAAAAACAATGTTGAAAATTTGAAGCGCCGCGGCAAAAATTTGCCGCGGCGCGCTTTTTATTGCGATTTTTTGAGCTTTTTGTTTATCATTCTCTTTATGGAAGTGCGGTGTTCTTCGCCGCCGAGGAGTTTATAAAGGTTTTTGTGGTGCGCTATCCAGGTGAACAGGTTTATGGCAAGCAAAAGCGCGAAGCAGGCAATTACCCAGCCGTTTGTAAGTTCTGCGCGGTATTCCAAAAAGAATGTAACCGCCTGCCATATAGAGAAAGCCGAAACGCCCAGAAGGGAGCCCATTGAACCCCATTCCGAAACGGCGATGTAAAGAAAGACCAGAAGGCACACGCCGAGGCCTATGAACACGTACCACCACTCTTCGCACGCGAGCGCAACCCAGAAGAGGCCGAGCGTTGATGCAATGCCCTTGCCGCCCTTGAACTTCATAGTTACGGGGAAGATGTGGCCTATTACCACGAACAGGCCGCAGAAATAGCGCATAAAGTCGGCCACGTTTACGTCCGTTCCCGCAAACACGCTGCCGCGGAATATGAAGTATACGGCAAGCACGGGAATGCCGCCCTTCAACGCGTCGCAGAAGAAGTTTATGATGCCTATCTTCAAACCGAAGGTGCGCATCATATTCATCGTGCCCGGGTTGCCGCTGCCCTGGTCGCGGATATCTTTATTTTTGAACTGCGAAATTATTACCGCAAAGTTGAAACAGCCCACAAGGTAGCAAACAACCGCGGCTATAATAAAATAATACCACTTTTCAGATACGTAAAAATCTATCATACCCTACCCGCCTTGCCGCCGTGCGGCAAACGCCTTAATTATCTTCCTTTTTGTCGCGCGTGACTATTTTAATCGGCGTGCCCGAAAAATCGAACGCCGAGCGCAGAGTGTTTTCAAGAAATCTTTCGTAGGAAAAGTGCAGAAGTCTGCCGTCGTTGACGAATATGGCAAATACGGGCGGAGCTTCGGCAACCTGCGTGCTGTAATAAATTTTGAGCCTTCTGCCGTTATACGAAGGCGGCTCGTTGGCGCGCACGGCCGAGCTTATAACGTCGTTTAAAACGCCCGTCTGTATGCGCCTTTTGGAGTTTGCGTATACCTCTTTTACGGCGGCGAGAATTTTATCCGTTCGCTGACCCGTCTTTGCGGAAACGTACAGCGAGCGGAAATAGTCCATAAACTTCAAGTCCTCTTTGAGCTTGGCCTGGAATTCGTTTATGGTGTTGGTGTCCTTTTCGATGAGGTCCCACTTGTTCATCACCACGACGGAGGGCTTGCCCTGTTCGTGAACGTAGCCGATGATTTTTGTGTCCTGTTCGGTGAGCCCCTCGGTGCTGTCTACCACGAGTATGCACACGTCGGCGCGGCGCACGGCGTCGAATGCACGCATTACCGAATAGTACTCTATGTCGTCCTCTACCCTGCTCTTCTTCCTTATGCCCGCAGTGTCGATTATGGTATATTCGCCGCCGTCGGGCGCGGTGAAGCGCGTATCAATCGCGTCGCGCGTGGTGCCCGCTATGTCGGTGACAATCGAGCGGTCGAAGCCGAGAAGCCTGTTGACAAGGCTGGATTTGCCCGCATTGGGCTTGCCGACCACGGCTATCTTTATGCTGTTGTCGTCTTCGGCGGGAATTTTTTCAAAGTAGCTGACAACCTCGTCAAGAAGGTCGCCGAGGCCCGTCCCGTGTTCGGAAGAAACGGCGTACGGTTCGCCGAGGCCGAGGGAATAGAACTCGAACAGCTTGTCTTCGGAGTAGTCGTCTATTTTGTTCACCACTAAAATTACGGGCTTTTTGCTGCGGCGGAGCATATCCGCCACGTCGTAGTCCGAGGCGGTGAGCCCCTCTTTTCCGTCCACGAAGAATAAAATTACGTGGGCTGTATCTATGGCGACTTCGGCCTGCTTTTTGATTTCGCGCCACATAGTGTCCTGCGACTTCAACTCTATGCCGCCTGTATCCACCATCGAAAAGGCGCGCCCGCGCCATTCGGCATCGGCATACAGCCTGTCGCGCGTGACGCCGGGCCTGTCTTCGGTTATTGAAATTTTTCTGCCCGCAACTTTATTGAAAAAGGTGCTTTTGCCGACATTGGGTCTGCCGACTATGGCAACGAGCGGTTTTGACATTGTTTACCTGCTTTAAAAAAGTTTAACTGTAAACCATTATAATAAAACTGCGGCATTTTGTAAAGAAAAAACGGCTTACCCGAAAGGTAAACCGCTTTTTTGCAAGTAAATAAATTTTTATCAGAGATTGAAGCCTATGCCTATGATGCCGCATATGTACAATACAAGAGCTACCCAATAAACTATTTTCCAGTTTTTGCCCCTGCCGCGACAATAATCGTATGCGGGGAAAGCTACCGCAACAAGCAAAGCTATCATCGAAACCATGCTGCAAACGCCTTGAAGCGTGCCCGCCCAGCTTATGGACACTCCGCAAAGTTTTAAAAGTGCAACGATAAATGAGATGAACATTGCAACGGCAGAGAATACTATGCCCCAGAAAGCGCAGAGCTTGGTAATATCCCTTCTTTCACGATGTTCAACAACTACACGTTTAGTTCTTTTTGTAGTCTTTTTATTGTCTGCCATAAAAACATCTCCTTTTTACTTTTCGGTTAACTTGATTATATCACCAAAAATGTTCAAACACAACAATTTGAGTGATATTGAAAAAAATGAAAAATTTTAACGCGCTTTGTGCGCAAATTACCGCAATTAGTGCGCATATATGCCGCAATTACTGCTCTTTCAGCTTGTTCAGAACGGACTGAAAATAATCGGGCAGGGGAGCTTCGAAAGACATAAGTTTTCCGCTTGAAGGGTGAACGAATTCAAGCCGCGCGGCGTGCAGAAGCTGGCCGTTCAATACAAACTTCTGCTTTTTTATGCCGTATACGGGGTCGCCCACCACGGGATGGCCGATGTACTTTGTGTGCACCCTTATCTGATGCGTTCTTCCCGTCTTTAAATCGAAGCGGCAGAGCGTGTAACCCGCATACCTTTTTTCCACGCTGTAAAGCGTTACGGCAGACTTGCCCTTGCCTTCGGGCACGACGGCCATTTTCAGCCTGTCCTTAGAATCGCGGCCGATATACGTGCTTATGGTGCCGCTGTCTTCCTTTACCACCCCTTCGAGCAGGGCGAGGTACTGCCTGTGACAGGTTTTTTCGGCAATCTGTTTTGAAAGGCTGAGGTGCGCCGCATCGTTTTTGGCGACTACCAGAAGGCCCGACGTATCCTTATCTATGCGGTGGACGATGCCCGGGCGTATTACGCCGTTTATGCCGCTTAAATTGTCGAGGTTATAGAGTAGCGCGTTGACGAGCGTGCCCTCTTTGTTGCCGTTGCCCATATGCACAGTCATTCCCTGCGGCTTGTTGATTACGGCGAGGTCGTCGTCCTGATAAATTATGTCGAGCGGAATGGCCTCGGGCTTTACGGAGTATTCTTCGGCGGGAGGAACGGTTATTTTTAAAACGTCGCCCGCCTTTACGCTCTGCGAAGCCTTTGCTGCTTTGCCGTTTATTGAAACGCCGCCGCCTTCGAATATCTTTTTGAGCGCGGAGCGCGTAAGCTGAGGCATATTGCCGCTTAAAAACAAGTCGGCGCGGGGGTATGCGCCGTCTGCCGTAAATTCAAACTCGCCGCTGCTAACGCCCATCTCTTTCACCGTCGGATAAACCGCAAGTATTTTGGTCTGCGCCGTCTTTCTGCGCGTTTTGGTCTGTATCATTTTTCTGCGCGCTTTGGTCTGCGCCAGCATCTTCGGGAGCTTTTGAAACCTCGGCAGAACCGTTTGAAGGCTGAGCGGCGGCCGCTTTTTCTTCTTCCCTCTTCTTCCTTTCGGCCTGCGCGGCACGCGCAGACTTGGTGAGCGGGAAAACGGAAATTTCGTTCAGAAACAGCATATCTATTATGGCGAGCACAAGCCCCACCATCAGCCATACGTCTGCAAGGTTGCACACATACGACACGAAGCCCCAATCCATACCGATAAAGTCGCGCACATAGCCGAAGGCGAGCCTGTCTACAAGGTTGCCGAGAGCGCCCGCCGTGGCCATATACAGGCAGAGTTTTAACAGAGTGAAACGTTCGGGAAGGAGCAGAATAACGGCTATGAATACGGGCACCATAATGAAGGTGAGCGTTATGAACAGAGGCAGCGCCCAGTTCGTGCCGCCGCCCATTCCCAGGCTTGCGCCGTCGTTGTGCACCACGTCTACAATTTCCAGAAACTTAGGAATGATGGTAAAACGCCAGCCGTCGGCTTCGGCAAAGTGCTTTGTCAAGAGGTCTGCGGCAAGCATAATTATGCAGATTCCCGCAAAAAGAGCGCTCTTCCAGCCGAAATTTGCCTTTATTCTGCGGCCGAGAGATATAAAAAATTGTTTTATTTTCTGTTTTGTTTCCATACTATTTTACAGTATACCATATCGGCAGAAAAAACTTAACCGTTTTAAGCCAAAAAAATCTTTCGGGGACTTTTATTTTTAAAAGCGGGCGCAGGCGGGCTCGGCGCGCTTTACATTTTTGCCTTCATATGATAGAATAATCGGACATATAAAAGTTGCAGGTAAATTTATGAGCGAACTTCTTTTAAGGCTATTCGTTCCGAAGGGCAGCCCTGACGACCCTGTGGTACGCACGCGCTGCGGACTGCTTTCGGGCATTACGGGAATTATACTCAACATTATTCTGGTTGCGGGCAAACTTACCGTGGGCATAATCGCGGGGTCGGTGGCAATTATCGCCGACGCGATTAACAACTTTTCTGACGCGGCCTCTTCGGTGATAACACTGGCGGGATTCAAGCTCGCGGGGCAGAAGCCCGACAAAGAACACCCCTTCGGCCACGGCAGGATAGAGTACGTTGCGGGGCTGATTGTTTCGGTACTGATAATTTTTATGGGCTTCGAGCTGGCGTGGTCTTCGATAGAAAAGATAATCACGCCAGAAGCGGCAGAATTTTCGTATGCGGCGATGGGCGTGCTGATTGCCGCAATCCTCGTCAAATTCTGGCTGTTTTACTTTAACAGAAAGATAGCAAAGCGCATAAACTCCCCCTCCATAGCCGCAACGGCATCTGATTCGATTTCCGACGTGATAGCAACGGGCGTGGTTCTTGTCGCGCTGATTGCAGGGCAGTACACCACATTCCCCATAGACGGCGTGGCGGGCGCGATTGTTGCCATATTCATTTTCAAAGCGGGCTGGGGCGCGGTAAAGACCACACAGGCTCCCCTTCTTGGAAGGCCGATGAGCAAGGAGCTTGCCGACGCGATTGATAAACTTGCGTTAGAGCACGAAAACATTCTGGGCATACACGACCTTATATACCACGACTACGGCCCCGGCAGGGCGATAGTCAGCTTCCACGCAGAGGTGCCCGCAGACGGCAACCTTATGGAAACGCACGAGATGATTGACCACGTGGAGCGCGAAATACGCGAAAAGTTCGGGATAGAGGCCGTTATACATATGGACCCCATAGTCGTGGACGGCGACACCGAGGAGATGCGCACCCTGGTTGAAAGTGTGATAAAAAGCATACACCCCGACGCCTCCATTCACGATTTACGCATTGCCGAATGGGATAAAATTCACAACGTATACTTTGACGTGATAGTGCCCTACGGGCTTGACATATCCGACGAAGAGATAGAAAATCGCGTAAAGGAGCAGATAAAGGAAAAGAGCGGCTTCAACGCCGTTATGCACGTGGAGCACCCCTTTATCGAGAGCTGACGGGGCTTTGAGGTTTCTCCACGCGGGCTGCGCCAGTGTAGTGAGCGATAAGTGATGAGTGATGAGCGCGGCACGCCGCGCGTGATAAGTTGCCTTGCGGCAACGTTGTTTGAGATTTCTCCACGCGGGCTGCCGCCATTGGCAGAAAAGATAAAAGCCTGTATTTTGAACTTTATAACACTATATAAAAAACGGCGTGCGCGGGTAAAAGTTTTACCCGCGCACGCCTTGTTTTACTATTCAATTTAACCTTATTTTTACTGTTTACTTTAAAAACGCCACAGATTGAAACTGCTGAATTTTTATCAGCCAACGCGGAACTTGGCGCGCCTTGACGCTTCAAGCTCCTCTTCGGCAAGTTTTTTTGCCTCTTCGTACTGCTCCTGCGTGATTGCGCCGTCAGACAAAAGCTCGTCGGCGTAGCCGCTTCTGCCAACCGTGAGGTAGCCCTGCTCCTCTCCGCGCATTATGCGGAGAACGTTTACTATAAACGCCTTGAAGTCGGTAAACAGGCTGCGCTTTGCAGCATAGTCGCAGTCGGACGCGAACATATCTTCGTACTGAGGACGGCGGGGAAAGGACAGCACAGCCGCAGAAAATATTCCGGGGCGCACGGTGAAGCGCATTTCGTACTCGTCGTCAATCAGCGAACCGTCTGCAAGCGACAGCGGTGCGGGGCCGATTAAAGAGAGTTTGCCGCATACCACTTCGAGAACGAGCGGGATATACCTGAGCGCGCTGCGGGATATGTAGCACTCCCTGCCGTCTGCCGCGGTATACGAGGCGAACACGCGTACGGGAATAAACTTGCCGTTTTTGCCTATTATATACTGCTCTTCAAAGACTTTGCCCGCCTTCTTCTTTAAAATTACGGCGCACACCGCTATGCAGGGCGAAATCAGTATGAGCGCTATCAGCCCGAAGATAAAATCGAGCACTGCCTTTGTGAAAAAGCGGTAATTGACCGCAAGAAAAAATATTATAACCGCGAGGGCGACCACCGTAAATATAACGATGCCCCACGGCGAAGTCATAAATCTGAGAAAGGCTTCCACTTTACTCTTCCTCCCCTGTTGCCTGCATCAAATCCTCCTCTCGCTCTTCTCCGCTGCCGTAAAGGGAAATTACGCGCTCTATGCGCTCGTATACCTTTTCAAGCCCGAGGCGCGTCTGCGAAGAAGTAAGTATAACGTCGTCTGTGCCGCATTTTAAAGTTGCGGCTATATTTTTCACACCGTTCATTCCCGCCATACGCGAAACCTTGTCGGCCTTGGTGGCGATTACCGTGAACGGTATCAGACCCGCGTACAGAAAGTTTACCATATTCACGTCGTCGGCGGTGGGGTTGTGGCGCACGTCGCACAGTGAAAATGCGTGCGCGCAGTTGCTTTTGTCGGCAAAAAAGTCCTCCATAAGCCGCGCCCAGCGCGCCTTTTCTGCCTTGGAGACCTTGGCGAAACCGTACCCCGGGAGGTCGGCAAGGATGAACGGGCCGAAATCGAAGTAGTTCACAAGCCGCGTCCTGCCAGGGTCCTTGGAAACTTTTGCCAGCTTTTTGCGGTTTGCAAGCATATTTATGAAGCTGGACTTGCCCACGTTAGACTTGCCGCAGACGGCAATAACGGGCTTGTCCGCGCGGACAAACTGAGCCTTCGAAGCCGCGCTGATAACAAACTTTACATCGGTTATTTTAAGCATATGTGCCGCCCTTTTGCCGTTAAAGCCCCACTATCGCGTTGTGGAAAACGGCGCCTACGTTGTTTACCGGTATAAAGTTAATCTTTTCGCGGACGTCCTTTGGAATCTCTTCCAAATCTTTTTGGTTGTCTTCGGGAATGATTACGTTTTTAACGCCCGTGCGGTATGCGGCGAGCGCCTTTTCTTTTAGCCCGCCGATGGGAAGCACGTTGCCCAAAAGGGTAATTTCGCCCGTCATTGCTATGTCGCCGCGCACGGGTTTGCCCGTGAATGCCGAAAGGATTGCCGTTGCCATTGTTATGCCCGCGCTGGGGCCGTCTTTGGGGGTTGCACCCTCGGGCACGTGAATGTGGATATCGGTAGTATCGAAGGCCGAATCGGCTATGCCGTACTGCGTGCTGTTGGAGCGGATGTAGCTTATTGCGGCGCGGGCGCTCTCCTTCATAACGTCGCCCAGCTTGCCCGTGAGCTGAATGTCGCCCTTGCCGTGCATTGCCGAAACCTCTATGGTGAGGGTGGTGCCGCCGACCGCCGTCCACGCAAGCCCTGTGGCAGCGCCCACTTCGTCGCGGCGGGGAGCATCCTTCTCCTGCCTGAACCTTGCGGGGCCGAGCAGAGAATGAAGGCTTTCGGCCGTGATTCTGCGCTTTGCCGACGCGCCCTCCGCCACCTTTACGGCTACTTTGCGGCAGACGGCGTCTATTCTGCGCTCCAAAGTGCGCACGCCAGCTTCGCGCGTGTAACCTTCGATTATGGCTCGCAGTGCGCCTTCGGTAAAGGTTATATCACCCGCTTTAAGGCCGTTGGCCTCTATGCGCTTGGGAATGAGGTACCTTTTTGCTATCTGCAACTTCTCCTCTTCGGTATAGCCGCTGAGCTCGATGAGCTCCATTCGGTCGAGAAGGGGCGAAGGTATGGTTTCGACGCTGTTGGCCGTAGTTATGAACAGCACCTTTGAAAGGTCGTAAGGCACTTCGAGGTACCTGTCGCGGAAGGTGTTGTTCTGCGCGGGGTCCAAAACTTCCAGAAGAGCGCTTGCGGGGTCGCCGCGCATATCGGAAGAGAGCTTGTCTATCTCGTCGAGAAGGAACACGGGGTTTACCGAGCCCGCGTTCTTTATGCCGTAGATTATGCGCCCGGGCATTGCGCCCACGTAAGTGCGCCTGTGACCCCTTATTTCGGCTTCGTCCTTGACGCCGCCGAGGCTCATACGCACGAACTTGCGCCCGAGGGCGCGCGCAACCGACGTGGCGATTGATGTTTTACCCACGCCGGGAGGGCCTACGAAGCAGAGTATGGGCGCTTTGAGGCTGTGCGTGAGTTTGAGCACGGCGAGGTATTCGGTTATCCTCTCCTTTATCTTTTCCAGCCCGTAGTGGTCGTCGTTGAGTATTTTGACCGCGTCCTTCAAATCTTCGGTGTCGGCAGTTTCTTCCTTCCAGGGAAGGTCGATTAGCCAGTCGAGGTAGTTGCGTATAACCGTGTATTCGGGGGAAGATGACGACATCTTGTCCATTCGGGCAATTTCTTTAAGCGCCTTTTCTTCCACCTCCTGCGGCATACCCTTGGCCTTTATCTTTTCGGTGAGCGCTTCGCGCTCGTCCTCGTCGTCGCCGAGTTCGGCGTGTATGGCTTTGAGCTGTTCGCGCAGATAATACTCGCGCTGGTTTTTATCTATGTTCTGCCTTACGGCGTTGTTGATTTTGCGCGCAAGACGCATTACCTCCAACTCGTCGTTGAGGCACTTTTCAAGCATTCTGAGCCTTTCGGTCACGTTGTCGCATTCAAGAATTTTTTGCTTGACTTCGTCGCGCAGAGGAAGGCTGCTTGCGGCAATGTTGACGTATTCGTCGGGGTCGCCGCACCTGTCGAGGCGGGCAACCGTATCCTTGCCGATTCTGTTCTCCGACGAGGTTATGTCGCGCATAATATCTTTGGTGGTGCGGAAATACGCCTCTTCGAGGGTAGGTTCGCCGTGAACAGATTTTATTTCGTCGGCATCGGCAAGAAAGCATTCGTCGAACGAAAAATTGCGCACGCGCACCCTGTAAAGACCGTCCGCAAGAATGCGCACGCTTTCGGAAGGAAGGCGGGTTATCTGTTTTATTTTTACCACAGTGCCCACGGTGCAGATATCTTCCGCTGTTATTTCGTCCTTTTCAGACTCGGGCTGGGCGCACACAAGCAACTGCATATCGCCTTCTGCCGCGCGCTTGACCGCGGTGAGCGATATAAGCCTGCCCGCATCGAACGAAACCGTTGTATTCGGGAATATTACCCTGCCGCGCATAGGGATTACGGGTATTTCGTCAAAAAATTTAATAGGCATAATAGATACTCTGTAAAAAAACAGGGGAGCACAACGCTCCCCTTAAAAAGGCGGCATTGCCGCTTGCAATATTTTTGTTGTGACAGTAAGTCGGTGAAGTTTTCTCCGCTCGTGGTTGAGGTTTTGCCGCTCGCTTTTTGAGATTTCTCCGCTTCACTCACTTCGTTCGTTTCGGTCGAAATGACATATTGTTGGATTCACACCACTCCCCTGTAATAACTTAATAGTTGCGAGCAGTACGAGAAGCCGGCGGAAGGTGCGAAGGAGTTTACCCCACCTAAAAACCTTGGAGATGCGAGCGAGACTGCCACGCCCTGCCAATAAAATTCAGAGAAGCGAGCAAGACAAGAAGCGTGCGGAAGTCGTGAAGGAGCTTACTTAAAGGTAAGTGACTGAACGAAGCCGTAAGCGCGACACCGTATTGCGACGCTTATATGAATTTTATTTACTCAGGCGGATTTTTTATAAACCAGCTTCGGCTCCGCATTCTTCGCCACACAGTCGCGGGTGACGATGACTTCCTCTACGTTGGGCTCTGAGGGGAGCTTATACATTACGGGAGTCATAAAACTTTCGATTATGGTGCGGAGTCCGCGCGCGCCCGTCTTTAAACGTATGGCCGTGTTGGCTATTTCGCGCACGGCGGCGTCCTCTACCGTAAGTTTTACGCCGTCAAGCGCTATCAGCTTCTGATACTGCTTGATTATGGCGTTGCGGGGCTGGGTGAGTATGTTGACGAGCGCATCTTCGTCGAGCGGGTGCAGGCTTACCACGATGGGCACCCTGCCCACAAATTCGGGTATCAGACCGTATTTTGTGAGGTCCTGGGGCTTGACGTCGGCAAGCATTTCGTAAGAAACTTCGTTGTCGGCAAGTTTTACCTGCCCGCCGAAGCCGAGGGAAGTTGTATCCTTCCTCTTCTGCACTATCTTGTCGAGGCCGACGAACGCGCCGCCGCAGATGAACAGGATATCGGTAGTATCTATGCGCAGCATCTCCTGCTGGGGGTGTTTTCTGCCGCCCTGGGGAGGCACGTTGGCAACGGTGCTTTCAATAATCTTTAAAAGCGCCTGCTGAACGCCCTCGCCCGATACGTCGCGCGTGATGGATACGTTTTCGCCCTTTCTGGCAATCTTATCGATTTCGTCGATGTAGATTATGCCGCGCTGGGCGCGCTCTATGTTGTAATCTGCGTTCTGAATGAGTTTTAAAAGTATGTTTTCAACGTCCTCGCCAACGTAGCCAGCCTCGGTGAGGGTTGTGGCGTCGGTAGTGGCAAAGGGTACGTTGAGAATTTTTGCAAGCGTGCGGGCAAGCAGCGTTTTGCCGCAGCCCGTGGGGCCTAAAAGAAGAATGTTGCTCTTCTCTATCTCTATCTCGTCGTCCTTCGATTTGGAAGAGGCGGCGTTGTTTATGCGCTTATAATGGTTGTATACCGCCACGGACAGAACTTTTTTTGCCTCGTCCTGGCCGACTATATACTTATCCAGTTCAGCTTTTATTTCTGCGGGTTTTTTAAGGGGCACGGGAGTGAAGGTTTCGTCGCCCTCCTCCTTTACCATATCGTGCGCAATCTCTATGCACTCGTCGCAGATACAGGCGCCGTTCTGCCCCGTAATCAGTTTTTTGACCAAATCTTCGGGTTTGCCGCAGAAGGAACAGTATCTTTTTTCTTTCATTTAATCAAAGTACCTCCTCGCCGCAAAAATGCGGCGGTATGTAGGGGGAAATTACGGCGGAAACATAAATAAGTTCCGCCGAAGGCGTACACGCAAAAAAACTTACGCCGAAGGCGTGCGGGCAAAAAAAGAATTGACTTTCCCGCCCGCGCCGCAAGTTATTTTCAGCGTTTTGTGAACACTTTGTCTATCAGTCCGTAAGAGAGAGCCTCCTGCGCGGAGAGATAGTTATCCCTGTCGGTGTCGCGTTCGAGCTGCTCGACGGGTCTGCCCGTATTTGCGGCAAAAATTTCGTTGAGCTTGCGCCTGGTGCGCAGAATGTGCTCGGCGGCAATCTTTATGTCGCTCGCCTGGCCCTGTGCGCCTCCGAGGGGCTGGTGAATCATAACCTCGCTGTTGGGAAGGGCAAACCTCTTGCCCTTTGCCCCGCTTGAAAGAAGGAACGCCGCCATAGACGCAGCCATACCTATGCATATGGTGGATACGTCGCACTTTACGTAGTTCATCGTATCGTATATGGCGAGGCCGGCCGATACGCTGCCGCCGGGGCTGTTGATATAGAGAGATATATCTTTGGAAGGGTCTTTGGCTTCGAGGTAAATGAGCTGTGCCACCACCGTGTTGGCGGTAGCGTCGTCAATCTCGCCGCTTAAAAAGATAATTCTGTCCTCCAAAAGGCGGCTGTAAATATCGTACGAGCGCTCCCCGCGGGAAGTCTGCTCAACTATATAGGGGACAAGCGCCCCTCTCTCCTGCATATTCATATGGAAAATCTCCTTTTTGCGCAATAGCGGCGTTAAAATGCGCCGCGGCGCGGAAAATTTACGGTGCCGCACGCAGGGGCAATGCCCGCGCAAGGCAAATTCAGATATTTTACTTGTTCTCTTCCCCGGTATAAAGTTCGTTGTTTGCTTTGAGGAAATCGAACAGTTTGGTTACGACGATGTCGCTTTCGATATACTCGCGCTGGCGGGGGTCGATGTTCTTTTTATACTCTTCCGCCGTCTTGCCTACCGACTGTGCCTGTTCGGCAATCTTAGCCTCGACGTCGGCCTCTTCCGCCTTTATGTTTTCGGTGCGGACAATCTTATCGATTACGAGGGTAGACATAACGCGCTCGGTTGCGCTGCCCCTGAACTGCGAGCGGAACTGTTCCATAGTTGCGCCCGTGTATTTGAGGTAGTCTTCGAGTTTGAGGCCCTGGTACATCAGTCTGTAAGAGAAGTCCTGAACCATCTTATCGATTTCCTGCTCTATCATAGCGTCGGGAATTTCTGCCTTGGCGGTGGCGCAGATGGCCTTCAAAATGCTGTTTTCAGTTTCGTTGAGGCTTCTGGTTGCAGCCTGACGTTCAAGCCTTTCGCGGCACTTCGCCTTGTATTCTTCAACAGTTTCGCAGCCGCCGTTGGCCTTAACAAACTCGTCGGTGAGCTCGGGAAGAACCCTGGTCTTTATGCCGTGGAGCTTGATTGCGAATACGGCTTCCTTGCCTTTGAGGTCGTCGGCCTGATAATCTTCGGGGAAATTTACGGTGATGTCCTTCTCCTCGCCTATGCTCATACCTTCAACCTGCTCTTCGAAGCCGGGGATGAAGGCGCCGCTGCCGAGTTCAAGGTCGTAGTCCTCTGCCGTGCCGCCGGGGAATTTTACGCCGTCAACACTGCCCGAGAAGTCGATTTTTACGGTATCGCCGCTCTTGCAGGGGCGGTCGGTTACGTCAACCGTTTCGGCCTTGCTTTGAAGTATCTTGGCGGCCTCTTTATCCACGTCTTCGTCCGTAACATTATACTCATAACTTCTTATTTTTAAACCCTTGTAAGCGCCTATTTCAACATCGGGCTTTACGGGAACAACCGCAGTGAGGGTTACGCCCTTTTCTTCGGAGATTTCTTCAACCGAGAGCGAAGGGTCGCCTACGGCGGTGAAGTTTTCCTTCTCCTTTTCGATTATGCCGGGGTAGGTAGACGAGAATATGATATTGAAGGCCTCGTCGAAAAATACGCCCTTGCCGTAGAAGTTTTCAAGGACGGGCTTGGGCGCCTTGCCCTTTCTGAATCCGGGAACGCTGTATTTGCCCCTCGTGCGGGCGTATGCCTTGTTTACGGCGTCGTCCCATTCCTCTTTGGAATAGGTGATGGTTACCTTTACCGTGCTTTTTTCTGCGGGTGCTGTTGTGTAATTCATAAATACTCCTGTTAGAAAAATCTTTGTTTTCCGAAAAAATTTTTTTATCTTTATAGCCGTATTGCCGCGGCGGCGCGGAACCTGCGTTTTGCGCGCATTTAACTATTATATAAATATAAATTACCGCGTAGAAAACATTTTAACACAATAGTTGAGTTTTGAAAAGCGTTTTAGACGAGTATTTGACCAAATAATTATTTTACTTTTAGCCGCCTTTGCGCTATACTGACAGTATACTTTTATTCAGGCGGCCGTGCGCCGCCCGTAAACTTTTCAACGGCGGGTAAATTATGCCTCAGGACGCTTTTACACTGAAATACGTTATTTCCGAGCTGGACAGAAAGCTGCGCGGAGGAAAGGTCACGCGCATAAACCAGCCCGAAAAGGATGAGCTTACTCTTTTTATATACACCGCAAACGGTACGGTTAAACTTGAAATATGCGCTCACGCGCAAAATTGCAGGCTGAACATAGGCGCGGCCGAAAAACACAATCCCAAAGAGGCGCAGTCTTTTTGTATGCTGCTGCGAAAACACCTTTCTGGCGCCGTGATAAAGAGCGTGGTTCAGCCGGGCTTTGAAAGAATTGCCGCCATAACGCTGGACTGCGCAGGCGACTTTGACAGGGCCGAGCGAGTGCTTTATTGCGAGATAATGGGAAAGTACAGCAACGTGATACTTGCAGAAGGCGGCAGAATTCTGGGCGCAATGAAAACCACCTCGCTGGAAAGCGGGGCGAAGAGAATACTTTTTACGGGCGCGCAGTACGAACTGCCCGCCCCGCAGGACAAGATTGACCCCACCGATTTAAAGGCGCTGGAAGGCGCAGTCTGCGGCGGGACTACGGCAGATTTTATTGCAAACCGAATTACGGGCATATGCTACTCTACCGCGCTGGACATAGAGGCGGCCTTCGGAGGAAACGCCGCGGCGCAGAACATTTACGACTATGTTGCGGGCAAATATTACTCCCCCTGCGTAACTTACAAAAACGGCGTGCCGAACGACTTTAAGGCGTGCTGTTTTTACGGCGACAAAAAACCTTATCCCACCCTTTTGGAGGCGCAGACGGCATACTACGATTACGTGTGCAGAAAGAAGGCCTTCGACGACAAAAAACGCAAAATAGATTCGGCGCTGCGCACAGCCGAAAAGAAGTGCGAAAAGAGGCTTTCGATTATTCTTACCCGCCTTGCCGAGTGCAGCGACATTGAGGACGTAAAACTTAAAGGAGAGCTGATTACCGCCAACATATATGCCGTTGAACGGGGTTCAGACAAGTTGAAAGCCGTAAATTATTACGACGAGAATATGCCCGAGATAACCATCGCGCTCGACCCCAGGCTGACCCCCGCGCAGAACGCGCAGAAGTACTATAAGAGGTATGCAAAACTCAAACGCACGGTTGCCGCGCTGGACGTGCAGAAAAAGGACACCGAGGAGGAAAAGGCATACCTTGCGAGCATACGCTGCGCGATTGATTCCGCCGACGACATAACCGACTTTGAAGAGGCCGAAACCGAGCTTGTTGCGCTGGGCATAATAAAACCGCAGGAAAATAATGCAAAAAACAGAAAAAAAGAGACGCCCAAGGCGCCCTTCCGCAGGTATTCGTGCGGAGGGTTCACCATAATTGCGGGAAGAAACAACGTGCAGAACGAGCGGCTGACCCGCGGACTTGCCGAAAGCGACGTGTGGCTGCACACGCAGAGGTATCACTCATCCCACGTGGGCATAATTGCCGAGGGGCGGGAAGTGCCCGACGAAGTTATTAAGACGGCGGCGGAGATTTGCGCCTACTATTCCGAAGCGCGCGGCGGAACCAAAGTGCCTGTGGATTACGCGCTTAAAAAGTACGTTAAAAAACCTTCGGGCGCAAAGCCTGGGTTTGTGGTTTACACCGACTACAAGACGGCGCTCGCCGAGCCTGACGCGCACAGGGAACTGCGCGAAAATGCGGAGAACTGAAAGGGCATTTTTACAGATTGGGCCGCACATATGCCGCAACTAACGACACATCGGCGACTTTTTATTATGACTGTTCGGGGCGTGTATGCGCGCAAAAATTTTGCGCGCATACACGCCCTTTTGCATAATTTTTACAGCCGCGGCACAATTTTATAATAGATGGACGATGTAAAAAGAGCTTTGTTTTACAAGATAAGCGAAAGTTGCAAAAACGGCGGCTTTGCCATTATAGACAGCACGGAGTTTGCCGACGCCATTCCCGAAGGCGAGCGGCGCGCCGCAGGCGAGATTGACGGGGCGCTGAAAGAGTTGCAAAAGCTGGGGTATATAGACATACGCTACGCGCGCGGCGATATGTACTGCGTGGCGGCGCTTAAAAACGAACTGCCCGAAGAGAACTGCGAAGAAAAACTGCCCGACCGCTCCCCCACCGTTATTGAAGTGAAGGAGAAAATAAATAAATTTGCCGTAGCATTATACGCCGCGGCGGCGTTTTTGGGCGGGGCGGCGGGGAGCGCGGTTATATGCGCAATAGCGGTGATTTGAAGTGCTGTCCAAAAGGGAAAATATGGTGATGTCGGCCGTGTACGAACTGTGCGACGGCACCGACTGCTGCCTGATTTCGCGGGCGGACATACTCTCTCTGATGCCCAAAAAGGCAGAATTTTCTTCCGAGAGCCTTGACGACATACTTTTCAGCCTGCACGTGGACGGATATTTCGACCTGATAACTTCCGAAAGAAAGGGCGAAAGAATGTACGTTGTTACGCTGAAAGAGAGCGGATACGCCTTCAAGCGTGCGCAAAAGCAGAGGCGGCGCGACATAACGTTCAAAATATTTTTAGCGTTCATAGGCGCCGCCGCCACATTCGTATTCGGGATGATACTGCGCGGAATATTCGGCGGCTGAAAATTCCGCCGTATGCATATTCATATAATCTGCCGCTCTGCCCGCAACTCGGGCAGGGCGGCAGATTATTTATTCAAAAAAGTATTGCATTCAAAGAAAAAATCTGATAAACTATGTGATATATCACCATCAACGATTTTCGGAGTACTGCATTGAATAACAAAAACGGCAACGCCGTACAGATAAAAACACAAGACTCCCCCGCCGCCGAGGGCAAAATCAAACCGCCCGTAAAGAGATACGTGACCGTGCTGACAGTTGTGGCCTCGGTGCTGGTTGCTTTGGGCGCGCTGCTTTTGATTTGGTACCTGGGCGACAGATATCCCGATTTTGAAAACAGATTCAGGCAGGAGAGCGAAATACCCGGGTTAGATGACGGAGTTACGCCGCAGGGCGCGTGCAGCTACGGCGGCAACACGTTTGTGAGCGGCTACTTTTCAGACGGCGCGCCTTCGCGCATCTATATGACCGACGCCGACGGAAACACGGGATACGTTACCGTAAAGCTGGAAGACGGCGCTTCTTACACGGGGCACGCAAGCGGAATTGCCACCAACGGCAGCAAGTTCTGGCTGGTTTCTGAAAGTACCATCTACGTGCTGGCATACACCGACGTGATTTCAAATGCCGACGAAGAGGGCGGCGAGGTTAAAGTTACGACGAGCTGGAACGCAAACTGCAACGCCTCGTTCTGCTACTACCGCAACAACTACTTTTACGTAGGCGAATTTTACCGCCCGGGGAATTACGAGACCGAGCAGAGCCACAGGCTTACCACCCCAGAGGGCGATAAAAACTGCGCGCTGATTTTAAGATACAGCGCCACGCTTACAAACCCCACCGTGCCGAGCAGGGCGTTCAGCATAACCGACGAAATTCAGGGAATGGCGATAAATTCCGACGGCACCCGCATAGTGCTTTCGCAGAGTTATGCGGTTAAAAATTCGCACCTTTTAGTATATTCGTTCAGCTCGACCGACACCGAATACGGAACCATTAAACTTACGATAGGCGGCAAGGAACAGAGCGTGCGCGTTTATTACCTTGACAGCGCGAACCTTGTGGCCGATTACGAAATACCCGCTATGTCGGAGGGACTGTATTCGGACGGCGACAGGATTTACGTGCTGTTTGAATCGGCGGGCAAAAAATACAGGCTGTTCGTAAGGGAGCGGCTGAACCACATATACTCGTTCAGGCTGCGCGTATAAAATAAAACCGAGCCGATAAGGCTGTTTTAAAAAAACTATACGGGCGGGCGGCGCCGA